>DATHVC010000148.1:0-9355 GCA_035461565.1 Actinomycetota bacterium
GAAGAGCTCCCCTTCGGCCTGCTCGGCGGTCGGACCCAGGACGTCGGTCCCGAGATACGTCTCGCAGAGCGCGCCGAGCGCGTAGCTCGGCGCCGCGGGGTCGAGCACGTAGGCCGCCAACATCGTGTCGAACTCGACCCCACCAAGCCCACCGTCGGACTCGAGCGCCGCGGTTTCGGTGTCCTTGGCGTCGTGGGTCCACTTCGGGGCGGCGCCGGCGAGCGCCTCGGCCACCTGGGCGGGGTCGATCACCGCCGCATAGGCGGCCTGGCCACCGCCCACCGAGACGGCCACGCCGGCGATCCGGCCGGCCTCGGCGTCGATCCGAACCGCCTTCGGCGCGTCGGAGGCCAGCAGGGAGGCCACCTCAGACGGTGAGGCCTCGCGCAGGTCGAGCTCGGCCACCTCGACGGCGGGTTTGGCGCTGCGGCCGACCTCCTCGAGGCGTTCGAAGAGCGTTCGGAACTCGAGCGATGTGAACAGCCGCCGAACGGCGTCGACGTCCCACTCCCCCATGACGCAGTCCTCCGGACGGACCGGGACGTCCACGTCCAGCCGCAGCTCGGCCAGCTCCTTGTTCAGGACCAGCTGCTCCCCCGCCGCCTCGACCGAGTCCTTCAACCGCCCCTTGAGCTCTTCCGTCCGCCGCAGCAGCTCCTCCACCGACCCGAACTCCTGCACGAGCCTGGATGCGGTCTTCTCCCCGACGCCCGGGACGCCCGGGATGTTGTCGGAGGCGTCGCCTTTCAACGCGACGTAGTCGAGGTACTTCTCGGGAGGCAGGCCGAAGCGCTCGGTCACGGCCTCGACGTCGTACCGGCGAATGTCGGAGATGCCCTTGACGTTGAACATCACGCTGATCCCCGGGCGGACGAGCTGGAAGAAGTCGCGGTCCGCGGTGACGATCACGACCTCCGTCCCCTGCTCCCGAGCTCGGACGGCCAGGGTGGCGATGGCGTCGTCGGCCTCGTGGTCCTCGATGCCGATCACCGGGATCCGCAGCGTCTCGAGGACCTCCACGATGAGGCCGAGCTGCTGCCGGAACTCATCCGGGGTCTCGGCCCGGCCGGCCTTGTATTCGGCGTATCGCTCGAGACGGTGCGTTGGCTTGCCGACGTCGAAGGCAACGGCGATGAAGTCCGGTCGCTCCTCGGTCAGGAGCTTGATCAACATCGACGTGAAGCCGTACACCGCGTTCGTGATCTGCCCCGTCGTCGTCGCGAGGCTCGTCGGCAACGCGAAGAACGCGCGGTAGCTCAGGCTGTGCCCGTCGAGAAGGAACAGACGCTTCGGTGGCTCGCGTTCCACGGGGGTCACGTCGGGTGATCCTAGCGCGATCCGCCGACGCGACCGATCCGTCCCTTTGTCACTCTTTCTTCACGAGTGCGACGCAAGGGACTAGCTGCGCTATCGTCTGGTGCCCATTGCGGCGCAAGGCGGTCGATGCGTTGACACGCTCCAAGGCCCCTGGGTACTGTTCGCCGCGGTCCCAAGCGGCCGCAGGGACCGGGAGGCAGGAAGCGCCTCCGAGAACGGTGGTTCGAACGACGGGCGTGAGCCCGGCGATCGGGTCACCGGATGCGGACAGCGCGTCGGCCGACCGGGATGCCGGGTCGCTTGGGGCCACCTTTTGACGGGTCGGGGAACCGAGTAGACAACGCTCGCGTATGGGGAAGGCGTGAGCGGCTCCAAAGGTTCCTCGACCCGTCGATTCGTTCCGCGGATCCCTCCTCCGGATTCCTTGCCCCGGATCACGCGGATCCTTCGTCTCCGAAACCGACCCTTCGTCTCCGAACGAACCCTTCGTCAGAGCACCGCGTCGATGAACCGCTTCGTCTCGGGCGAGCGCGGGTTCGACAACACCTCCGCGGGGGTCCCCTCCTCCAGGATGATCCCCTCGTGGAAGAACGCCACGCGGTGGGCGACCTCGCGCGCGAACCCCATCTCGTGGGTGACCACGAGCATCGTCATGTGGAGCTCGGTGGCGAGCGACCGCATGACCTCGAGCACCTCGCCGATGAGCTCGGGGTCCAGCGCGGACGTCGGCTCGTCGAACAACATGACCTCCGGCTCCATCGCCAGGGCGCGGGCGATCGCAACCCGCTGCTTCTGCCCGCCGGACAGGCGGATGGGGTATTCGTCCGCCTTGTCGGCGAGTCCGACGCGGTCCAGGAAGTGCATCGCGAGCCCTCGGGCCTCGTCCTGGGGGCGCTTTTTCACCGTCACCGGCCCCTCCATAACGTTGCCCAGGGATGTCATGTGGGGGAAAAGCAGGAAGTCCTGGAACACCATGCCGGTCCTGATGCGCAGCTGGCGGATCTGCTCCCGCTTGTGACGCGTTCGGTGGCCGCCCTCGAGCCGGATCCCCGCCACCTCGATCGAGCCGGCCGTGGGGTCCTCGAGGAAGTTCACGCACCGAAGCATCGTGCTCTTCCCGGAACCGGACCGTCCGAAGATGACGACGACCTCGCCCCGGTGGACCTCCATGTCGATGCCCCTCAGCACCTCGAGGTCGCCGAAGTACTTGTGCAGCCCTTGGACCCGGACCACGGCCTCGGCGGTTCGCCAGGCCGTCACGATTCGTCCTCGTCGGAGGGCGACGCGCGCGGCGCGGGTCCGGCGCCCTCGGCGAGCTCCTCGGCCGTGGGCAGCGCCGCCTCGACCCCGGCCGCGCCGCCACCCCCGACCGACAACATCTTCGGGCGAGCCGGCGCCACTCCCACCCGGACGTACCCCTTGGACAGCCGACGCTCCAGGCGCCCCTGGAAGTAGGAGAAGATCGTCGTGAGGATCCAGTACAAGGCCGCCGCGACGAGGAGCGCCTCGAGGATCCGGAAGTCGCGGCGGCCGAGGAGCTGCGCGCGCCGGAAGATCTCGGCCTGCGTGGCCGCGATGCCGAGGAAGCTGACCAGCGCCGTGTCCTTCATCATGGCGATGAACTCGTTGCCGGTCGGCGGGATGATGACCCGCACGGCCTGCGGCAGGATGACGCGCCGCATCCTCTGCCGATAGGTCATCCCGAGGGCCTCCGCCGCTTCGCTCTGGCCGTGACCGACCGACTGGATCCCGGCGCGGAAGATCTCGGTCATGTATGCGCCGTAGTTCAGGCCGAGTCCCAGGATGCCCGACTGGACGGGCTCGAACGTGAGCGCGCGAGCGGCGGACGAGCTGATCGCGGCGCCGATCTGCGGTAAGGCGAAGTGGATCATGAAGAGCTGCAGGATCAGCGGGGTCCCCCGAAAGAACGACGTGTAGAAGCCGGAGACGCCGAACGCGATCGGGTTGCGGGAGATCCGGCCGAGCGCCCCGAGGAGCGCGTGGGCGATCGCCAGTAGGATGGCCCCGACGGCGAGGATGATCGTGTAACCAATTCCTCGGGCAATGAAGCTCCAGTGGTCGCCGATCCACGGCCAATCGAACGCGATGAGCGACAGGAAGAAGCCGAGGACGACGAAGATCAGAACCCAGACGCCCGCGAGCTTCGCTCGGAACGGGATCCGGGCGCTCGCATGAGACAGTCGATCGATCCGCCCGGCCCGGGGTCGAGGGGGCCGGGCTCCCCCAACCCCCGCCGACTCCGACTTCATGTCCGTCTCTCCGCGGCGTCGAGCGTCAGATGGACGGCTCCTCCGACAGATCGGTGCCGTACCACTTCATCGACAGCTCGGTGAGCGTGCCGTCCGCGTGCATCTCCTCGATGATCTGGCTCACGCGATCCACCAGGCTGGTCGGGTCCAGCGACGAGGAGCGGTCGATGGCGACCGCCAGCGGCTCGCCGAATAGCGGATCCCCCACGATCTTGATCGGCCGTCCGCGGTTGATCGCTCGCTCCAACGTCGGCAGCGCCGACATGACGGCGTCCAGCCGGGCCCCGTCGCCGAGCGCCAGGTCCTGGATCGCGGTCGTGTCCGTGTCGTAGGTCACGATCCGCGGGTCGTCGACGACGAAGTTGAACTCGTAGCCAGGGATCTCCAGCGTTCCCTGGAGGTAAAAGTCGTACGTGCACCCCCCGCACACGCCGATGGTCTTGCCGTCCAGATCGTTCGCGAGGTCGGTGATCGTGGTGTTGTCCTCGTGCACCGCGATGGACGCCGGTGAGAAGTAGTAGGCCGGCGTGAAGTGCAGCACCTCGGCCCGCTCCGGCGTGACCGTCATCGAGCCGACGCTCATATCCCAGCGGTCGTTCCAGTGGCCGGCCGTGATCGCCTCCCAGGCGGGCTCCGTCCACTCGACCCGGACCCCGAGACGGTTGGCGATCTCGGTGGCGACGTCGATGTCGAACCCCTCGTAGCCGCCCGTCTCCTCGTTGAGCTCGGACTGGGGCGGGTACGCCCCGTCGGTCGAGACCCGGATGACGCCGTCCTCCTGGATCTTCGCCAGGAGGTCGTCGCCGGTCTCGGTCTCGCCGGTGGGGCCGGTCGCCGTCTCCTCGGTCGGACCGGTCGGCGCTCCCGGCTCGACGGTTGGTTCGTCTTCGCCGCACGCGGCCGCCACGAGCGCCAGGACGGCCAGCAGGACGACCACTTGCCTCAGCCAACTCGCGCGCATGTTTCCTCCTCCTCGGGCCCGCGGACTCGGGCAGTTAGGCCCATCCGCGTCGCACTCTAGAGCAGCCCCCAGGCCCCAGCAACGTAATGAGCTCAGGCGTTGCGCGGAGCCGCCACCTCCAGCCAGCGGCCCCCGCGAACGCGGTAGACGCGGACGAACGACGCGGGATCGGCCAGCTCGCCGTCCTCGAAGCGATACGGCCCGCCGAGGCCGTCGAGCGCTCCAAGGCCGGCGATCCGGCCCCAGACGGCCGAGCGAGTCGGCCCGCCGTCGCGCATGGCGGCGAGCAAGAGCCGGGCGGCGTCCCAGGCTTCCACCACGTACGGCCCGGGCGGGCGCCCGTATTCGGTCTGGAAGTCCTGGATGAACCGCTGGGCCTCCAGTTCGAGCGAGGTGGACAGGTCCACGCAGGAGCACACCGCCACCGCCTGGGCGTCACCCGCAAGCGTGAGGAATCGCGGATCGCGAAGGGCCGGACCGCCCACCAGGACCGGTGGATGAGGCCGTGAGGAGAGCGCAGCGGCGAGCTCGGCCCCGTCGAGCGCACCGCCGGCCCACAGGACCACGCCGCACCCGTGGACCTCGTCCGCGCCGTCCACCTCGGTCACCTCGTGAGTCGGAAGCAGAGTCGTCCTCGCCACCCGGCCGAGCACCGTCCCGTCCGACGGAGCCCGGACGAGGCAGATCCCGTCGTCGGCACGGCGCAGGGCCCCCGCGGTCCCGGCAAGCACTCCGGCCAACGTCCGGACCGGGGCCACGAAGCGCAGCCACGCGCCGTCGGGCGCTCCTTGGGGGCTTCCTCGGCCCGAGAGGCTCAGGACCGGCACGCCATCCCTGGAGAGCCGCGCCATCAGATGGGACTGACCGGGCAGCTCGGGCGAGGCCATCGCCGCCACGAACCGAGGATCCTCCGCGATCTGCGCTGCGATCTCGGCCGCGACGTCCGGGTCGCCGGCCGTGTCGAACGCGACCAGCTCGACCTCCAGCGGCTCCTCGGGATCGAGGGACACCGCGGCGAGGGCGAGCTCCACCGCTCGATAGACCGGGAGCAGCGGTTCGAGGGCGCCCTCGGGCGACAGATCCTGCAGGAACGCCACGGCCGGGCGCGGCGGAGCGGGCGACGGCGTGGCCACCGGAGAGGCGGACTGGCTGGTGGACGCCGGGCTCGCCGCCGGGCTCGCCACCGGCCCGGGCGCCGCCGGGGCCGCCGTCTCACACGCGGTGACGACGATCGCCAACAGAAGGGCGAACGCGATGGTGCGGGCCGTTGCGATCGGCGTCCTCCTCGATTCCGAACGAGCGGCGAGTCTACGAAGCGTTCGACCCGTCCCGACGGCGTGTCAGTACCTCGGGATACGTTCGCGTACACACGTTAGGAGGTTCCGCTGCACGATCGCCATGAGGTCGACAACGTTCTCCGCTTGGTCGCCCAGGGCTGGAACGACTGCCGGATCTCGAGGGCGACGGAGATCAACAGGACCACGATCCGCGAGTGGCGGACGCTCGGCCCGCCCGGCAGCCGGCCAACACCGCGAAACGGCTCGGGGCTCCCTTCCGGCAGACAGTGGTGCCCACGCTGTGGCGAGAAGCGCCTCGATGAGCCCGCCCACGCGTATCTCCTGGGGCTGTACCTGGGGGACGGCTTCATCTCGCGCGATCCTCGCACCTACCGCCTGCGCATCTTTCAGGACACGCGATACGGGCACCTGATCGAGTTGGCTCGCCACGCGATCGCCCGGGTCCGAGGTGGCGATATCGCAAAGGTCGCTCTTGTCCAAGAGCGCGGCTGTGTCGCGATCTCGAGCTACTGGAACCATTGGCCGTGTGTCTTCCCGCAACATGGACCTGGCATGAAACACCAGCGGCCAATCCGCCTGGCCGACTGGCAATGCGAGATCGTCAGCCGGTACCCGCGCCAACACCTGCGCGGGCTCATCCACTCGGACGGCTGTCGCGTGATGAACCGAGTCCGGAAGGGCAAGTACGCCTATCCGAGATACTTCTTCACCAACACGTCCACGGACATCCTCGAGATCTTCCGCGACGCCTGCGACAGGATCGGCGTCCCGCACCGAGATTCCAAGTGGAACACGATCTCCGTCGCGCGCAAGGAGGGCGTCGCCATGCTCGACGCGTTCATCGGATCGAAGTCGTGATCGGTACAATCAGGGCAAGGCCGGGGTACTCGAATTGGCACAGAGGATGGTCTCAAACACCATTGCGCGAAAGCGCGTGCGGGTTCGAATCCCGCCCCCGGCACCAAGCGTCGATCAAACGACGTGACCCTCGGTGACAAGCTCGCCCGACTCGAACCGCTCAAGGCCGAGGCTCGAGACGTCCACGGTTCGGGCCTCACCCTCGACGATCATCTCGGCCAGGAGCTTGCCGACCACCGGGGCGTGCTGGAACCCGTGGCCGCTGAAGCCGTTCGCCAGGTAGAACCCCCGCATGCCGGGGGCCTCCCCGAGGATGGGATGCCGGTCCGGGGTCATCTCGTACAACCCCACCCAGGAGTGTTCGACCGAGGCCTCCTCGAGCGCCGGGAAGACCCGCACGGCGGTCGGAAGGAGCTCCTCTGCCATGAACCGTTCGTCCGGCCGCGTGTCGAACGACGCACCTTCGCCGGGGCTCCCCATGCCCATCAGCACGCCGGCGCCCTCGCGGTGCAGGTAGAAGCTCGAGGCCGCGTCGATCACCAACGTGCGCCGCTCGAGGACACCCGGGAACGGCCCGGTGACGAGCACGTGACGCGGGATCGGCTCCAGCGGCAGCTCGACACCGGCGGTCCGCGCCAGCTGGCCGGCCCACGGCCCGGCGGCATTCACCACCGCCGGCGAATGGATCTGCCCGGCGGCCGTCTCGACACCGGCGACCACATCTCGGTCGACGAGCACTCGCGTCACCGCCGTCGCGAGCTCGATCTCGACGCCTGCCCGGCGCGCCAGCGTCGCGTAGCCCTGCGTCAACCCCGAGGGATCGGCGATCCCATCGTCCGGTCCGTACGTCGCCCCAACCACGCCCTCGAGCGAGATCCCGGGCGCGAGCTCCGCAGCCTCCTCCGGCGAGAGGAGCTCGGCCCGCACCCCCAGCGAGCGCTGGAGCGCGTTCGCGGCGACGAAGTCCCGCCACAACTCCTCGCCCCGGACGAGGAACAGGTACCCGTCCCGCGCCAGGTCCAGCGGCAGCCCGTGCGTCTCGGTGAACCCGGTGATCATCGGCACGCTCGCCAGGGACAGCCGGATGTTGACCTCGCTCGAGAACTGGCCGCGGAACCCGCCGGCGCACGCGCCCGTGGAGCCGGCGGCCAGGTGGTCTTCGCGCTCGAGGAGCAGCACCCGGCCGGCCCCCGCCGCCGCGAGGTGATAGGCGGCGCTGGCGCCGACCACGCCGCCTCCGACGACGACGACGTCGGCGCTCCGGCTCACGTTCGCTCCACCGCGGCCGCGGCGACGACGAGGTCCTCGAACGCCACGCCCACCGACTTGAACAACGTCACGTCCGCGTTCGACGTCCGGACCGGTGCGCCGCGGACGACCTCGGACAGGTCGGCCAGGACGTGGTCCGGGCCGATCGCGCCGTCGGCCATCGCCATCGCGAGATCGCCCGCTTCGGCTCCGGCCGCCTCGCGCGTCTCCACCACCACCTTGGCCCGCCGGACCGCCTCGGCGTCGAGCTCGCGCATCGAGGTGGTGTAGGCGCCGACGGCGTTCACGTGGACACCGTCCGCCAGCGCCGAGCCGGAGACGATGGGTGTGGCGCTCGTCGTACACGTGCACACGAGGTCGGCCTCCCGTTCGGAGCCGGGTTCGCCACGCCGGGCCCGCAGGCCCGCGGCGGTTGCCTCGGCGACGAGCGACTCGGCCCGAGCGTGACCACGCGAGACCACGACAACCTCCTCAACCGGACGGACGGCTCGCATCGCGTCCAGGTGCGACCGCGCCTGCACGCCCGCCCCGTACACCACGAGACGTCGCGCATCCGATCGCGCCAGGAACCGCGTCGCGAGCCCACTCACCGCTGCCGTCCGCAGCGCGGTGAGGGCAGCGCCGTCGAGGAGCGCCCGAGGCGCCTGCGACTCGGCGTCGAACAACACGTAGGCGGCATGGATGTACGGGCGCCCCCGGCCCGGGTTTGCGTCCGTGAGCGTCACGAGCTTCACTCCCACGCCCTGGGCGCCGTGCGCGGGCATCAACAACAACGCGCCGGCGGCCGTCTCGACCTGGGATCGGAGCGGCGCCTCGGGCAGCCGCTCGGAGCCGAAAGCCTCCTGGAGCGCGTCGATCGCCGACTCCATCGGCAGCAGGCGGGCGAGCGCGCCCGCGTCGATCACGGGGACGGACTCAGAGCTCGCCGAGGTAGGCCTCACGCATCAGGGGGTTCTGGAGCAGGTTCGCCGCCGTGTCCGCCAGCACCACCTGCCCGGTCTGGATCACGTAGCCACGATCGGCGATCGAGAGCGCCATGTTCGCGTTCTGCTCCACGACGAACACCGTTCGCCCGAGGCGCCGGATGGCCTGGATGATCTCGAAGACCTGCTCGACCAGGATCGGCGCGAGCCCCATCGACGGCTCGTCCATGAGGAGCACCTTGGGATCGGCCATCAGCGCTCGGCCCATCGCCACCATCTGTTGCTCGCCGCCCGACAGCGTGCCGGCCTTCTGCTTGAGGCGCTCCCGGATCCGCGGGAAGGTCTCGAGGATCCGCTCGCGGTCCTCCGCGACCTTCGCTTTGTCCTTGCGCTGGAACGCTCCCAGGTCCAAGTTCTCCGAAACGGTCATGCTTCCGAACAGGCGCCGATTCTCCGGCA
>DATHVC010000149.1:0-15655 GCA_035461565.1 Actinomycetota bacterium
CTCGGGCGGCGCGTGACGTTCACGGTTTTGTCATACTGAGCGCCCGATGCGCTTCCAGCGGCTCCTTCTCGTGGTCAACCCGGTCGCGCGGACCTTCTCCAAGGGCACCCTCGCGGTGATCGAGAAGGCGCTCTCGGCAGACTTCCGCCTCGAGGTGGCGGAGACGAAGGAGCGCGGCCACGCCTCCGAGCTCGCCCTGCAGGCCGTGGACGACGGCGTCGACCTCGTGGTCGTGTTCTCGGGCGACGGGACCGTCAACGAGATCGTGAACGTGCTCGCCGGGACCGAGACCGCGATCGCGGCGCTCCCGGCCGGGGCGACGAACATCTTCGTACGCGCGCTCGGCCTGCCGCTCGATCCGGTGGAGGCCACCGGAACGTTGATCGCGAAGGCGCTCGACGACGAGGCCTTCAAGCTCTCCCTCGGCGTGGCCGACGGCCGCTACTTCGCGGTGAACTGCGGCGCGGGAGTGGACGCGGCGGCGATGCGCCGGCTGGACGAGAAGTTCCCGAAGACCAAGGCCAAGTTCGACCGCGTCGCGTTCCGCGCGGCGGCGTGGGAGCTCCTCGTCGGGTACGCGGGCCGGCGCGCCGACCTCGAGGTACGGATCGACGACGGCGAGCCGCTGCCGTCGCTCTCGGTCATGGTCGGCCGCACCGATCCGTACACGTATTACAGGGGCCGCGGTCTGCGGGTCACTCCGGAGGCGTCGCTGGACGAGGGGCTCGACGTCTTGTCGGTACGCAAGCTCCGCCGTCGAAGTATCCCGAGGGTCGCCTGGCAGGTGTTCGGTTCCGCCCGCCATGTGCTCGGGCGCGACATCGACTACGTGCACGACGCGTCCCGAGTCCTCGTGACCTCCGCGACGCCGTTCCCCGTGCAGGTCGACGGGGACTCGCTTGGCGATCACCTGCGCCTGGAAGTGGGTCTGGCGCGCGAGGTGCTCTGGGTGGTCGGTTAGGCGGACGCGTTCGTTTCCTGGATCCCGCACTCCCATTTGGACAACCCGGCCCATCGCCCGGCGCGTTCGGGTTCGCCGGGGGACTGGAGCCGCGTGCAGGGGGCACACCCGATCGAGGCAAAGCCCAGGTCGTACAGCGGGTTGTGTGGCAGGTCGTGTTCCCGGAGGTACGCCCAGACCTCGCGCCGGCTCCAGGTCGCCACGGGGTTCACCTTGACCATCCAGCGCCCGGGCTCGAGCTCGTAGCGGTCCACGATCGGGCTCGCCGACCGGGTGGGGGAGGAGTCTCGCCGGAAGGCCGTGATCCAGGCGTCGAGCCCACGAAGGGCCTCGAGCATCGGCCGTACCTTGTTGATCTCGCAGCACCGGTCGGGATGCCGCTCGTACAGGCGTGGGCCGAACGCCGCCGTCTGCGACGCCACGTCGTGATCGCCCCTCAGCTCGATCACGTCGAGCCCCAGTCGCCCCGTGAGCTCGTCCTTGAACGCCAGCGTCTCCGCGAAGTGGAACCCGGTCTCCAGGAACAGGATCGGTACATCGGGCCGGATCCGCGACGCCATGTGCATGACACACGTCCCCTCGGCCTGGAACGCGGAGGCGATGGCGATCCGGTCCAGCCCGGACTCCCCGAGCGCCCAGCCCACGACCTCGCGCGGGTGGGCGCGTTCGAATCGATCGTTGAGGTCGTGGACGTCCTCCTCGGACAGGAGGGTTCCGGGCACGAGAGCCTCCTGGCGGCCGGGGACGAGAGTATAGGTCCGGCCCTCGCCTCGCCCGCCCGGGGCGCGCGCGGCTATGCTGCCCCGGCGTTTCGCGCGAGTCGAATCTCGTTGGATCGCCGCGAACGTTCCCGGAGACGGAGAGGACCCGACGCATGAGCACCGACCAGACCATCGCGCCCCATGGAGGCACGCTCGTCGGCCTGCTGGTGTCCGAGCGCGACCGCGAGAAGCTCGCCGAGGAGTCGAGACACTTCCCGAAGATCGTCGTCAGCCCACGCGAGCTCTCCGACCTCGAGATGCTCGCCGTTGGCGCGCTCTCGCCGCTCATCGGCTTCCAGGGAGAGGCGGAGTACCAGTCCATCTTGGACACGATGCACCTGGATAACGGGTTGCCCTGGACGATCCCGGTGACGTTGTCGCTCTCCGACGAGGAGGCCAAACGCATCGGCGGGGCCGACGCGGTGACGCTTCTTGCGGAGCCGGACGCCGAACCGTTGGCCATCCTCGAGGTCTCCGAGGTGTTCCGGCGAGACCGCGAGAAAGAGGCGCAGGTGGTCTTCGGGACGCTCGACGTGGAACATCCCGGCGTCCGAGCGCTGCACGACGCGGGCGAGCTGTGCGCGGCCGGGGAGCTGCGCGTCCTACGGTTGCCGGACCACGACGACTTTCTCGAGTACCGGTTCACGCCGGCCCAGACGCGCGCCGAGTTCGCGCGCCGAGGCTGGAGGACGGTGGTCGGGTTCCAGACCCGCAACCCGATCCACCGTGCCCACGAATACATCCAGAAGTGCGCGCTCGAGATCGTGGACGGATTGCTGGTGCACCCGCTCGTGGGCGAGACGAAAGGCGACGATGTCCCCGCCGAGGTCCGGATGCGTTGCTACGAAGCGCTCTTCGACGGGTACTACCCGAAGGATCGTGCCATGGTCTCGGTGTTCCCGGCCGCGATGCGGTACGCCGGGCCGAAGGAGGCCATCTGGCACGCCATCGCGCGCAAGAACTACGGCTGCACCCATTTCATCGTCGGGCGCGATCACGCGGGGGTCGGCACGTATTACGGGACGTACGAGGCCCAGGAGATCTTCGACCGGTTCGAACCCGGCGAGCTCGGCATCACGCCGCTCATGTTCGAACACTCCTTCTACTGCGTTCGATGCGAAGGCATGGGGTCGCCGAAGACCTGCCCGCACGACGACGATGTGCGCGTGATCCTGTCGGGGACGAAGGTCCGCGAGATGCTTCGCGCGGGCGAACGTCCGCCGATCGAGTTCAGCCGGCCGGAGGTGGCCGACATCTTGATCGAGGCGATGCGCGAGCCGTCCGCCTGACCGCCGTTGACCGTTCGTGCACCTGGTGCTTGCTGCCCCGCAAGCGCGTTCGGTACGCTCCGAGCGCCTGTGACGCGGCCGCCGGCCGCGGGGGGGCCGTGACGAACGAGCGTCGAACGACGTTGGGCATCCTGCTCGCGCTGGCCATGCTGGCGGGGGCGATCGGGCTCTCCCCGGCCACCGCCGGAACGAAAGAGGAGCTCGACGAGGCCAAGGCCGACCTCGCGGCGATCCAGTCCGAGCTCGACGCCGCCACCGGCGAGTGGCAACGTGCGGTGTTCGAGCTCGACCGCACCCGTGCGCAGATCGCCGACGCGCGCGCCCGGATCGCGCAGCTCGAGCTGCGCGTGGGGCGAATCGATCGCCGGCTGACCCGCCGCGCCGTGATCGCGTTCACCAGCGGGCCGGCCAGCACGATCGACATCCTGCTGTCCTCGGCCACGGTGACCGAGTTCTCCGACCGACTGGAGTTCCTCGGGAGCATGACCCAGGGAGACGCCGATCTCGCGCTCGAGCACCAGAACGCGCAGGAGTCCCTCCGGAGGGAGCGCGACGACCTGAAAGGGCTCTCCGAACAGCAGGCCCGCGAGGTGGGCGTCCTGAACGCCGCGCGTGAGCGCATCGACGATCGGTTGGCCGCGATGGACGCGCGCGTGAACGAGCTCATGGAGAAGCTCAAGCAGGAGCAAGCCGCGGCCAAGCAGCTGGTGGTCCTCGGGCAGCGGACGCTCCCCGGGGCGGCGATCCAGGTGTGTCCGGTGGCCGGGCCGAACTCGTTCGTGGACTCGTTCGGGTGGCCGCGGGTGGGGCACACCCACCAGGGGATCGACCTGATCGCGCCGTTCGGCACGCCGATCGTGGCGGCCCACCCGGGCGCCGCCTCGTTCAGCTCGAGCAGCTCGGGCGGGCTCCAGGCATACGTGCGGGGGAGCGGAGGGACGTACACGTTCTACGCCCACCTGTCGAGCTACGGGCAGAGCGGCAGCGTGAGTGCCGGCACCGTGATCGGGTACGTCGGCAGCACCGGTAACGCCGGGAGCACCAACCACCTGCACTTCGAGTACCACCCAGGCGGCGGCGCCGCGATCAACCCGTACCAGATGCTCCTGGCCGTGTGCTGACTCGCTCCCGGGGCGCCGCGTTACGATGCGTCGGATGCGGGAGCGCACATGACCGAGCAGGGCCACCGCCGGATCGACCGAATCCGCGATCCCGCCTACTCGGAGGGCCTGGACGCCCTGTCGCTCGAGGAGCTCCGGCGTCGCCGCGACGAATGCCTGGCCGAACGCGAATACCTCTCGCTCCTTCGCCGACTGGTGCAGGGGCGCGCCGAGATCCTCAAGGCCGAGATCGAGCGCCGGGTGGGCGGCGCCGAGCAAGGGCCGTTGGTCGAGCGCCTCGCCGAGATCCTCGGAGTCGAACCCTCGGGACCGGCGCGGGGCGAGGCCGTACGGATCGGCCTCCCCGAGGAGGAGATGCTTCTGGCCCGCCGCCGGGTCGAGCGAGTGGTGGCCGACGCCGGCCTGTCGGATCCGGGCGCGCTGGACGACGCCCGGCTCGCCGACGCGGTCGAGGTGCTGGCCCGGGAGGAGCGTCAGGTGTCTCAGGATCGGGCCGACGTCCTGGCCGTGCTGGACACGGTCCAGGACGAGCTGAAGCGCCGCTACAAGGAGGATCCGTCCCTGGTCCTGGGTTGACCGAGGCTCGGGACCGGTGTGCGTACCTCGATGTGGGGACCCCTTCGCAGGCCGGACGTGGGATGCTTTGAACGGCAACGGGGGATACGGGCATCGGAGGGGTATTTGGGCCCGGTGGCCGATGGCGAGGGTGGGGCGGAATCGCCACGCTGTGTGCGCTCGGCGCGCACATGGCGCGCGTGCGGCCCCAGGATGAGACAGACGGCGATCTTCTCCGGTTCGAACGGGTCCCTCGAGGATCCCGAGCTCGCTGCCGTCCACGAGCAGCTCATCGTGTTCGCGAGGGAGATCGGCGAGTTGTACCGGCTCGAGCGCTCCCGCAGCGCCGAGCTCCGCCGTGTCCTGGACAGCCTGCAGGAGAGCTATCTGGCGACCATGAAGTCGCTCGCGCAGGTGATCGAGGCCAAAGACCGCACCACTCGGGGGCACCTGGACCGGACACAGGCTTACGGGCTCGCGTTGGCTCGCCGGGTCGAACCTTCGCTCGTGACGTCGCCGACGCTCGGATACGGGTTCTTCCTCCACGACATCGGCAAGGTCGGCGTGCCGGAGCACATCTTGTGCAAGGAGGGGCCGCTGTCCGGGCCCGAATGGCAAATCATGCGGCGCCATCCGCTCGTCGGCGCCCAGATCGTGGCGCCCATCACGTTCCTGAACGACGCCGTCGACCTGATCCGCCACCACCACGAGTGGTTCGACGGCAGCGGGTACCCCGACGGCCTGCGGGACGGCGACATCCCGCTCAGCGCCCGGATCTTCTCGATCGCCGACTCGTTCGACGCCATGACGAGCGACCGCCCGTACCGCGGATCGATGGGCGTGGAACGTGCGCTGGCCGAGATCCGGACGGGTTCGGGGAGCCAGTTCGACCCCGAGATCGTCCGCGTGTTCGTCCAGATGATCGAAGACGGGCCCGCCGACGGAGGCGACGAAGACTTCGCGAAGGCTCTCTCACTGGCAGTCTGAGCCCGCACCGCCGGCTCCGCCGCTCGCGTACGCTTCGCGCGATGCCCCCTCCCGAGCCACTCGTTCGTGTGGTCCGTTCGGGCTTCGTGGAGAGCCTTCACCTCGGAGACGTCGCCGTCTGCGACGCCGACGGCCGGGTGCTGGCGCGAGTGGGCGACCCCGACCGTCCGGTGTTCGCGCGTTCGTCGATGAAGCCGCTGCAGGCCGCGGTCTCGATCCAGACGATCGAGCCGTACCTGGGCGACGACCTGGGCGACGACCTGGTCGCGATCATGTGCGCCTCGCACAACGGCGAACCGGAGCACGTGCGGGCCGTGCGGGCCCTGCTCCGGTCGACGGGAGCCCGAGAGGCTCAGCTGCGGTGCCCGCCCGCCCTGCCGGCTCGACCCGATCGGGGCCGCCCGGCTGCTCGGCCCCGACCGATCTTCCACAACTGCTCAGGGAAACACGCCGGCATGATCGCGGCCTGCCTCGGCGGCGGGTGGCCGGCCGAGAGCTACGGAGAACGGTCGAACCCGCTCCAGCGTCGGGTCCTCCGCGCGGTCCAACGGGCCACCGACGTCGACCGGCCGGCGCTCGGCGTGGACGGCTGCGGCGTCCCGGTGTTCGGATTGCCCCTCTCGGCGATGGCGACCCTGTTCGCCCGGTTCGGACGCGTCGAGCTGCTGGGGCGCCTCGCGCCCGCCGCCGCCCGCGCCGTCCGGGCCATGCAGTCGTATCCGTTCCTGGTGGCGGGGACTCGCCGGACCGACACGAGCCTCATGCAGGCCACCCCCGGCATCGTCGCCAAGGGGGGCGCCGAGGCCCTGCACTGTGCGGCGCTCCTGAACGAGGGGATCGGCATCGCCGTCAAGATCGCCGACGGCGGTGAACGGGCGGCCGGGCCGGCGCTCGTGCACACGCTGACGTTGGTGGGAGCCATCACCGAGAGAGAACGCGCCGAGCTCGAATCGGTGGCCCGGCGTCCGGTGCTCGGCGGCCGCCGCCCCGTCGGCGCCGTCGAAGCCGACTTCCGGCTCCACCGCGTTCGCTCCTGAACGAGCGTTCATCGTTCCGCCGATCCGCCGGTACCATCGCCTGGTGGGCTCGAACCCGAGGGGGAACGGGGATCGCCCCCGGGTGGCGGTCGTCAGCCTCCACACCTCGCCGCTGGATCAACCGGGGACCGGGGACTCCGGTGGCATGAACGTGTTCATCCGGGCGGCCGCCGAACGCCTGGCGGGGCTCGGCGTCTCGGTGGACGTCTTCACCAGGTGCCGGGGCGGCGACCCGCCGGAGGTGACCGACCTGGAGGGAGGATCCCGGCTGATCCGGATCCCCGCCGGGCCGTGCGCGCCGGTCCCGAAGGAGGAGTTGCCGCGGTACCTCCCCGCGTTCCTCGGCGGCGTCCTGGCGCGGCAGCGCCGCGAGGGGCGCGGATACGACGTCGTCCACTCCCACTACTGGCTCTCCGGTTGGGTCGGCCGCAGCGCCAAGGAGATCTGGGGGGTGCCACTCGTCGCGTCGTTCCACACACTCGGGAAGGTCAAGAACTACTCACTGGCGGTGGGGGAGACGCCCGAACCGCGGGCACGGTTGGCGGGCGAGGAGCGAGTGATCGGGGAGGCCGATCGACTCGTCGCGGCCACCCCAGCCGAGGCGGCCCAGCTCGTCGGGTTGTACCGGGCCGACGCCGAGCGGATCCGAGTGATCCCTCCGGGCGTCGACCCGGCCCTGTTCCACCCGCGCTCGCGCGCCGCCGCCGCAGAACGGATCCATCTGACGGGGGTGCGGCTGCTGCTGTTCGTCGGGCGGCTCCAGCCGCACAAGGGACCGGACCTGGCCGTTCGGACGCTGGCCGAGGCGGTCGCCCGAGAGCCCGAGGCCACCGGGGACGTCGTGCTCGCGATCGTCGGCGGGCCGAGTGGCAGTGGCCACGGCGCCGAGGTGGCCAGGCTCATGGAGCTCGCAGCCGCCCTCGGCGTGAGTGAACGCGTGATCTTGTTCCCGCCGCAACCTCAGTCGCGGCTGGGCGACTTCTACGCCGCCGCCGAGGTGGTGCTGGTGCCCTCGCGTTCGGAATCATTCGGCCTGGTGGCGCTGGAGGCCCAGGCCTGCGGGACGCCGGTCGTTGCCGCCGCGGTGGGAGGGCTGCGGTACGTGGTGGCCGACGGGCGGACCGGGTATCTCGTGGAGGGGCATGATCCCTCCGACCACGCCGATCGGGTCCTGTCGATCCTTCGGGACCGGGAGGGGTCGCGCCGGATGGGCGACGCCGGCGTGGCTCGCGCCGCCCGGTTCTCGTGGGACGCCACCGCGGGCCAGATGCTCGACGTCTACCGAGAGCTGCTCGACGGCAGGCGTCGAGCGTCCGAGCGTTCCTGAGCGTCTGCACGGCCGACCCAAAAACCCTGCGCCGCAAGGCTTTTCGGGGAACGGCCCCGTGGCGTTCACCTTCTTGTCACTCTTTCTCCCGATCCTTCTACCAGGGGATATGGTTCCTGACCTGCAGGTTCGTCGAGTTGACCCTTCCCGGGGGCGCCGATACATTTCGCCTCGCTCCGAGCAGCCGGAGCGGCCGAGTCAGGGAACCGAAGTCGGGACCCCTGGGAAAGCCGTAAGGCCAACTGGGCGCACCTGCTCGTACGGTTGGGAAGGCCAACTAGCTGTGCGGGTGGGGAGGCTCGGGAGGCCCCAAAGCCCAACGAAAGGGTCTACGGCCAGGAAACCGAGACGGCTGTGAGAGGTTGCTCGGAGCACCTGAGCCCGAGGGGCTGACGGTGGCTGGAGGCTTCGGCTTCCGGCGAGCCGGAGGTCCCTCGGGTTCTTTTCGTGCCCGGTGTTCTTCTCGCGCCCCACCCACCCGCGGTAGCGTTCCCCGCGATGGCCTCCGAGGGCGAATCGACCGACGCGAACAACAAACGGGACCAGATCACCGAGGTCGCCATGCGCCACTTCGCCGAACACGGCTACCGCGGCGCCCGTGTCGAGGACATCGCCGCCGAGGTCGGCGTGGCCAAAGGGACCGTGTTCCTGCACTTCGGCAGCAAGGAGGGGTTGTTCCTCGCGGCGTTCGAGCGGGCCGTCCGCCGGCTCCCGGCCTGGCTGGACGTGCCCGCCGACGTGAAGGAGCAGGGCTTCTGGGCCGTGCTCGACTACTGGCTCGAGCGGACGGAGGAGTTCCTCGAGGAGGCCTGGGTGCCGAACCGCGTCGCGATGATCGGCCGGTACGACACCGGACTCGGGCTGCGGCGACCCATCGACCGGTTCATGCGCAGCGAGGACCCGTACGGCACGCTCGAGCTTGTGGAATTCGGCGTCGGCCGTGGCGAGATCCGCGACGACGTGGACGCCGAGATGATCGCGTCGATGCTCGATTGGGTGGCGGAGCGGTTCCAGGACGTGTTGGGGAGCGAGGAGCTGGATCCGGGCCTGGTCCATCGCAAGCCGTTCGTGCCGGAACGGCGGGAGACGCGCATCCGCGAGTTCGTCGAGGTGCTGCGCTCGGGGATCGCGGCACGCTGAGGCGAACCCGGTGAGCGCCCCGCTGCTGCGAGGTCCGGTCCTGCGGCTGACCCGGGCAGGGTGGTTCCGAGGGCTCGCGACCGGCCGCCTCGGCCGGCTGGTCGCTTCGAGGTTCGTGGCGGGCGAGACGCTCGACGCGGCCATCGAGACGGCACGGGCGATGAAGCTCGCGGGGCGGGCCACGATCCTGGACCACCTGGGCGAGAACGTGACCGAGCCCGACCACGCCGCCGAGGCGGCGGCCGACTACGTCCGCGCCCTGGACCGGATCGAGAAGGAAGCCGACCTGGACGTCTCCATCTCGGTCAAGCTGACCCAGCTCGGGCTGGACTTCTCCACCGAGCTCGCCGAGGCCAACCTGGAGCGGGTGCTCGAGGCGGCGCGAGGCCGCGTCGTCATGATCGACATGGAATCGAGCGCCTACGTCGACCGGACGCTCCAGGTATACCGATCGCTCCGTTCCCGGACCGATCGAGTGGGCCTGTGCCTCCAGTCGTACCTCCGTCGCACGGCTCGAGACGTGGAGACGTTGCCCGACCCATCCGTGGTTCGGCTGGTCAAAGGGGCGTACCTCGAGCCGCCTGAGGTGGCGTTCGAGGACCGCCGTGGTGTGGACCGCTCGTTCGCCCGGCTGACGGTGACGTTGCTGGCGCGCGGGCACACCCTTCACCTGGCCACCCACGATCCTCGTCTGCTCGACGGCGCGCTCGCGCTGGTCGAGCGATGGCAGGTCCCCCTCGATCGCATCGACCTCCAGTTCCTCCACGGCGTCCGGCGCGACCTGCAGTCCCGATACGCCGAACGCGGGCTGCCGGTGACGGTCTACGTCCCCTACGGCACCGAGTGGTACCCGTATCTGACTCGACGCCTGGCCGAGCGGCCTGCCAACATGTGGTTCTTCTTGTCGAACCTGCTGCGGGTTCGGCGTTGAGGCGCGGAGAGAGAAGGGCGGGGGACATGAACGGGCGAACGGTGGCGTTCCTGGGCGGGGGTCGCATGGGCGAGGCCCTCGTCTCGGGCCTGATCCGATCGGGCGGCCGGAGCGCCGACGAGATCATCGTAACCACGCGCCGGGAGGAGCGGGCCCGCGAGCTCGTCGAGCGATACGGTGTCTCGGCCCTTGTGTCGAACGACGAGGCCGTCGAGCGCGCCGACGTCCTCGTGTTGATGGTCAAGCCGCAGGACATGCAGGCGCTGCTCGAGCAGATCTCCCCGGGCGTGACCCCCGACCACCTGGTGATCAGCTTCGCGGCGGGCATCCGGACGTCGTTCGTGGAGCGCCATCTCGCACCTTCCGTGCCTGTGGTCCGCGTGATGTCGAACGTGGCCGTGCTGGTGGACGAGGCGATGTCGGTGGTGGCGCCGGGCGCTCACGCCGAGGACAAACACCTGACCGTCGCCGAGGAGCTGCTCGGGTACGTCGGAAAGGTCATCCGCCTGAAGGAGACCCACCTCGACGCGATCACCGCGACCAGCGGGAGCGGCCCGGCGTATTTCTTCCTTCTGGCCGAGGCGATGATCGAGGCCTGTATCCTGCTCGGGCTGGCGCGCGACGTCGCGACCGATCTGATCGTCCAGACGATGCTCGGCTCGGCGAAGATGCTCCGGGACACCGGCAAACACCCGGTGGAGCTGCGCGAGATGGTGACCTCACCGGGTGGGACCACGATCGCGGCGATCCGCGTCCTCGAGGAGACGGGGGTTCGCGCGGCCTTCCTGAACGCGATCGACGCCGCGTGTAAACGCGGGGCCGAGCTGGCCCAGGGCGGCGACGACGATGAGCAGGGATAGAGGAGGGATTCGATGGGACGGGGGGATCGCGCCAAGGTCCGGTGGGCGCACGACCGGGAACGGAAGAAGAAAGAGGCGGAGAAACGTCAGGCGGCCGAACGCGGCGCCGAGCGCAAGGCCGCCAGGAAGAAGTAGTTCACCATCCCCGATCCCGCCGCGGACCAGATCGTCCGCGGCGGTCGGGGGTCCGGTCTTCGGCGACTAGACGAGATCCAACGCCGCTTCCACCGCTCGAGTCATCGCCGCGTACCCGATCGTGTTCGGGTGTGGATCCCCTCCGTTCGTGGTGCACATCGCGGTCCATTGGCAGATGCGCGCCGAGTTGATGGGGAGGTCGCCGAACCCGCGGACGCGGACGATCGTGTCGAAGTCCGCCGTGGAGAACTCCGCCGCGACATCGGCCACCGGCACGCCGAGGGCGGCGTACGCCCGCCCGAGCGTATCGTTCATCGCGGTCCACACGTCGTTGATGGCCGTGATTCTTTCGGGCGGGAACCCCGGCACGATCGTGAGCGCGAGGAGCGGGTCTGGGTAGTTGAGTCCCACGATCGGCACGTCGGGATCGGCCGCTTGCAGGCCCCGGACGATCGAGGTCAGCCGGGCCGAGATCTTCGGCAACAGGTCCTCGATGCACGCCCGATCGAATGCCGTGTGCCTGAAGTCGAAGCAGCGGAATGTGTCGTTCGAGCCGATCTGCAGCGTGACGAACGCTACGTTCCCACGTCTCAGTACCGACAGGGCCTGGTCGAGCTGCGACCCCTGAGGATACGGGCACGGGCGCCTGGGGCGTCCCATCGTGTTCGTGCGCTCGCCGGGGCATCCGAGCTTGACGAGCCGCAGATCCGGGACGGCCGCCTGCTCGAGTTGGAAGACCTGCTCGGCGTACCCGCTCCGGGTGGTGCCGTTCACCTGCACGCTCGCGGCGAGCGAGTCGCCGAGGGCGAGATACACAGGGCCGCGGCCGCCAGCATCGCTGGCACGGGCGGGCACGACGCTCCGGACAGCCACGGCCGGCGTCGGTTCGAGCGGCGAGCCCGCCGCCGTCGGGAGCGCGACAGCCAAGAGGCAGATCATCACCGAGACGATCGCCGTTCGGCCACTTCCCGTGCCACGCATCGCTTCCTCCCTCCTCGATGGACGGGACGACCGTAGCCACGGCGCGAGCGCGGAACATCGATGCCATCCCGCGAGATCGCCCAGGGATTTCCCTGATGACCTCGGGTTCCCAAGGTGCCACGATGGCCTCGAATGACGGAGCACGAGCTCGGCCGGAGGGGAGGCTCGGTGGTGGTGGGGCGGACGCGACCAATCGCGCTGGGGCTGTCCGTGCTCACGCTGCTGCTCGCCGTCGCGACGGCGGTCCTGTTCACGTTCGATGGCGTGTTCGGCCCCGATCCGATCTCGGACGCCGTCTGGCTTCTGGGCGTGACGTGTTACGCAGTCGTGGGCGGGCTTATCGCCTCCCGGATTCCAAGGAATGCGTGTGGCTGGCTGCTGCTCCTGATCGGCCTGGGACTCACGTTGGGCGTGTTCACAGACGTCGTCTCCCGGCTCGCGCTGCGCGACGATCGGGTGGAGCTCGCGTCCTGGGTCGATTGGGCGAACGCCTGGTTGCTCTTCGCCACCGTCCTCCCGGGGCTCGCACTGTACCTACTCGTCTTCCCGACCGGGCGTCTGCCTTCGCGCCGATGGTGGCCCCTCGCGATCGTGGTGATCGTGCTCTCGATCGCCGGTGTGTTCCTGAGCCTGGTCGCCCCCTCCGGCGATCCGGGGATCAGAAACCCGACCGAGGTCGCCGGGCTCGCCGATGCGGCGGAGGCCGTTCTCAGCGCGGTCTTGTTGCTGTTCATCGGCGCCGCGATCATGGCCGTCGTCTCGGGTATCCTGCGGTTCCGTCGTGCCGCCGAGCCGGAACGACGGCAGCTTCGATGGCTGGCTGTGGTTGGTGTGCTCGGGGCCGCGCTCCTGGCGGTTGCGCTCGGCGCCGGGGTGCTCGGCTTCGACCGGCTCGGCGATCCGGCCGGTGTCGCCTTCCTCTTGCTGCTGGTGGCCGGCATCCCGCTGTCGGCGGCCGTCGCGCTCCTGAAGCACCGCCTCTACGGCATCGAGGTCGTCGCGAACCGCTCGATCGTGTATGCCTGCCTCGTTGCCGTGATCGCGATGATCTACGCGATCGTGGTGGGCGGCGTCGGAGCTGCGGTGGGCGCGCGCGACCGGCCGAACGTGTTCGCGGCCGTGGCGGCGACGGTCCTCGCTGCCCTCGTGTTCCAGCCCGTCCGCCGTCGCGCCCAGGTGGTCGCGGACCGGATCGTCTACGGCGACCGAGCGTCGCCCTACGAGCTCGTCGCGCAGTTCACCGGGCGGTTGGACGACGCGACGTTCGGCGAGATCCTGCCACGCATGGCCACCCTCGTCGCCGAAGGCACGGGGGCGGAGCGGGTCACGATCTGGCTGCGGGTCGGAGCCGAACTTCGACCGGTCGCGGGCTGGCCCACCGATCAGGCCCTCGGACCCGTCACTCGCCTGGTTGATGGCGAGCTCCCGGGCCTCGAGGATCACCCGTTCGCCGTTCGGCACGGAGGTGACCTGCTCGGCGCTATCAGCGTCGCGATGCCCCGGGAGGAACCGATGACGCCGGCCACCGAGCGTCTCCTGGTCGACCTATCGAACCAGGCCGGTCTCGTGTTACGAAACGTCGCCCTCGTGGAGGAGCTTCAGCGGTCGCGCCAGCGGCTGGTGACCTCGCAGGACGAGGCGCGGCGCCGGCTCGAACGCGACCTCCACGACGGAGCGCAGCAGAGGCTCGTCACGTTGTCCCTCGACCTGCGGGCGGCTCTCGAGCGCGCCGGCGCGAGTGGCGACCCCGAGCTCACCGGCCGGCTCGACGCCGCAACCCGGGAGCTGGCGCGCTCGCTCGCCGAGCTCCGCGAGCTTGCGCGAGGGATCCACCCGGCGATCCTCACGCAGAACGGCCTCGGTGCCGCGCTCCGTTCACTCGCCGAGCGATCGTCCGTGCCGGTGGAGATCCGCTCGGTTCCCGAGGGCCGATTCTCATCCGATGTCGAGGCCACCGCGTACTTCGTGGTCTCCGAGGCGCTGGCGAATGTGGCCAAACACGCGCAAGCGTCGCGAGTGTGGGTGACCGCGGCCGACGGGGACGGGAGGATGGCGATCGAGGTGTCCGACGACGGTGTCGGTGGGGCGACGCTGAGCTCCGGCGGTCTCCGCGGCCTCGCGGACCGCGTCGAGGCCCTTGGCGGTCGGCTCGACGTACGCAGCGAACCCGGAGCTGGTACGAGCGTGCTCGTGGTGATTCCGTGCGCGTTGCGGTAGCCGACGACGCCGTGCTGTTCCGGGAAGGGCTCGCTCGACTTCTCGCCGATTCCGGATTCGATGTCGTCGGTCAGGCCGCGAACGCCGACGAGCTCCTAGCGCTCGTACGCGAGGCGTCGCCCGACCGCGCTCCCGAGGTCGCCGTGATCGATATCCGGATGCCGCCGTCGCACACGACCGAGGGCCTCGTCGCGGCGAAGACGATCCGCAAGGAGCATCCGGAGGTCGGCGTGCTCGTCCTGTCCCAGTACATCGAGACGGAGCACGCGATGGACCTTCTCGGTGACGGCAGCGGCGGGACCGGCTACCTCCTGAAGGATCGCGTGTCCGATCTCGAGGGGTTTGGGGACGCCGTCCGGCGGGTCGGGGCGGGCGGCTCTGCCGTTGACCCCGAGGTGATAGCCAGGCTCGTCCAGCGCCGGCGCGCCGTCGACCCTATGGCCGACCTCACCGATCGCGAACGGGAGGTCCTCGCGATGATGGCCGAGGGCCGCTCAAACCGCGCAGTCGGTTCAACGCTGTCCGTCAGCGAGAAGACGGTCGAGGCGCACGTGCGGGCCATCTTCACGAAACTCGGGTTGCTGCCGGCTCCAGACGAGAACCGGCGTGTCCTCGCGGTCCTCGCGTTCCTGCGCTCGGTCTGAGGGTGCCCGGCGCGACTAACGCGCTTGGCCGAGGTGGTTCTGGAGCACTCCGATGCCTTCGGCTTCGATCTCGACGCCGGCTCCCGGCCACAGCCGTTGTTCCAGGCCCGGCTGGTCGAACGGACTCGCGGCGAAGGCCTCTCCCGACTGCAGTGGTTCGGTCCTCGAGATGCGGACCACCTCCCGGAGCAACGCGTGGGCGGTGCCGTTGAGGTTGCCCTTCACCCACTCCTCGCCGTCCACCCGCACCGTCACGAACGTCGTCTGCGGGTCCAGCTCGTCGGCGGTCACCACGCATGGCCCGATCGACATCGGCACACCCTCGGGGATGGGCACCGGGTCGCCGGTGGCGCTCCGCGCCAACCAGTCTCCGACCAGCGTGTAACCGAACACGACCGCCGACGCGCCTTCGGGCGGGAGCGGCTCGGACGGCGTCCGGCCGAGGACGGCGGCGATCTTCGGCCGGAACTCCAGCCACCCAGCCCCTTCGGGCCAGGGGATCTCGTCCCCCGGTCCGAACACCCGCCGGTCGCCGTCGAGGGCATCGGCCGAGCGCAGGGACGCCGGCAGGACGGGAGCGAGCAGGCGAGCGCCGGCCACGACGCAGGCCTCTGCCTCGTCGCGCTCGAGGGCGGCCCGGGCGGCGTCGAGCACCGTTCCCCCGTTGCCCCTGACCAGACGCTCCATCGTCGTCGGGAAGGCGGGGTGC
>DATHVC010000150.1:0-13212 GCA_035461565.1 Actinomycetota bacterium
GAACCGCCACGGGCGCCACAGGGGCGCCGGGAGGGCCCTTCGTAGTTCGGACGGCGCCTCGGTCGCCGGCGCGGATGCCGGCTCGGGTCCCCCGGCGCCGCGCTGCCCGACGGGGCGGCTCTCGATCCAGCGTCGGTCGAGCAGCAGGAAGAAGAACCCGAGAACGATCCAGAACGTGACGAACACGTCGAGCATCGCGGTCCGCGACTGGACGAAATGCAGGTTCTCGACGGCGAGCAGGAGTCCACCGATGAACGTCCAGAGCGCGCTCCCGAAGAGCAGGTGCACGATCGCGGCCAGGAGCACGACGGTGGCGGTGCCGGTCGCGGCGCTCGACACCCGCCAGCCGAACGAGTCCGTGCCGACGACAGCCTCGCCGGCGGCGATCATCCACTTGCCGAGCGGCGGATGGACCCAGGCGCCGGTGTCGTTGCGGGTCTCGCGCCAGTACCGTTCGTCCGAGCTGTTGATGTCGCACCGGTCGTTGGAATGGCCGAGGAAGATGCACGCGGACTTCGAGTAGTAGTACTCGTCGAAGATCCGGCGCTCCGGGAAGCCCACGTGGGTGAACCGCACGGCCCCGGCGATCGCCGCGACGGCGAGGAGCGCCACGAGGGGGCGGTTGAACTTCGCGAGCAGCAGGGGCATCCGCGCGATCGTACGGCAGGGGAACGGGTTCGACGGGAAGCGCCGCCGAGCGCTACCGCGGGGGCCGGTCGGCCCGGCGCACCACGAACTGCAATCCCTGGAACACGTCGTCGATGGAGGCCGACTTGTTGTCGACCAGGCCGGCGTCGAGCCCGATCCGCTGAACGGTCTCGAAGCTCAGGTCGGTCCGGAGCCCCGAGGCCTTCTTCGGCCAGGCGACCCACAACCGCCCCGCGGGGTCCAGCGCCCGGACGAGCGAGGGGAACCGCCTCGCCAGCACGGAACGGCGCGTCGCGAACACCACGGCGACGTCCAGCGGCGGCCGAACGCGGGCGAGCATCTCCACGCCGCTCGGTAGCGGGTTCAACGTAAAGCCTTGCGGGGCAAGGAGAACGAGCACTCTTGATCCCTGGCGGATGCCGAGCTTCTTCGGGAGCGGGGTGCCCGAGTAGCCGCGACGGTCGGAGGGCGACACGGCGACACGATAGCCGCGGCGTGGGAGCATCCGATGCGTGAGCGGCCGCCTGTACCTCATCGGGACGCCGATCGGGAACCTCGGGGACCTGTCGGACCGGGCCCGGCAGACGCTGCGAGCCGTGGACCTCGTGGCGGCCGAAGACACGCGGCGCACCGGCAGGCTGCTCATCCATGCCGGCGTGGAGCGGCCGATGGTGTCGCTGTTCGAAGGCAACGAGCGAGAGCGGACCGAGGAGCTGCTCCATCGCCTGCGGGCGGGAGCCGTCGTCGGTCTGCTCACGGACGCCGGCATGCCCGCGATCTCGGATCCGGGGTTCCGGCTGGTGCGCCGGTGTGTGGAGGAGGGCATCGACGTCCGGGTCGTCCCCGGCCCCTCCGCGGTGACCTCGGCGCTCGTCGTGTCCGGGCTGCCGGTCGACCGGTTCGTCTTCGAGGGGTTCCTGCCGCGCCGGGCGGCCGAACGACGGGCCCGGCTCCGGGCGCTCTCGGACGACCCGCGGACCCTCGTCGTGTTCGAGTCGCCGCGGCGGCTCGCCGGGCTGCTGCGCGACGTCGCCGCCGGGCTGGGCGACCGGCGCGTGGCCGTGGCGCGGGAGCTGACGAAGCTCCACGAGGAGGTCGTCCGGGGCCGGGCGACCGAGGTGCTCGCGCGGATCGGCGACGCCCCCGTGAGGGGGGAGGTGACGGTGGTGATCGAGGGGGCCGGGCCGCGCGAGGCGCCCCCGCTCGAGGACCTCGTGCGGGAGGCGGTGGCGCTGGTGTCGGCGGGCCGCCGCAAACGCGAGGCCGCCGCTTCGGTGGCCGGCGAACGCGGGGGGAGCGCCAACGAGATCTACGAGGCCCTGGTCCGCCGGCCGCCCGGCTGAGCGCGACCGCTCCGCTACCATGCGCGCATGGGCCGCGACGTCTACTACATCACGACGCCGATCTACTACCCGAACGACGTGCCACACATCGGGCACGCCTACAACGCCGTGGCCACCGACACCATCGCCCGGTTCCATCGCCTGCGAGGCGAGCGCGTCTTCCATCTCACCGGGACCGACGAACACGGGCTGAAGCTCCAGCGCGCGGCCGAGGCCGCCGGCAAGGACCCGCAGACCTGGGTGGACGAGATGGAGCCGCGCTGGCGCGCGGTGTGGACTCGCCTGGAGATCGCGAACGACGACTACATCCGCACGACCGAGCCGCGGCACGAGAAGGCCGTCCAGACACTCCTGCAGGACGTCCACGACAACGGGCGCGAGGACATCTACCTGGGGACCTACGAGGGCCTGTATTGCGTGTCCTGCGAGGCCTACTACGTCCCGGGGGACCTGCTCGAGGGTGAGCTCTGCCCGATCCACGAGCGCCCCGTCGAACACGTGACCGAAGAGAACTACTTCTTCCGGCTCTCGGCGTACGCGGACCGCCTCCTCGAGCATTACGAGCGGAACCCGACGGCGGTCGAGCCGCAGACCCGTCGCAACGAGGTCCTCAGCCTGATCCGCGGCGGCCTCCAGGACTTCTCGATCAGCCGGACGAACTTCCGTTGGGGCATCCCCCTGCCGTGGGATCCCGACCACGTCTGCTACGTCTGGTTCGACGCGCTCACGAACTACATCACCGCCGCCGGCTACGGGACCGACCCGGACCGGTTCGCGGCGATGTGGCCGGCGGACGTCCACCTCATCGGGAAGGACATCCTGCGGTTCCACGCCGTCTACTGGCCGGCCATGCTCATGGCCGGCGGGGTCGAGCCGCCGCGGCAGGTCTGGGCCCACGGCTTCCTCACCGTGGGCGGGAAGAAGATGTCGAAGACCAACGCCACGGGCATCCACCCGTTCGAGCTCGTGGACCACTTCGGCGTGGACTCGTACCGCTACTACTTCCTGCGCGAGATCCAGTTCGGCCAGGACGGGAGCTTCTCGTGGGAGTCGATGCTGGACCGGCACAACGCCGATCTGGCCAACGGCCTCGGGAACCTGGCCAGCCGGGTGCTGGCGATGCTCGGCTCGTACTTCGACGGCGCCGTTCCCGAACCCGAGGTTGCCGGCGCCGAGGACGACCTGCCGGCGGTGATCGCCGAGGCCGCGGCTCGGTACGACCGCCACCTCGAGGAGCTGGCTCCCTCCCTGGCGCTCGCCGCGGTCTGGGACGTCGTCGACCGGGCCAACGGCTACCTCGTGGACAAGGCGCCCTGGAAACTCGCGGGCGACGAGGCGCGCCGCGGCGAGCTCGGCGCGGTCCTGTACGCGGCCGCGGAGACGCTGCGCGTGCTCGCCGTGTTGGTCTCGCCGGTGATGCCGGGGGCGGCGGGGCGACTGTGGGCACAGCTCGGGGTCGCCGAGCCGTTGGGGTCGCAGCGGCTCCCCGACGCCGTCGTGTGGGGAAAACTCGCACCCGGAACGCCGACGACCAAAGGCGACGCGTTGTTCCCGCGCCTCGACTCGTGACTGAAGGTTGTCCGGAACCCGTTTCACGTGCGACTCCCCCCCTCGAGTAGGGGTGCACCCAGCGTGTTCGCCGCGCACGCCGTCCTGCCAACGCACGGCCCGGCGACTCGACCGGAGGTCGAGCGGCGCCCGAGCGGGGCGTCGATGAACGAGCCGAAGGCTGAAGTCGGGGTGAAGAGCTTCGCCGTGGATTCCCACAGCCACCTCTTCCTGCTCGACGAGGGGGCCGAGCCGGCCGTCCGGCGGGCGGCACGGGCGGGGGTTCGCACGATCGTGTGCCCCGGGATCGACGTGGAGACCAGCCGCCGGTCGCTCGAGATCGCCGAGGCCAACGACGGCGTGTTCGCGACGGCCGGCCTGCATCCGCACGACGCCTCCCGGTTCGATCGTGCCGTGCTCGTCGAGATCGAGGAGCTCCTGGCGGATCCCCGGGTCGTCGCCGTGGGGGAGTGTGGTCTCGACTTCTTCCGCATGCGCTCCCCGCGTGAGGATCAGGAACGGGCCCTACGCGGGCAGGTCGCGACGGCCACGGACGTGGGTGTTCCGCTCGTCGTCCATGTGCGCGACGCGTGGGAGGCCATCCTTCAAGTGCTCGATGAGGGTCGAGCGGAGAACGTGGTCCTTCACTGCTTCACCGGCGACGTCGCGCTCGCGCGGGAGTGTGCGGCGCGCGGCTGGTACCTGTCGTTCGCGGGAAACATCACGTACCCGAAGAACGACCATCTTCGCCGGGCTGCGACCGCCGTCCCCGCGGACCGCATACTCGTCGAGACCGACGCCCCGTTCCTCTCTCCGCAGCGACTCCGCGGACGCGACAACGAACCGGCGAACGTCGTCGACGTGATCGAGGCGGTCGCCACGGCTCGTGGAGAACCTGTGGACAACGTGCGAACAACCACCGCACGTAACGCCGCGACCGCGTTTCCGAAGCTCGCTGCGTTCATCACGAGCCCCGAATCGGCCCCGAACGAGCGTTCGGACTGAAGTTTGCAGTGAGGGTTGAGGGTTTGATACGTTGCGGACCCGTGCGCTTGGAGGCTTCGGTCCGGCCCTGCCGCTTCCCCCCGAGGCCTTCTTCCGACAGGAGGAAGGTGTATGCCGGTTCGTCCCTCGCGGGTCCGGCGGTTGCGGGCCCGCAAGGTGATGGGGAACGTGGCGCTGGCCGCGGCCGTGTTGACGGTCGCGGGCGGATATCTCGCGATCCAGAAGAACGTCACCCTCGTCGTCGATGGGCGCCCTCAGGCACTGCGCACGATGAGCGCGAACGTCGGGGAGCTCCTCGACGCGCATGGGATCTCGGTCGGGGTCGAGGACTACGTCGTGCCGTCGGAGACGACACCCATCGTCGACGGGATGACCGTGGTCGTGGACTTCGGCCTCCGGACCGAGGGATCGAGCTGGGAGCCCCCGGATGTGGGGGTCTGGGTGATGGATGGCGTGGACCGGCCGAGCACCGTGCTGTGGGGCCGGAACACGGAGATTTGGTTCTCCGCGGGAGAGCCGGTCGGGCAGCAGGCGGTGGTCGCCGCGCGCGTCGTGGTGATGGGGAAGGACCACGACGTGCTCACGAACGCTCCCACCGTCGGCGAGCTCCTCTCGGCCATGGGGATCGAGCCCGACCGTAACGACCGCGTCCGTCCATCACCCAGCGCCCCCCTCCAACCGAACGAGGACGTCGTCTACACCTCCGTCGACGTCGACGTGCGCGAGGCCGAGGTACCGATCCCGCACACGACCGTCACGCGGTACACGGACGAGCTCGCGCCGGGCGAGACCCGCACGGTTCAACAGGGCGTGGACGGCCTCATGCTCGAGCAGTTCCGCATCAAGAGCGTGAACGGGGACGTAGCGGCGCGCGACCTTCTGGACCGGACCGTCGTGCGCGAGGCCGTCCCGGCCACGCGGCTGGTCGGCCGACCGCACGCGAACCACGGGACGCAGGTGGGGGAGGCGAGCTGGTATTCGTTCGCGCCCGGCGACGGCCTGACCGCGGCGCACCCTTCTCTGCCCTTCGGTACGGTGGTCACCGTCACGAACCTCGGGAACGGCAAGAGCGTCCGGGTGGTGATCAACGATCGCGGACCGTTCGGCGGGCGCGTCATCGACCTCAGCGACGAGGCCTTCGCACGCATCGCCTCGCTCAGCCAGGGAGTCTGCCAGGTCCGCCTCACCTGGTGAGGTCCCCCCGCCGCTCGGGCGGGCCGCGCTGCGCGACCTCGCCCGCCGGCACGACGTCCGCCCCAGCAAGGCCCTCGGCCAACACTTCCTGGTCGATCCGAACCTGGTCCGGGCCATCGTGACCGATGCCGGGGTGCAGCCCGGCGACCGGGTCCTGGAGGTCGGGGCCGGGTTCGGATCGATCACGCTCGAGCTCGCGCGAGCGGGCGCCCAGGTCCTTGCGGTCGAGTTCGACCGGCAGCTCGTCCCGGGGCTTCGCGAGGTGGTGGACGGGCTGGGCAACGTCCGGGTCGAGGAGGCCGACGCGATGCGAGCGGACTGGGACGGGCTCCTCGACGGCGGCGAGTGGCGGCTGGTCTCGAACCTGCCGTACAACATCTCGGTTCCGCTTCTCGTCGAGCTCCTCGAGGCCGTTCCTGCCATCGTCCGGTACGTCGTGATGGTGCAGCGAGAGGTCGGCGAACGTTTGGTGGCCGGGCCCGGGGACGACGCCTACGGGACCGTCAGCCTGCGGATCGCGTATCGCGCCGACGCCCAGCTCCTCCGGCGCGTCCCCGCCGACGTGTTCTGGCCGCGTCCCAACGTCGACTCGGTGCTCGTCCGGCTCGACCCGCGGCCTCCCGAGGTGGCGGTGGATCCGGCCGCCCTCTTCCGCGTCGTGGACGTCGCGTTCGCCGAGCGGCGCAAGACGATGTCGAACGCGGTCCGGCGGCTGGGATGGCCACGCGAGCGCGCCGAACGAACGCTCGCCGATGCGGGCATCGACCCGTCCACACGCCCGGAGCAGGTCGGGCTCGAGCCGTTCGCCGAGTTGACCGAGGCGCTCCTCGCCCGGGGGTGGCGGCCGTGAGCCCGGACATCGTCACGACGGACGCGCCTGGGAAGGTGAACCTGTTCCTGCGAGTCCTGTCGGCTCGGGACGACGGCTACCACGACCTCGAGAGCCTCGTGGTGCCCATCTCCATCGCCGATACGGTGACGGTGTCGCCGGACGACCGGCTGCACGTCGTGACGAACGGCTCGGCGCGCCTGGCCCGCGAGGTGCCGGCGGGGGGGTTGAACCTCGCGCTCATGGCGGCCCTGGCGCTCGCCGACGCGTGCCCCGGCGCCGGCGGGGCCAGGATCGAGATCGACAAACGGATCCCGGTCGCCGCGGGGCTCGGAGGAGGGAGCGCCGACGCCGCGGCGACGTTGCTCGCCCTGAACGAGCTGTGGGGGTGCCGACTCGACTTGGGAACGCTCGCGGACATCGGCGAGCGGATCGGCTCGGACGTCCCGGCGATGTTGATGCGCGGACCGGTGTTGATGTCCGGCCGCGGTGAGCTGCTGGCGCCGGCGGACGTGGCCACGCTCTGGATGGTGGTGGTCGACCTCGGGTTCGGCGTTCGGTCTCCCGACGCCTACCGATGGTGGGACGAGGATGGCGGCGCTCCCGGGCCGGATCCGGGCCCGCTGCTCGAGGCCGCGGCGGCCGGGGACGTGGACACGTTGGGGGGCCTGCTGTTCAACGACCTGGAGGCGCCGGTGGTCCGCCGTCACCCGGAGATCGGGGAAACGAGACGCGCCCTGCTCCGTGCGGGGGCGCTCGGCGCCGTGATGATCGGCAGCGGGTCCTCGGTGCTCGGGCTGGGTCGCGACCGCGCACACGCCGAGGAGCTCGCCGACGGGTTCGAGGACGCGGTCGTGGCGTCCGGACCCGCGGTCGAGCGAGGATAATCCCTGGGAAGGTCGATCCGGGGTCGTCTAACGGCAAGACGCGGGCCTTTGGAGCCCTCGATGGAGGTTCGACTCCTCCCCCCGGAACGATGATCACGTGCCCGACGTGCGGCACCGCCAACCCCTCCGCCAACCGGTTCTGCGGCAACTGCGGGTCGCCGCTGGCCCGGCCGGAGGCGCCGGTTTTGGCCGACGGCGAGGAGCGGAAGGTCGTCACGACGTTGTTCGCCGACCTGGCCGCCTCCACCGAGATGGCGTCCCGCCTGGACCCGGAGGACCTTCGCGCCGTTCTCCATCCGTACTTCGACGCGATGGCGAGGGAGGTGGACCGGTTCGGCGGAACGGTCGAGAAGTTCATCGGGGACGCGGTGGTGGCGGTGTTCGGCGCGCCGGTGGCGCACGAGGACCATCCGGAGCGCGCGGTGCGGTGCGCGCTGGCGATGCACCGGCGCCTGGAGGACCTGAATCGCGACCTGGCCGACCGGGCCGGCGGCGACCTGGCGATGCGCATCGGCGTGAACACGGGCGAGGTCATCGCCCACGGGATCGATGAGGGCATCGTCACGGGCGAGGCCGTCAACATCGCGGCGCGCCTCCAGTCCCTGTCCGAGCCGGGTTCGGTGCTCGTCGGGGACCGGACGCGCCGCCACACGCGCGAGGTGTTCGACTATGCCGATCTGGGTGAGGTGACCGTCCGCGGCATCGACCGTCCCCTCCGGGTGTGGCGGGTGGACGGCGAGCGGGCCGCCGCGCCCGCCGCGCCGCAGGGGCCGTTCGTCGGCCGCGATGCCGAGCTGGAGCGCCTCCGGGAGGAGTTCGACCGCGCCGTCGGGGAAGGCCGGCCGCACCTGGTGACGATCGTCGGGCCGCCCGGCATCGGCAAGAGCCGGCTGTCGCGCGAGGTCGAGCGAACCCTCGGCGGCGATCACCTTCGCGTCCTCCGCGGGCGGTGCCTGCCGTACGGGGACGGACTGACCTATTGGCCGATCGCCGAGATCCTGAAGGCCGACGCCGGCATCCTGGACAGCGACGAGCCCGCGGTGATCCTCCAGAAGGCCCGGGATCGCCTGGACCCGAGGTTCCCCGGCGACGAGGGGATAGGGATCACCGGGGTCCTGCTGTCGTCGATCGGCGTCGAGCTGCCGTCGGACCCGCTGGCCGGGACCGACCCGGAGGCCGCCGCCGGCGTCATCGCCCGCGCCTGGCAGCGGTACCTCGAGACGATGACCGCCGAGGGGCCGGTGCTGGCCCTGATCGAGGACATCCACTGGGCGGACCCCAGCCTGCTCGACCTGATCGAGACGGTGCTGGCGCGCGCCGCCGGTCCGGCGCTCGTGTTGTGTATGGCCCGCCCCGACCTGTTCGAGCGCCGCCCCGGGTGGGCCGCGGCGGTGCCGAACGCCACCACGATCCGGCTGACGCCGCTGTCCGAACGCGACGGCGCGTCGCTCATCGAGCACCTGCTGGGCGGCCGGGCTCCGCGGGAGGCGGTGTCCGCGATCCTGAACCGCTCCGAGGGGAACCCGTTCTTCACCGGCGAGCTGCTGCGGATGATGATCGAAGACGGCACGTTCGCGCGCAGCAACGGCGGGTGGCAGCTCGTTCGAGAGGTCCCCACCGCGCTGCCCGACACCGTCCAGGGCGTCATCGCCTCGCGCATCGACCACCTTCCGGCGCTCGAGAAGCGGGTGTTGCAGGGCGCTTCCGTCGTCGGCCGCGTGTTCTGGCGGGGAGCGGTGGAACGGCTCGGACCCGTGGACGACGAGGTGCTGGGCGGGCTGGTCGCCAAGGGGTTGGTGCTCGAGCGCGCTGCGTCGTCCATCGCCGGAGAACGCGAGCTGATCTTCAACCACATCCTGACGCGCGACGTCGCGTACGCGAGCCTTCCGCGCGCTCGGCGCGAGCAGGCGCACGCCGCCGTGGGCGAATGGGTGGAGGAGAAGACCCGGGGGCGTGCCGAGGAGTTCGCGGAGGTGCTGGCGTACCACTTCGAGTCGGGCGGCGACGACGAACGCGCGGCCCGGTACGCGATGCTGGCGGGGAACCGGCACCTTCGCGTGTTCGCCGCCGCGACCGCGATCGAGTGGTACGAGCGCTCGCTGGCCGCCGCACCCGCGGGCGCGTGGGCGCTGCGGTCGCGGACGGATCTCCAGCGGGGAGCGGCCCTCGAGCAGATCGGGCGGTTCGCCGATGCGTTCGCGGCCTACGAGGCGGCGCTCGGGTCCGCCGGCCAGGCCGCCGAACCCGAGCTGGAGGCCCGGGCGCTCGCCGCGCAGACCCACGTCTTGTGGCTCCTGGACCGATACGACGAAGGAAGGGATCGGCTCCCGCTGGCGCTCGAGCGGGCGCGAGCGGGCGGGCTCGAAGACGTCGAGGCGCGCCTGCTCTACACGGCCGGCACGATCCGGTTCGGTCGCGGCGAATACGGCGAGGCGCTCCCGCTGCACCAGCAGGCGTTGGAGGTCGCGACCGCCGCCGGGGACGTGGAGGGCCAGGCGCTCGCCCACCACGGGCTCTGTGAGACGTACTTCTTCCAATGGCCGATCGAGAAGAGCCTCGAGCACGGGCAGATCGCGGACCGGTTGCTGCGCGAGCTCGGCCAGCGCTCGATGGTGGCGCACAACGCCTACATGCTCGCGTGGGGACTGGAGTTCCTCGGCCGGTGGGACGAGGCGTTCGCCACGGTGGAGGCCTCCATCGAGACCTCGCGGGAGATCGGGAACCGTCGCGAGGAGGCCTTCGCCCTGTACAACCGCGCGGAGCTGGAGCTCGCCGTGGGTCGGCTCGACGACGCGTGGACCAGCGGCGTGCGCGGGCGCGACCTGTTCCTGGAGCTCGGTCTCCCTCGCGGCGAGATCGTCGGGTGGGGAGTGTTGAACGACGTTGCGGCGGAGGCCGGCGACGTGGACCGGCTCGTGGAGCAGGCTCGCGAGGGGGTCGCGGTGTGCGAAGTGCTCGGGGGGGTCTTCATGCGCCCGAACGTGCTCGCCTACTCGGCGTGGGCGGAGCTGGTGGAGGGTCGCCGGGACGAGGCCGAACGGCGGTTCACGCTGGCCCGGTCGCACGAGGACGCCCTCTTGCCGGTGGCGTGGTCGGGATGGATCGAGCTCCTGGCGTGGGACTGGGCGGGCGACGCCGAGGGCCTTCGATCGATCGCGGCTCGCCTCGAGGCCCTCGTCCTCCCGCATTCGGCGTACTGGGGGTCGTGGGCTCCCTACGGCCGGGCGGCGGCGGCGCTGCTGGAAAGTTCGACCGAGGAGGCGCTCGCGTCGGCGCGAGAGGCGATCGACCGGGCGGAGTCCTCGGGCGACCTCCGGCTGGTCTGGCGGGCCGAACGCGTGGCGTGGCGCGCGGCCGAGCGCCTCGGGCTCGGCGGCGAGGCCGAAGCACACCGGGAGCGAGCCACCGGGGCCGCCCGGGTGGTGGCCGATGGCGCCTCCGGCCGGCTCCGGGAGGCCTTCCTGGCACGGCCCGACGTGGCCGAGATCCTGGGCTGACGCGCGTATTGTCAGACCCCGGCGGGCACGAGTACAAAGAGGGGCCCTCGCCGCCGGAGGAACCGTGCCCACTGCATCCAGGTCGCCCAGCCGCCGTCGCTCCGTGGCCGCGGTCGTGCTCGCGGCGGGCAAGGGGCGGCGGCTGAAGTCCGCGTCGCCGAAGGTCCTGCACCCGATCTGCGGCCGCCCGGCATTGTGGTGGGCGCTTCGCAACGCGAAGGCGGCAAGGCCGGCGACGATCGTCATCGTCGTGCACCACGGCGCCGAGCAGGTTCGCGAGGCGGTCCGGTCGTGGCGGATCACGCCCGAGCCGGTGTTCGTGGAGCAGGGCGATCCGCTCGGGACCGGACACGCCGTGATGACCGCCGAGAAGGCCGTGGGCACCGTGGACGAGGTGCTGGTGCTGGCCGGCGACTTCGACCCCGCGACCCCCGACCACGTCCGGCAGCTCCTCCGGGTGCACCGGAGAACGAAGAGCGCCGCGTCGCTGCTCACGACCGAGGTGACCGAACCCGGCCGCTACGCGAGGATCGTCCGCGACGGCACGCGGCTCGTGCAGATCGCGGAGGGAACCGACGCCCCTCCCGAGCTCCGGCACGCCCGGGAGGTATCGCTGCTGCTCTTCGCGTTCCGCCGGGAGGACCTGTACCGTGCGCTCCCGCTCGTCGGTCGCGAGAACCGTCAGCGCGAGCACTACCTGAACGAGGTGTTCCCGATCCTGATGGACAAGGGGGAACGGGTCTCGGCAGTGAAGGTGGACGTCGGCGGGGCGCTCGGCATCAACTCGCGCCGGGAGCTCGCGTCGGTCACGCGGGTCGTGCGGGAACGGATCAACGCGGAGCTGCTCGCCAAGGGGGTCACGCTGCTCGATCCCGCCACCACGTACGTGGACGTGGACGTCCGGGTCGGCCCGGAAACGGTGATCCACCCGATGACGTTCCTCGAGGGGTCGACGCGTGTGGGTTCAGGATGCGAGATCGGGCCGTCCACCCGGATCGTGGACTCGCGCGTGGACGATGGGGCCAGCGTCCAGTTCTCTGTGGTGCGTGGGTCGAAGATCGGTCCCGCAGCGATCGTTGGCCCGTTCGTATCGATCCGTCCGGGGACGGTCCTTGGGCCTCGGGCGAAGGCTGGCACGTTCGTGGAGATCAAGAACTCGCGGGTTGGGCCCGGGTCGAAGGTGCCGCACCTGTCGTATGTGGGCGATGCCGAAATCGGGCGCAACGTGAACATCGGCGCCGCGAACGTATTCGCCAACTGGGATGGATACGAGAAGCACAGGACGATCGTCGGCGACGAGGTCAGAACTGGGTCCGATACCATCCTCGTGGCGCCCGTTCGCCTTGGCAGAGGGGCTGTCACGGGAGCGGGATCCGTGATCACGGAGGATGTGCCGGCGGGCGCGCTCGGTATTGAGCGCACCGAGCAGCGAAACGTCGAGGGGTATCGCAAGCGGCGGGACGAGCGGGCCCGCGTCCAGGGGAAGCGGAAGGGCAAGGGGGCGCACTGACCGTGGAGATCGTTACCAAGAAGACGCTCATGTTGTTCTCCGGGACGGCGCATCGGGCGCTCGCCCAGGAGATCGCCGACCACCTCGGCATCCCGATCAGCCCGTGCAAGATCTCGCGGTTCGCCTCGGGCGAGATCTACGTGCGCGCGGAGGAGAGCGTCCGGGGCTCCGACGTCTTCATCCTCCAGACCCATGCGGAGCCGATCAACGAGTCGATCATGGAGCAGCTCGTCCTGATCGACGCGATGAAGCGGGCGAGCGCGAAACGCATCACCGCGGTGGTCCAGTATTACGGCTACTCGCGGCAGGACAAGAAGGGACTGGCGCGCGAGCCGATCAGCGCCAAGCTGGTGGCGGACCTGTTGACCGTGGCGGGTTCGGATCGCGTGGTCTCGGTCGACCTGCACGCGGGGCAGATCCAGGGGTACTTCGACTTCCCGTTCGATCACCTCACCGCTCTGCCGGTGCTCACGAACTACCTGCGGGACGACCTCGGCCTGCACGACGAAGACGTCGTGGTGGTCGCGCCGGACGCCGGCCGCATCAAGACGGCCGAACGCCTGCGCGAGTACCTGCACGCCGACCTGGCGTTCCTGTACAAGCGGCGCTCCCGCCGCGAGGCGCACAAGATCGAGGAGATGGCCGTGGTCGGCGAGGTGGCCGGGCGGCCGTGCATCCTCGTCGACGACATGATCGACACGGCCGGAACGGTCTCGAAGGGGGCCGTGGCGCTGGCCCAACACGGCGCCGG
>DATHVC010000151.1:0-2632 GCA_035461565.1 Actinomycetota bacterium
TGGGAGGAGGAGCCCCGCAGCGTGGCCGAAGGCATCCTGGACGACGAGACCTACGACTGGGCCGCGGTGGTGGGGGGGATGCTCGCGACAGACGCGGCGCCGGTGCTGGTCTCCGAGGACCGGCTGCGCGAGGCGAACGACCTGGCCAGGGACGCGACCGGCATCCCCGTGAGCCACACCGGATCGGCCGGACTGGCCGGCCTGCTCGAGCTCTCGAGCCGGGGCGACCTCCGGCCCGACGAGCATGTGGCGGTCCTGTTCACGGGCATCGAACGTAACGAGAAAAGTGAGGAGAACCGATGAGGAGCTTCGCGGGACGCGACATCCTGTCGCTGAAGGAGTGGGAGCGGGAGGAGTACCTGCACGTGTTCGAGGTCTGCGACCGGATGGCCCCGATCGCCAAAGGTCGCCGGAACGCGGACCTACTGAAGGACAAGACGCTGCTGACGGCCTTCTATCAGCCGAGCACCCGGACCCGCCTGGCCACCGAGGCCGCCATGCACCGGCTCGGCGGGCACGTGCTGGGTTTCTCCGACGCCAAGATGACGCGGGCCGGCGACTTCTATCAGGAGTCGATCAAGGACACCGTGCACATGCTGGAGTTCTACGCCGACGTCATCGCGATGCGGCACTTCCAGCAGGGCGCGCCGGCCGAGGCGGCCCGCTGGGCGTCGGTGCCGATCATCAACTGCGGCGACGGCTGGGGGGAACACCCCACGCAGGTCCTGACCGACCTGTACACGACGTACAAGGAACTCGGCCGCCTCGACGGGCTGAACTTCCTGCTGGTCGGAGACATGCGGATGCGGACCATGCACTCGATCCTGTACGCCTTCAGCCAGTTCGACGTGGTGTCCTACGTCGTGGGCCCGCCGGACATGTCGCTGCTGCCGGAGTTCAAGCAGGAGCTGGACGAACGCAACGTCCGGTACGTCGAGTCCGAGTCCGTGGAGAAGGTGCTCTCGGACGTGGATGTGATCTACATGGAGCCGGTCGTGCAGGCCGACTACACGAAGGGCCGCGAGGAACGCGGCGGCGAGCTCCCGACCACGCCGGCGGAGTACCGGGTCACCCGGGACCTGCTCCGCGAGAAGGCCAAGAGCGACGCAATCATCCTGCATTCCCTGCCCCGGATGGACGAGCTGCCCGAAGACGTCGACGCCACCCGCCACGCCCGATACTGGACGGAGGCGTTCAACGGCGTCGTGATGCGGATGGCGTTGTTGTCCCTGGTGCTGGGGGCGGTTGAGTAGAGATGCCGCCCGAGAGGAGGGCCGGCTAATGGACCTCACGCTGAACGGGACGCCGGTGTCGGTGACGACCCGTCCGGGCCAGAGCCTGCTCGAGCTCCTGCGGGAAGAGCTCGGGGTGACCTCGGTCAAGGATGGGTGTGCGCCCGAAGGGTCGTGCGGCGCGTGCACGGTGCTCGTGGACGGGCGGGCCGTCGTGTCGTGCGCCCAGAAGGCCGACCGCGCGGAGGGCCGGGCGGTCGTGACGCAGGAGGGGCTCGACCCCGCCGAACGCGAACGCTGGGGGGCGGGGTTCGTCGTCGCGGGAGCCTCGCAGTGCGGCTTCTGCTCGCCCGGCATCGTGATGAAGGCCGAGGGGCTCCTTGCGAAGACCCCCAATCCCACGCGCGACGAGATCGCCAAGGCCCTGGCCGGCAACCTGTGCCGGTGCACCGGCTACGTGAAGATCCTGGACGCCGTCGAGCTCGTGGCGGCCTCCCGGGAGGGGACGCCGATGCCCGAGCCCGATCGCTCCGGCCGCGTGGGCTCGAGGACCGCGCGGTACGAAGGCCTCGAGCTGGCGCTCGGGGACAAGCCGTACATCAACGACCTGACCGCCCCCGGCATGCTCCACGGCGCTCTCCGGTTCGCAGACCACCCGCGCGCCACGGTGGCCCGGATCGACGCCGAACGCGCGAGGGCGCATCCGGGCGTCGTCTCCGTGCTGCTGGCCGGCGACGTCCCCGGCGAACGCGTCCAGGGGCTGCTCACGCGGGACTGGCCGCAGATCGTCGCCGAAGGCGAGACCACCCGGTACGTCGGCGACGTCCTCGCGGTGGTCGTGGCCGAGACGCGGCACGCCGCGCGCGAGGCCGCCGACCTTCTCGACGTGGACTACGAGGAGCTCGAGCCGGTCACCGACCCCTCCGCGGCGATGCAGGAGAACGCGCCGGCGATCCATGAGCGAGGCAACGTGCTCTCGACCTCGGTGGTTCGCCGGGGGGACGTGGACGCCGCGCTCGAGGGTTCGGCGCATGTGCTGACCGAGACGTTCGAGACCCAGTTCATCGAACACGCCTTCCTCGAGCCGGAGTCGGCGTTCGCCGTCCCCGAGCCCGACGGATCGCTCCACGTCTCCTCGCAGGGCCAGGGGGTCTGGGAGGACCGGTGGCAGATCGCCTCGTTCCTCGGATGGCCGGAGGACCGCGTCCGGGTGACGCAGGTATCCAACGGAGGGGCGTTCGGGGCGAAGGAGGACCTGAACGTGCAGTGCCACGCCGCTCTCGGCGCCGTGGCCACCGGCCGGCCGGTGCTCCTGACGCTCTCGCGGGCCGAGAGCCTCCGGTTCCACCCGAAGCGACACCCGCTGACGATGACCTACATGGTCGGCTGCGACGCCGACG
>DATHVC010000152.1:0-8463 GCA_035461565.1 Actinomycetota bacterium
GGATCCCTTCACGATGCTCAATCCGCTCCTGCGGTGTGAAGAACACATCGCGGAGATGTTGACCGACCGGGCCGAGGCCCGCATCCCCCGGCAACACCTGCGGGAGGAGGTCCGGCGGCGGCTGGCCGAGGTGGGCATCCACGACCCCACCGTGGGCCGGCGATATCCCTTCCAACTCTCCGGCGGGATGCGGCAGCGGGTCGCACTCGCCTCGGCGCTGGCCAAGGACCCCGAGCTCCTCATCGCCGACGAACCCTCGACCGCCCTCGACGTGACGACGCAGGCCGAGATCCTCCGGCTCCTGCGTTCGGTCCAGCAGGCGCGCGGCATGGGCCTGGTCCTGATCACCCACGATCTCCGGGTGGCGTTCACCACGTGCCACCGGGTGTACGTGTTGTATGCGGGGTCGCTGCTCGAGATCGGGGACGCGGGGGCGATCGAACGCGAGCCGCTGCACCCCTACACGCTCGGCCTCCTCCTGTCCGAGCCGTCCGTCGAACACAAGCTCGGCGAGCTCAGCGCCATCCCCGGATCGGTGCCGGCTCCCGACGAGGTGGCCGATCGTTGCGCCTTCGCCCCCCGCTGCCGCTGGGCGATGGAGATCTGCCGAGCCACGCGTCCCGACGTGGTCGAGGTCGAGCCCGCGCGCTGGAGCGCCTGCGTCCGGCTCCCGGAGATCCGGATGGAGATGTCGGAGCTCCGCGATCGAGTCCTCGGCCAGGCGGCGGAGGCAGAGCCGCGCGAAGGATCGCCGCTCGTCACGGTCGAGGGCGTGACGAAGACGTTCGAGCTCGGCCGGGGCCGGCGGGTCGAGGCGCTGAAGGGGGTCTCGCTCACGATCGGCCCCGGCGAATGTGTGGGGCTCGTCGGCGAGTCCGGATCGGGGAAGACGACGCTCGGCCGATGCCTGGTCGGTCTCGAAACACCCACGGGCGGCCGGATCGAGATCGACGGCATCGACGCCTCGGACTTCGCCGAGATGTCCCGGGAGGAACGCGACCGGCTGCGACGGACCGTCCAGATCATCTTCCAGGACCCGTATTCGACGCTGAACCCACGCCACACCGTGGGCCGGACGTTGACCGAGGCGCTTCAGCGGAGCACCGGCGGGCACCGTCGCGCCGGATCGGCGGTCGCCGAGCTCCTGGACCGGGTCGGCCTGCCCGAGGCCTACATGGCCCGAAAGCCGGCCGCGCTGTCGGGTGGCGAGCGCCAGCGCGTGGCGATCGCCCGGGCGCTCGCGGTCGCGCCGAAGCTGCTCGTCTGCGACGAGCCGGTCTCGGCTCTCGACGTGTCGGTCCAGGCGCAGATCCTGAACCTGTTCCGCCGGCTCCAGGTCGAGCTCGGCGTCGGCTCCCTGTTCATCACCCACGACCTCGCGGTGGTGCGCCAGGTGGCCGACCGCATCTACGTGTTGTTCAAGGGGGAGGTGGTCGAGTCGGGGCGCGCCGACGAGATCCTGTCCAACCCCAAACACGAATACACCCGTGAGCTCATGCGCTCGGTCCCGGGAGCGGCGAGCCGGACCGCATGAGCTTCGTCCGTCGGATCCGAGCCGTGGACGCGCATGCCGCCGGCGAGCCCGGACGCGTCGTCGTCGACGGCGCGCCCGACGTCCCGGGCTCCACGATGTTCGAGAAGATGGTCGCGCTCCGGCAGGAGCACGACTGGCTTCGGCGGCTCATGCTGCGAGAGCCGCGCGGCTACCCGGCCGCGAACTGCAACGTGCTCCTGCCGCCCACGCGGCCCGAGGCCGACGCGGGGTTCGTGATCATGGAGCAGACCGAATACCCGCCCATGTCGGGGACGAACACGATCTGCGTGACCACGGTCCTGCTCGAGACCGGCATCCTCCCGGCCACCGAACCGGTCACCCAGCTCGTCCTCGAGACGCCCGCGGGGCACGTCGGCGTGACCGCCGACGTGCGCGACCGCAAGGTCGAACGCGTGACGTTCCGCAACGTGCCGGCGTTCGCCCTGCATCTCGGCGCCGAGCTCGCCGTGCCGGAGCTCGGACACGTCACGGTGGACGTGGCGTGGGGCGGGATGTTCTACGTGATCGCTCCCGCGGACCGGTTCGGCCTCCGCCTCGAACCGGACGAGGGACGGGAGATCGTTCGGATCGGCGGGATGCTCACCGCGGCGGCGCGCGAGCAACTGCCCGCCACCCATCCCGAGAACCCGGCGATCGAGGGCGTCTCGATCTCGCAGCTGTGGGGCCCGGCGCGGGACGGATCGGCTTCACGGCGGAACGCCGTGGTCGTCTCCACCGGGGAGCTCGATTGGAACCGTCCCGAGACGTGGTCGGGCGCCATCGATCGCTCGCCGTGCGGGACCGGAACGTGCGCGGCGATGGCCGTGCTCCATGCGATGGGCGATCTCGGCCTGGACGAGGACTTCGTGCACGAAGGGCTCCTCGGCACGCGGTTCGTGGGGCGCCTGGTCGAGGAGACCACGGTCGGCGATCACCCCGCGGTCGTCCCGACGCTCGGCGGGCAGGCGTGGATCACCGGGTTCGCCGATTACGTGCTCGACGAGACCGATCCGTTCCCCGAGGGCTTCACGGTCGGCGACATCTGGCCGTGAGACCGTCCGGCCTCGTTAGTCCACCAGGGCGTCGACGGCGCGCAACGTGTCACCGAGCCGTTCGGCCAGCGTCGACGCGAGCCACCGGTGCAGCGCGGCGGCGAGGTCCGGGTCCTGGGCGGCGATCCGTTCGATCGACTCCCGGCTGAGACGCAGCACCACGCTCGGCTCCTCGGCCACCACGTCGGCGGTCCGCGGCTCGCCCGTGTAGAGCGCCACCTCCCCGACCACCACGCCCGGTAGCACGGTCCGAAGGCGCATCCGCCGGCCTTCGGGCGTCCCCAGCTCCACTCGCAGCCGTCCGGACTCGAGCACGAACACGTCGGTGGGCGGCTCGCCCTGGCGGATCAGGACCGCCCCCGCGGCCAGGGGGAGGCGTTCCAGGTGCGGTCGCAGGGACGACGGCATGGCCTCGAACGCGTCGCCCGGACCGATGTCGGGGAGCCGATCCCCGTCCACCTCGGCCAGCAGGACGTCTTCGGCCCGCTGCAGGGCGCGATCCAGGTCCGGCTCGAACCGGACGACCTCGTCGATCGAAGCGACGCCGCCCTGGGCCAGCTGCGCTCGCACCCGCTCGGAAGCTCCGGCGAACACGAGCTCGAAGCCGACGGCCCGCGCGAGGGACATCACCTTCGCGAACGCGGCGGCCGCCGAGGCGTCCAGCCCGGTGACCCGGCCGAGATCGACCAGCAGGAATCGGAGCGACCCGGACCCCGCGCGTTTGCGGATCCGCTCGAGCAGGTTGTGGGCCGATCCGAAGAACAGGTAGCCGTGGACACGCAGGATCTGGACGCGATCGGCCATGGTCCCCAGGACCGCTCGTTCGGAGCTCGGCCGGTCGACGTTGCTGCGGTAGGCGGTGCCGAACGCGGCCTCGCGCACCAGATCGATCCGGCCGTAGCTGATCGCGAACAACACGAACGCCAGGACCAGGCCGAGCACCACGCCCGGCAGGAACCCCCAGGCGACGATCCCCCCCAGGATGACGAGGACGACGAGGTAGTCCACCGTGGGGAGGGACCGGCGCTTGTCCCACACCCACTCGACGATGAACGCGGTGCCGAGCAGGACGAGCACCCCGCCGACGAGCATCCGCGGGATCAGCTCGATGAAGGCGGCCCCGAACACCACCGCGGCCAGCGGGACCACGGCCGCCACCAGCCCGGCGGCACGAGCGTCCACGTTCATGCGCTGGGCCAGCGAGGTGAGGCTGAGCGCGTGGTACCCGGGGATGCCGCCGAGGGCCCCGGAGACGACGTTGAGCACCCCGGCGTCCCGCAGCTCCTCGTTCGTGTCGAGGTCCCGGTCCAGCACGACCTCGGTTCCGCTGACGTTGAACAGGATCGCGACGGCGGCCACGAACACCGCGGTGGCGATCCCGGCCCACTGCCCGAGCACGGCCGACCAGTCGGCCCCGGTGAGCGCGCGGAGGGTCCACGGTTCCCACAACCTGGCGGTCTCGAAGGGTCCGAGCAGCCACCGGCCGTCCCGCGCCTCCTCGATCGAGGAGCCGGTGAGCACCATGCCGATGACGAAGACGACCAGGCCGATCCCCAGGGCGGCCGGGATCACCAGCGGCCGCCGAAGGACCCGGACCCCCACCAGCATCAACACCCCGAACACGAAGGCGGGGCCCCACCGGAACAACTCGTACTGGCGCGTCAGGTCGCCGACCGTCCGCAGGGCCGGCTGCACGCCCGAGGCCACGTAGATTCCGCCTTTGAGCAGCAACCATCCCGTGCCGGCCAGGAACCCACCCACCACCGGATACGGCACGAATCGGACCAGGTCGCCGAGCCGGAACGTTCCGAGGGCAAAGAAGACGACCCCGCACAGGACCGTCACCACCAGCGTCGCCGCGATGACGGTGAGGAAGACGTCGGGGCGCTCCACTCGTTCGACGGCCGTCGCCTGGATGACCTGGGAGATCGCCGCCGCCTTCGCCGCCGTTGCCGCGGCCACCACCGACAGCACCGCCACCGCGGCGTCCTGCACGCTCCCCACCACGCCCCGCCGCCCCGCCCGCCAGGCGAGGATCCCCAGCGTCAGCGTGGCCGCCACGAGGTACAAACCGATGGCGTCGGGCAGGCGGGCGGCGAGGAGACCGCCGAACACGAAGGCGGCGAACGCCACCGCGAGCACCGCTTCGACCACCCCGACGATCGCGCCCGCCGCCAGCGACGGCAGCACTCCCGCCGATCGTCGCCTTTCGGTCACCGGTTCGGTCATGGCCTACCCCACCCGAGCGTCGACGGATCGGAGCGTGTCGCCCAGTCGCTCGGCCAGCGTGGTCGCGAGCCACCGGTGGAGCGCGGCGGCGAGCGCTGGGTCCTCGGAGGTGATCCGCTCGATCGATCGTCGGCTGAGGCGAAGGACCACACTCGGGGTCTCGGCCACCACGTCGGCCGTCCGCGCCACGCCCGTGTACAGGGAAACCTCTCCCACCACGACGCCGGGCGACACCGATCGCAGGCGCATGCCCCGGCCGTCGGGCGTGTGCATCTCCACCCGCAGCCGTCCGGACTCGAGCACGAAGACGTCCTCCGGCGGTTCGTCCTGACGGATCAACACGGCCCCCTCCGCGAGCTCCACCCGCTCCAGATGGGCCCGCAGCGAAGGCGGCAGATCGGTGAGCCCGTCGCCGCGACCGTTCGGCGTCCGGACGGTCTCGTGCAGCAGCGCGTCTTCCGCCCGCTGCAGGCCATGATCCAGGTCGGGCTCGAACCGGACGATTCCGGGGAGCTCCTGGACCCCGCCCCGCGCGAGCTGCCTGCGCACCCGCTCGGAGGCACCGGTGAACACGACCTCGAAGCCGCCGGCCTGGGCCAGCGAGACCACCTTCCCGAACGTCGCGACCGCCGAGGAATCCACGCCGCTCACGCGCTGCATGTCGATCAGCAGGAACCGGAGCGTCCCGGCGTCAGCACGCGCGCGGACCCGGTCGAGCAGGGTGTTGGCCGACCCGAAGAACACGAACCCGTTCACCCGCAGGATCTGGACCAGCGGACCCATCGATCGAAGCGCCGCTCGCTCCGCCGGCGGCCGGTCCACGTTGCTTCGGTAGGCGTCGCCGAAGGAGGCGTCGCGGACGAGCTCGACGCGGCTGTAGCTGATCGCGAAGAGGACGACCGCGAGCACCAGGCCGAGCACCACGCCCGGCAGGAACCCCCGCGCGACGATCCCGGCCAGGATCAGGAGAACCACGACGTATTCGATCCTCGGGAGGGACCGCCTCCGATCCCACACCCACTCGACCAGGAGCGCGCCGCCGAGGAACACCAGAACGCCGCCGACGATCATGCGCGGGATCAGCTCGATGACGGCGGCTCCGAACACCGCCGCGGCCAGCGGGACCAGGGCGGCCACGAGCCCGGCGGTTCGAGCCTCGACGGTCAGCCGGTGGGTGAGCGAGGTGAAGCCGAGCGCGTGGTAGCCGGGGAGGCCGCCGAGCGCGCCCGAGACGACGTTCAGGATCCCGGCGTCGCGCAGCTCCTCGTTCGTGTCGAGGTCGCGGTCCAGGACCCGCTCGGTCTCGCCCACATTGAACAGGGTCGCGATCGCGGCCACGAACACCACCGCGGCGATCCCGAGCCCCTGTTCGAGCACCGCCCACCAGTCGGCGGCGGTGAGCGCGCGCAGGGTCCATGGCTCCCACAGCAGCCCCGACCGGAAGGGCCCGAGCACCCACGTTCCCTGCCGCACCTCCTCGAGCGAGGAGCCGGTCACGAGGACACCGATCACGAAGGCCACGAGCCCGATCGCCAGCACCGCCGGGATCACCAGCGGCCTCTTGAGCACGCGGACCGCGAGGAGGAGCAGCACACCGAAGGCAAAGGCGGGTCCCCACCTGATCAGAGCATCCCGGGCGAACAGGTCGCCGATCGTGGCCAGGGCCGGCTGCACCCCCGAAGTGATAGCGATGCCGCCTTCGAGCAGCAGCCATCCAGCGCCGGCCAGGAAACCTCCCACCACCGGGTAGGGCACGAATCGGATCAGGTTCGCGCGCCGGAACGTCCCGAGCGTGAACAGGAGGACCCCGCTCAGGAGCGTCACCACCAGCGTGGCGGCGACGACGGTGAGGAACGCACGCTCGGGTTTGCCGAAGGCGTTCAGGGCGGTCGAGGCCGCCACGACGGAGAAGACCGCCGCCGTCGCGTCCTGCACGCTGCCGACCGGGCCTCGTCGCCCCGCTCCCCACGCGAAGACCGCGAGCGTCGCCACCGCCGCCGCGAGGTACACGCCGATGCCGTCGGCGAGGAACCCGACGATCCGGCCGCCGAACACGAGCGCGGCAAACGAGATGACGAGGATCGTCTCGAGGACGCCGATGGTCACGCCCGCCGCGATCGAGGACGTCAATCGTTCAGGTCGTCGCAGCCCGGTCCCCCTCCCCGTACGAGCTCGGGCGTGACTCTATGCGCAACGTGGCCGGTCACGCCAGCGGAGCCGGGGCGGGTCAGGCGGCCGGGTTCGGCCTCCCTCGCAAGGCGGACACGGACTGTAGCCGAATCGCCCGATTCCCGGCGACGCCTGCACTTGGCACCATCTACCTTCCCGGAAGGGAGGCCGGCATGGCGACGACACCGACCCGCTGGACGACGCACATCGCCACGATGTTCGCCTGGGACGACGCCCTCGAAGATCTGTACGACTCCTGGCAGCGGCGGGTCGCCGCGGCCGAGCGCGGGCACCGGCTGATGGCCGATCGCTACCGTCGGCGTCACGTCATGCTGGGCATCGCGGTCGCGCTGCTGGGCATGTCGATCGCGACCGGGGCGCTCCTGTCCCTGCGCGAGGCCGAGGAGACGATCTCCACGGGAGGGTTCGCTCCCGACACCGTGCTGCTCCTCGTCGGCTCGATCGGCGTGCTCGTGGCGTTGCTCGCCCTCACTCAGACGTTCCTGCGCTCCTCGGCCGCGGCCGAGGGGCACCGCATCGCGGCGCTACGGTTCGAGGCGCTCGAGCTGGAGATGGCCGCAACGCTCGCCACACCCCGAGAGGTGCGAGACAAGCCGGATCTGATGCTCACCACCACCCGACTGCGGATGGACCGGTACTCGAGGGAGTCGCCGCCGATCCGCGGGCGGCTGCGGACGAAGCTCCAAGCCGAGTTCGGGCTGTCGCAACCCGCACCCCCGTCCCCACCGCCCGCGGTCGTGATCCCCGAGGCGCCGGCGGGCTGAGTCGAGCGGCGCGTCCTGGAGCGCGCACTCGGTCGGGCGCGACCCGCCCGCACAACGAGGACGTCGGAGCCACGTCGAGGGGGTCAGATCGGACGCTGTGCCGCTTGGCGCCTCGCCGGACGAGGCGCTCGACGCCGTTCGCACCAACTGGTTCGGGGGCAACGCGTAGCGGGCGCCGTGGCCCGCACAAGATCAGCGCGCGGGTCGATCCGGGTTCGTGTCGAGGACGCTGGTTCCCCGGGGCGGTCGACGTCCCGGCCCGTCGAGGCCCCCGCCGCCTGAGGCGAACGTAGGACGAACGCCCCTCTTGTGGACTCGGGGGGCCCGGTCTATGCCTGCGGTCGGCGCGAGCGTGGAGCCGGCTCCGCGTCCGCGCGCGATGGAGAGGCGAGCCCGGGCCACGTGAGAGCTGCGCGAGCAGCCGCCTCCTGGGGCCGAGGCATGAGGGTCAGGCGAGGGAACCCCGGCCGCCGAGAACGGCTGCCGATGGTCGCGGCAGTGACCGCGTTGGCCGTCGCGGCGATCGGTGGGGCCGGCGTTGCGTCCGCGGTGACTATCTGTACCTTCAACCCCGCCACCGGGACGATCAACGCCACGATCGACCCCGGCGAGTCCGCGGGGCTGGCGGTCAACTCCGCGAGCGGCTTCCCGGACGGCGAGGCGCCCCCCGGGGCGATCCTGTTCGATGCGAACG
>DATHVC010000153.1:0-6938 GCA_035461565.1 Actinomycetota bacterium
GGACCCGGGTGGTGGCGATCCGCGCCATCGCCGACCGCAGCCTCGAACCGATCCTGCCGGGGGCGGAGGAGAGGCGGGCCCGTCGGGCTCGTCCGTTCGCGGCCGCCGACGCGAGCCGGTCCCGCGCGGCCTCGGCGCGCAGGCGCTCGACGCGGTCTCGAACGATCTCCTCCATGAGCCGCGGGTGCTGCATCACGGCGGCCTCCTCTCTGCGAAGCACTGCGTAACCGGTGTTTGAGATATACCGGTTAGGGAGTAACCTGTCAACCCCCTTCGTTGGTGTACACTCGGCACCGAGATGATCGATACGCGAGACCACGGCTGGGCCTATCCCGCCCCCGGGGTCCTGGAGCTCGTGCAGCGGTTCCTGAACCTGCACGAACACGCTCCCGGCACCGAGGCGGACCTCCCTCCCACCCGCGAGATGGTCGAGGCGTTCCTCCGGGAGCAAGGCCTGCTTCGCCCGAACGAACGATTCACGGAGCGGGACCGTGAGACGGCCCTCCAGCTCCACGCCGCCCTGCACGCGAAGGTCCGATCGAACGCCGGCGAGCCCACGCCCTCGTCCGAGCTCGCGACGCTCGACCGGGTGGCGAGGGCCGCCCGGCTTCGGCCGTCGTTCGGTCCGGACGAACCGAACCTCGTTCCGGAGGCGCGCGGGGTCGCCGGCGCGCTCGGCCGCCTGCTCGCGATCGTGTTCCTCGCCGACCTCGACGGCTCGTGGGGGCACCTCAAGGAGTGCGCCGACGAGACGTGCCGCTCCGTGTTCTACGACCGCTCCCGGAACCGGTCGGGGCGGTGGTGCTCGATGTCCGCGTGCGGCAACCGGGCCAAGGTGCGGGCCTGGCGAGAGCGGCAGCGGCTCGAGGAGCGATCGTGACGGTGCGCGACGGCGCGCTCGAGCTCCGGCTCGTGGGGGCCGGAGGTGAGCCCGTGGACCTGGTCCGAACGCTCAACTCCCACGGGTTCGTCGACCTGCCGCCGATGCGCCCGGATCCGGACTACCGCGCGACCGAGGTCACGCTGCGGCCGCGGCGGGGCCGACCGCGCGTCGTCCGCGTCGAACGCGGTCGCGATGGACGGGCGCGCGTGTTCGTCCTCGGTCCCCGGCCCTCGCCCACCCTGGCCGCGGAGCTGCTCGGCTCGGTCCGGCACGTCCTGCGGCTCGACGCCGATCTTTCCGCGTTCTACGCGACGGCGGCCTCCGACCCCGACCTGTCGTGGGCGACGACCGGCGCCGGCCGGATGGTGCAGGGCTCGAGCGTCTTCGAGGACGTGGTGAAGACGATCTGCACGACGAACTGCGCCTGGTCGGCCACGGTCCGCATGGTGCACGCCATCGTCGAGCACCTCGGGGATCCGGCGGTGGGCGTTCGGCGTGACGGTCCCTGGGGAAAAGCCTTCCCGACCCCGGAGGTCATGGCGGCGGCCGGCGAGTCCTTCTACCGCGACACCGCCCGCGCGGGGTATCGAGGGGCCTACCTCGTCGAGCTCTCGCGCGCCGAGGCCGAAGGTGAGCTCGACCTCGAGTGGTTCGGGCGCGCGAGCGTCGAGGAACTTCCCGACGCCGAGCTGGAGGCGCGGCTGCTCGCCCTGCCCGGTGTCGGGCCCTACGCCGCCGCACACATCATGATGACGCTCGGCCGGTACCACCGGCTGATCCTCGACTCGTGGACCCGGCCCACGTACGCGAAGAAGGTGGGCCGGAAGATGGTCACCGACGCCGCCATCACTCGGCGGTTCCGCCGGTACGGGCCATACGCGGGTCTGGCCTTCTGGCTGTTCCTCACGCGCGACTGGGTCGACGGGTAACCCGCGGTTGCGACCTGCCGGCCCCGCCTCGATACTGTGCCGGGCCATCCGGGCCGGCCGAGGGGACGTGCCGGGCCCGATCGGGCCCGGCAGCGAGGAGGCCGATCCGATGGTGGGTGGCAGATGCCCGCGCGAATCCCGAACGCGATCCAGCGGCGGGCATCGCGCCTGTGGGCGTATTGGCGCGCCGAACGTCGCACGCTTCGCCAGGCGCTGGTGGCCCTCGTCGTCTCGACGCTCGCCGCGTTCGTGGCCGGCCTTGCGCTCGGCGGCATGGCCGGGACCCTCGAGGAGCTGCCGGGCCTCCTGATCCTCATCCCGGCCGCGGTCGGGATGCGGGGTGTGATCTCCGGGACGACGGCGGCGCGGCTCGGAACCAACATCGCGGCGGGCCTGTTCGAACCGTCGTTGCGTCCCGGAGGCGTCTTGCGGCAGAACGCCGCCGTCGGGCTCGTCCTGACGATGTCTTCATCGCTGTACATCGCCGTTCTGGCCTGGGTCTCGGCGCTGGTGTTCGGCGAACCGTCGATCTCCCTGCCCTCGCTGATCACGATCTCGGTGGTCGGTGGGACGCTCGGCGCCGCGCTCGTGCTCGTCGCCACGATCGCGCTCGCGGTCGTGACGTTCCGCCGCGGCTACGACCTGGACGCGGTGGCCACGCCGATCGTCACCGCCGTGGGCGACATGGTGACGATCCCCTCCCTGTTCCTGGCGACGTTCCTGGTGCGATCCGAGATCGTGAGCGACGTCATCGCCGCGTTCTGCCTCGTTGTCGCCATCGCCGGCGTGCTGGTGGGGCTGCGGCTCGAGCCGGGCATCAACCGGATCCTGGTCGAGATGACCGGGGTCTTCCTGATCGTTCCGATCCTCGACGTGTTGGCCGGCACGCTGCTGGAAGCCCAGTCCGACCGCTTCTTCCGGTATCCGGGGCTGTTGATCCTGGTGCCGCCGCTCATCTCGCAGGCCGGGGCGCTCGGCGGCATCCTGGCCTCGCGGTTGTCGTCCAAGCTCCAACTCGGCGTGATCACGGCTCGCGGCGTGCCGGAGCCCCCGGCGCTCGTGGACGGCGGCCTGGTCGTGGCGTCCGGGTTCTCGATCTTCCTGCTCATCGGTGTGCTGGGATACGGGCTGGCGACGGTGGTCGGCCACGCCACCCCCGGAGCCGCCGCCACGATCGGTGGAACCGTCCTGGCCGGCCTGATGCTGCTCCCGCTGATCCTGGTCCTCGGCTATTACCTGGCCGTCGGCACGACACGTTTCGGCCTGGACCCGGACAACCACAGCGTCCCGCTGAGCACGGGCGTGATGGACCTGCTCGGCGTCGTCGCGTTCGTTTTGGCTATGGCAGTATCGGGGGTGACCCCGCATGGATGACGAACCGAAGAGCGTCAAGGACCTGTTCGTCGAGGCCAAAGACGCCTCCGAGCTCATGGTGGACCTGGCGTACGCCGCCGTGTTCTTCGACGAGCCCAAGCTCGCCCGCGAGGTCGAACGTCTCGAGGAGCGGATGAACCACCACCTGCGGCGCCTTCGCACGACCGCCATGCTCGCCGCGCGTTCTCCCGAAGACGCCGAAGGCATGGCCGGGGTGTTGTGGATCGCGGATGCCATCGAGAAGGTCGGGGACGCCGCCTCCGACATCGGCCGCGTGGTCGAAGCCCGGCTCGGGATCCCCGACGCGCTGCGCCGGGACCTCCGCCACGCGGACGAGATGACCGCCCGCGTCAAGGTGCGCGAGGGCTCGGCCGCGATCGGACGATCGCTCCGCGACCTGTCGCTGCCCACCGAGACCGGCATGTGGGTCATGGCCGTTCGCAGCGGCCTGGACTGGCAGTTCGACCCGGGACCGGAGGACGTGGTCACCGAAGGCGACGTGCTCCTCGTGCGGGGGCCCGAAGAAGGGGTGAACCTGGTCCGCGAGCTGGCCGGCGCTCCGCCGCTGCCCGAGCCGCCGGACGACGAGCTGCCGCCGCTGTCGGAGCTGGACCGGGCGGTGGACCTGCTCGTCGAGCTGAAGGACCTGTCCGAGGCGGCGGTCGGCCTGGCCTATTCGGCGCTGCTGTTCAACAACCGCTCGCTGGCGGCCGAGGTCGGCGCGCTCGAGGAACGGAGCGACCGACTCCACGACGAGCTCCAATCCTGGGTGTTGCGGGCGTCGCCCGAAGCGCGCGATCCCGACGAGCTCCGCGGGCTGCTCCGGATCGCCTCGGCCAGCGAATACATGTGCGACGCGGCCCGCGACATGACGTGGTACGTCGAACACGGTGAGGTCCTCCACCCCGTCGTGCAGCTCGCGCTGGAGGAGACGGACGAGACGAGCGCGCAGATCGTGGTGGACCCCAGCGCTCCCGCCGACGGCCGCACGCTGAGGGACCTGCGGCTCGAGACCGAGACGGGCATGTTCGTGCTGGCCGTGCAGCGGGGGCCCCGGTGGATCTACCGCCCGAGGGGCCCGTTCCAGATCCGGGCCGAGGACCGGCTGATCGCGGTCGGGCCCGAAGACGGCGTCGAGGAGCTCGAGCGGCTCTGCCGGGTCCCGGCGCCGGCGCTCGAGGCCTGAACCGTCTCTCGGCCAAGCGCCCCCTGGTCCCTGCAGCGGCCTTCTGCCGTTCCTGGCCTCCGGGCGCGACGCGTTCGTGTACGTTCGCGCCCGTCCCGGCAAGGTGGAGGACGACGACCGGGACCGGGTCTCCGCCTGGAGCTGGACCGGCTACACTCGGACGTCCGAGAAGCGAAGTCGCTCCTCGGCCAGGCGGACCTCCTCGACCTCGGTGGCTCCGTGTTCGGCGAGCCAGTCGAGCATCCGCCGGACGAGCCAGTCGGGGGCGCTCGCGCCAGACGTCACCCCGACGACCTCGGCGTCGCGGATCCACGCCGGGTCTACCTCGGTCTCGTCGTCCACCAGATGGGCCGGCGTCCCCTGCTCGCGGGCCACCTCGGCCAGGCGGTTGGAGTTCGACGAGTTGGCCGAGCCGATCACCAGGACCACGTCCGCGCGCCGGGCGACCTCCTTCACCGCGTCCTGGCGGTTCTGCGTCGCGTAGCAGATGTCCTCCCGCGGCGGCCCCTGGATCGAGGGGAACCGCTGCCGCAACACCGCGATGATCTCGTTCGTCTCGTCCACCGACAGCGTGGTCTGGGTCAGATAGGACAGGTTCTCCGGGTCCGGCACCGCCAACGCCGCCGCTTCCGCGACGTTCTGCACCAGGATCGTTCGGTCCGGCGCCTGGCCGGTCGTACCCACGACCTCCTCGTGCTCGGCGTGCCCGATCAACACGATCGTCCGGTCGGACGAGGCGAACCGACGAGCCTCCAGGTGCACCTTGGTGACCAACGGACAGGTGGCGTCGAGGACCGTCAAGGCCCGGGACCGGGCGGTCCCGTAGACGGTCGGCGCAACCCCGTGCGCGGACAGCACGACGACGGCGCCTTCGGGCACGTCGGTTTCGTTCTCGACGAAGACGGCCCCTTTCCGTTCGAGGTCACGGACCACGTGCGCGTTGTGCACGATCTGTTTACGGACGTACACCGGCGCGCCGTGCGTCTCGAGGGCGCGTTCGACGGCATCCACGGCGCGTTCCACACCGGCGCAATAGCCTCGAGGGGCCGCAAGCAGGACCGTGCTCGGCACTCCGTCAGCGTACCGGGTGGATCGTCGTTGACGCCTGATAGGGTCGAACCGACGCGAACGGCCGTTCGGCCCGTTCCCTCCCTCCCGTCTCGATCGTTGGTTCGTCACGCCCGGTGACGGCTGGCGCTCGAGCGCGGGACGGAGCGACGAGCGGCGTGGGCGTGTCGCAGGTCGAGACCACGACCAGAAGGAGGTGATCGAGCACCCACGACCTGCCGCGGGTCGGCCCGACGTGCCCGCTCGGACCGGCGCGGCCCCGGCATCCAGCCCGGCGGCCACCGCGGGGGTGAACATCCACATGGTTCGACATATCCATCGCCGCCGCGCGTTCGTCGCGGCGGCCCTCACCACGGCGTTGTTCGTGGCCGGCACACCCGCCACGGCAAGCGCCGGGCAGACCGTCCCCAAGAAGGTCTGCGGCTACGACTGGACTCGAGGAACCTGGCACATCCGGCAGCTGATCAAATGCGCGGCCGAACGCTGGGGCAGCCCCGGCACGCCGAAGCAGGCGGTCGCCATCGCCGACTGCGAGTCCCAGCTCGAGCCCGACGCCCACAACCCCAACGGCTACGCCGGCCTGTTCCAGCAGGCCGTGCGGTATTGGCCCGGCCGGGCCGACCGCTGGGGCCAGCCCAATCGATCGGTCTACAACGCCCGGGCGAACGTCATCGTGTCCATCCGGATGGCGTCCGCCGCGGGTTCGTGGAACGCCTGGGGGGGTTGCGGCTAGGGGGGTTCGGGGGGCTCAAGGAGCGAGCGCGATCAGCGCGAGCGTAGCCCCCCGGGCTGACTAGGAGGCTACGACCGGACGGGACCGCCCGGGCGGGGCCGCCCCATCACGGCGCCCCGGACCTCGTCCAGCGAGGTCGCGACGACGCTCGCCCCGGGCAGGTCCCGGTCGGTGATCACGCGAAGCGCCGGGTAGGCCTCGAGGGCCCTGGCCACGAATCGCTCGAACGGCCCGAACGCCACCACCACGTGCGGCCGGACCTCGTGCAGCTGACGCACCGCCTCCACCTCCGAGGCCGCCCCCGGCGCGAGCTCCCACTCGGCCGAGACCGCGGCTCGCTTCAGCGCGGCGAGGGACTCGGCATCCTCGGCGACGCACAACACCTTTAGCGCCCGGCACACGACGCCGACACCGTAACGCACGCCGCTGCGAACATAGGCCGGTGGACCTGGAGCCGCTCCTGCGCCTGTGGCGCGCCAACGACGCGTTGTTCGACCGGGTCGAGGCGTCGTGGTGGGGCGCGGTCGTCTCCGATCGCCGGTTCCCGAAGATCCACGACGTGAACTACGCGCGGGTGGAGAGCCGGCAACCGGTGCGCCTGTCGGAGGTCGAAGAGGTGCTGCTCCCGGCGATGACGGACAGCGGCAGCGAGCGCCCGCACGTCGTGATCTTCCACGCGGAGGACCAGACCGGCCTGCTCGCGGAGGCCGGAACACGAGGCGAACGCATCGTCTGGGACCTGGTGATGGAGCACCCCGGCGCCGA
>DATHVC010000154.1:0-17949 GCA_035461565.1 Actinomycetota bacterium
CGGCGGGATCGCCTCGAAGGTGACGGCCAGACGCGCCCGCGCCGCTACGCGGCCGGCGCCGTCTCCGCGAGCGGTTCGTCCGGAACGCGCCGGTCGAGCCCGCGCAGCGCGTCGCTGAACCGCGCGGTGACCGTCACCGCCAGGTAGGCGGCGCCGGTGACGAGGAACGTGGCGCGGAGCCCGATCAGGTCGATGATCGACCCTCCGAGCAACACTCCGAGCGGGATCGCGATCCACGCGGCGGCGTGGGTCACGCCGAAGACGCGGCCGCGAACGCCTGCCGGTACGCGTTCCAAGTAGACGGTGTCGATCACGGGGTTGATCGGTCCCGACGCCAGACCCGAGATCGCCTTCGCCACCAGCAGGATCCACAGGGGCGGGAACACCGCCGCAACGGGGTAGGAGACCGTGATCACGATGAATCCCCACGTGAACAGGGCACGCCGGGACCGGCGCTCCCCCACCACGGCGAACGCCAGCGCGCCGACGACAGCTCCCGCCCCTCCGACCGCGATCATGAGGCCGAGGCTCGTCGCGCTTCCGTAGACGCGGTGCGCGAGCACGGGAAGCGCCACCATCGTCACCGCGTCGAACGCGTTCGTCACGCTCACCATGAACACGAGCGTGCCGAGCGTTCGATCACGCCGCAGGAAGCGATACCCCTCCCGGAGCTCTTGCAGGTACGAGGACGCCCCCCGATCGACCGTGGAGGTCGGCCTCGGCACGCCGGCCGCGATCATCGCGGCCGAGACCACGAAGCTCGCCGCGTCGATCCACAACACGTTCGTCGGACCGACCACGCCGATCAGCAGGGCCGCGAGAGGCGCCCCGGCCAGGCGGGACCCGCGTTCGACCACCGCGGTCATCCCGGTCGCCCGCTCGAAGGTCCAGCCCGCGCGCTGCGCGGCCTCCGGGAGCAGCGCCGTCCGGGCCGTTCCCCCGGGCGCGTCGAGGAGACCTCCCAGGAACACCAGGACGAGCAGCTGCCAGAACTCGAGGCCCATGGTCGAGTGCAGCAGGGGGATCGCGGCCACGGCGCCGGCGCTCGCCAGGTCCGACAACACGCTCGTCCGCCGGTAGCCGAGCCGGTCCACCATCGCGCCGCCGAACAGCCCCGAGAGGACGACCGGGAGCAAGGCGGCGGCCGCGGTGATGCCGGTCTTGCTGGCGCTGTTCGTGGTCTCGAGGACGAACCAGGGGATCGCGACCAGCGCGGCCACGTTCCCGGTCAGCGAGACCGCGTTCGCGCCGAAGATCGCGAGGAGCGGCCGCCGGGTCCTGAGCGCCGTCTTCGTCATCGGTCGGCCCGCCGGCGAGGGAACACCTGCGTGACGGCGTGAACGCGTTCCGTACCCGGGCGGCGAGGCCGTCGGGACCAGCGATCGATGACCTCGTGCAGCTCGCCGCGGAGCTCTCGCACCTCCTCGGCGGTGAGCTCGAGCAGCCAGTCGCTCATGTCCGCGGCATCGACCCACTCCGGCGGCCAGGTCGACGCCTCGGTCACCCACTCGAGCCCGCGCTCGGCCACCGCTCGGACGATCTCCCGGCCGAAGGCCTGCTCGGCGTCGACCCGTTCGGGCGTGTCCAGCCACTCCGCCGTCGACCAGCTGGTCCGCTCGTGCGTCGCGCGCCACCACCGCTCCTTGCCGTCCCGGGCCAGCTCCGGAGCCGGCTCGATGAACCCGTGCGAGCCGAGCTGCCGCAGGTGGTAGCTCGCCAGGGCCGGGGAGACGCCGAGGCGACCGGCCAGCGTGGTGGCGGTGGCCGGTCCCTCGGATCGGAGGAGCCCGAGCAGCCGCAGGCGCAAGGGGTGGGTGAGCGCCCGCATCTGGGCGGGTTCGGTCAGCCGGAGGGTCTTCGGCTCGACTCGGGTCGATTCCCGTTCGGTCGGCATATGTGAAAGGATACTTTCGAAAGGGGTCTTTTGCAACCCCCCGGCTCTCCAGAACCGGGGCCGCCCCGGACGGGCGGGTCAGAGGATCCGGAGCTCGTGGCCGACCCGTTGGAACGACTGGAGCGCCTCGCGCAGGTCGTCTTCGGTGTGGTCGGCCGTCACGATGGTGCGGACCCGAGCCCGGCCCTTGGCGACCGTGGGGTAAACGATCGCCGGTGTGAACACGCCCTCCTCGAACAGCCGCCGCGCGAACGCCTGCGTGACCTCCTCCTCCCCCGTGATCACGGGGGTGATGGGCGTCTCGCTGTGGCCGGTGTCGAAGCCGAGGGCGTGGAGTCCCTCCTTGAACAACCGCGTGTTGCTCCACAGCCGCTCGAGCCGTTGCGGTTCGTCGTGGAGGATATCCAGCGCCTCGAGGCAGGCCACCGTCACCGCCGGCGGCGCGCTCGTGGAGAACAGATAGGGGCGCCCCCGGTTCACCAGCCACAGGATCAGCTCGGGCGGCCCCGCGATGAACCCCCCGAGCACGCCGATCGCCTTCGACAACGTGCCCACCTGGACGTCCACCCGCCCGTGCAGGTCGAAGTGGTCCACGGTTCCCGCGCCACCCCGACCGAGGACCCCCGAGGCGTGGGCGTCGTCGATCATCATGATCGCGCCGCGGCGCTCAGCCACCTCGACGAGGTCCGGCAGCGGGGCGATGTCGCCGTCCATCGAGAACACGCCGTCGGTGATGAGGAGCTGCCGACGGCCCGGCCGCGCCGTCTCGGCGAGCAACGTGTCAGCGTGCTCGGCATCGCGATGCTCGAACACCTTGATCTCCGCGCGCGACAGCCGCGCCCCGTCGATGATCGAGGCGTGGTTCAAGCGGTCCGAGACGATCACGTCCTCCTTGCCGAGGATCGCGGCCACGGTCCCGGCGTTCGCCGTGAACCCCGACTGGAACATCAACGCGTCGGGCGCGTGCTTGAACTCAGCGAAGCGCCGCTCGAGCTCCCGGTGCATCGACATCGTCCCCGCGATCGAGCGCACGGCACCGGTCCCCGCCCCGAGCTCCAGCGCCGCTCGGGACGCCGCGGCGTTCATCCGCGGATGGTTGGCCAGCCCCAAGTAGTTGTTGGACGCGAGGTTGATCACGTCGCGACCGTCGAAGCGCGCCCTCGCGCCCGTCGGCCCCTCCAGGGTCCGTGGATGGATGGCCAGGCCGTGCGCCTCGAGCTCGGCCAGCTCCTCCTTCAGGTAGTCCAACGCGGCCAACTCAGGCTCCATCGTGTCGGTTGGGGAACATGATCACCTTCGCGGCGTGACCCGAGGCCGCCGTTCGGAAGGCCTCGTCGAACCGGTCGAGCGGCAGTCGATGCGTGATCACCGGCGAGATGTCCACTCGACCCGTCGAGAGCAACGTCGTGGTCTGTTGCCACGTCCGGAACATCTCGCGACCCGTGATGCCCAGGATCCGCGCCTCCTTGAAGATCACCTGGTCGTTCACGTCCAGCGTCACCGGCCCGTCGGGCAGACCGAGGAGCGACATCCGGCCGCCCCTGGCGACCATCCTGGTCCCCTGGTCGATGGCGGCGGCGTTCCCCGACATCTCGAGCACCACCTCCGCGCCCTCGCCGTCGGTCTCCCGCAGCACCACCTCGACGGGGTCCTCGGCGGTCGGATCGATCAACAGGTCGGCGCCCATCTTCCCGGCGAGCGAGCGGCGGTCGGGGTTCGGCTCCACCGCGAACACCTTCCAGGCGCCGAGCGCTCTCGCGATGGCCACGGCGAACAGGCCGATCGGCCCACACCCGAGCACGGCAACCGGGTTGGTGAGCAGGTCTTCGCCGCCTTCGGTGCCGAACGCGGCGTGCACCGCGTTCCCGAACGGCTCCATCACCGATGCGTGGTCGGGATGGATCCCCTCCCCGACCACCCAGGCGTTGTTGGCCGGGACGACGACGTATTCGGCGAAGGCGCCTTCGGTGTCCACGCCGAGGATCTTCAGGTTCCGGCAGATGTGGGCTCGCCCGGTGCGGCACGTCGAACACTGGCCGCACGCGATGTGGGTCTCCACGGCGACGAACGAGCCGGGTTGCAGGTGATGCACCTCGGGCCCGACCGCCTCCACCCATCCGGCGACTTCGTGGCCGAACGTCATCGGAACTCGGGGGATGCGGCCTTGCGCCCACTCGTTCCAGTCGTAGATGTGCAGGTCCGTCCCGCAGATCGAGGCGGCGTAGACCCGGACGAGCACCTCGCCTTCGCCCGGCTCGGGGACGGGAACGTCGACGAGGTCGGCGCCCGGTCCCGTGCTCGTCTTGCGCAGGGCGCGCATCGTGCCCATCGTGCCGCAGGGTACCCCGCACGCGCCGGCTCGACCCGGGGCCGGTCCGACCGGAACCTCGAGGCCAACCGGCACCGTCAAAGCCGCCAACCAGACTACGGAGGCGTCCGATGAAGGCAAGAACCGCTGCATTCGCCCTTCTCGTCGCGCTCGTATTCGCCGCGTGTGGTGGCGTGGGCGACGACGAGGGACCCGGATCCGGGGGAGACGGGATCGAGCACCCGAGCGGAGCCGACGAGCTCGTGCTCCGCGTCCACACCGGCGGGGGATTCGTTCCGGTCGAGTTCACGCTGCGGGAGATCCCGGGCTTCTCCCTGTACGGCGACGGCCGCCTCATCGTGACCGGGCCGGTCATCGAGATCTATCCCGGCCCGGCGCTGCCCAACCTGCAGGTGACCCGGCTCACCGAGGAGGGCGTGCAGGCCATCCTCGAGGAGGCAAGGCGGGTGGGTCTCCTGGACGACGACGCCAGTTACGACTACCCCTGCGTGACGGACGTCCCCACGACCACTTTCACCGTTTCCGCCGAGGGGCGGACCCACACCGTCTCCGCGTACGCGCTCGGCTTCGAGGACCAGATGACCGCCGATTGCCCCGACGTCGACGTCGAGGCCCGGGCGGCGCTCTCGGCGTTCTGGACCAAGCTCGGCGACCTGGAGAGCTGGCTCCCCGAGGGGTCGCTCGGCGAGAGCGAACCCTTCGTCCCCGAGGAGATGCGCGTCTACGTGATGCCCTATCAGGGCGACCCCGAGCTCGAGCAGGAACCGATCGAGTGGCCGCTGGAGGGCTCCCCCGCGGAGTTCGGCGAGCCGGACCGGAACTTGCCCGACTACCGGTGCGGCGTGGTGTCCGGCGACGACCTCGACCTGCTGCTGCCGCTGGCCGAGCGGGCGAACCAGCTCACCCCGTGGGTCGCCGACGGCGACGAGGTCGGCCTGGTCTTCCGGCCGCTGCTCCCCGACGAGGACGGGTGCTGAGCGAACCGAACGTCAGCGCGCACTCCGCGACAGAGGCGGCCCGTCGGGCTCGAGGCCCGGAAGGACGAGGCGGAAGGTCGCGCCGGCGCCCGGGCTGCTCGTCACGTCGACGCAGCCGCCATGGGCTTCGGCGACGGCCCGCACGATCGACAGGCCGAGCCCGGTCCCGCCGACCCGCCGGTTGCGGGGCGCGTCGGTTCGGGTGAACCGCTCGAAGAGGGTGGGGAGGCGATCGGGCTCGATCCCCGGACCGTCGTCGGACACCTCGAGGACGAAGCGGTCCCCCTCGGCCCGACCGGTCACGGTGATCGCGTCGCCCGGCTCGGTGACGTGAGTGGCGTTCTCGACGAGGGCGTCCACCGCGTCCCGCAGCCGGTCCGCGTCGGCCAGGATCGTCCCCGAGGCCTCGGACCGGGTTCGCCACCTGCGGGGCGCCGCCGCGCTCCACCGATGCCCGATCCCCTCCACGAGATCCCGGACGTCGACCCTGCCCAGACGGATCGCGTCGGCGTCCTCGGCCGCGGCCAAGAGCAGCAAACGCTCCGAGAGCCGGGACAGCCTGCCCAGCTCATCGATCACGATCGTGGCGTCGCCGATCGTCTGAGGATCCGTTGCCGAGGCCAGGAGCAGCTCCGCGTGTCCCCGGGCGACCGTGATCGGGGTCCTCAGCTCATGAGACGCGTCCCGGACGAACTCCCGCTGGCGCTCCAGGAGCCGATGCTCCGTGTCGGCCATCCGCTCGGCCTCCTCCACCGCTGCCTGCCGCCGGCGCGCGTGCCAGACCGTGGCCAGGAACATCGCCGCCATCAGTGGCACCTCGGCGAGCTCGTCGAGCCCATCGTCCGCCCGGGAGATCGCGACCGCGAGCGCGGCGCCGGTCGAGATCACCACGGCCGCGAGCAGGATGCCCGTGGCCCGGGGGGACCAGACGCGGAACCCGTAGAGGAGCGTCAGGCTGACCCACACGAAATGGAAGGGGATGGTCTCCCAGTCCGCGAGGACGAGGATCGCGGCCACGTTTGCGAGCGCGAAGGCCCCCCACAACGCCTCTGGCCAGCGCCTAGACACGGCCGAACCGGTATCCCACCCCACGGACGGTCTCGATGACGTCGGAGCCGAGCCTCGCGCGCAGCCGCCCAACGCACACGTCCACGACGTTGCTCCCCGGGTCGAATCCGTAGCCCCAGACTTCCTCGAGAAGGCGGTGACGACCGCACACGTCCCCGCCGAGCTCCATCAGATGTCGCAGGAGGAGGAACTCCCGTTCGGGCAGCGACACCTCACCGGTCCCGACATCGGCAACGCGCCGGACCAGGTCGAGGCGAACGTCGCCCAGCCGGAGATGGCGTTCCCCGGGGCCGGAGGCCGGCTGCCGCAGGCGTGCGCGGACCCGGGCCACGAGCTCCGCGATCGAGAACGGCTTCGGGACGTAATCGGATGCGCCGAGCTCCAGGCACTCGACCTTCGACTCGACGTCCGACAGCGCCGACAGGACCAGCACCCGCTGTTCCGGGCGGGTTCGCATGAGGTCTCGAAGCAGGCTCACGCCGTCGATCCCCGGAAGGAGCAGATCGAGCACGACGAGGCCGTACCGTCCGGTCCTGGCCAGCTCGAGTCCACGCCGCCCGTCCTGAACGGCGTCGACCTGCAAACCTTCGGCCGACAAGGCCCGGGCGACGAAGCTCGTGATCCGGGGCTCGTCGTCGACCACCAGGACCCGAGTCACCGCCGCATCCTAGGCCGATGCGGCCGAGCTCGCAGCGGGCAGATGACGGCCCTGTCATGCTCGGCGGTCCGGAGCATGACGGGCGAATGACCGTTCGATGACGCTGGCGTCATAGCCGCCAACGCCATCCGTCCACTCCCTACACTGCAGCGTCTCCCACAGCAACTCGTTCCGGAAGGAGTCTCGATGGTGCGTTTCGACGCTTGCCGCACCTGGCCGCGTCTGCTGGTGTGGCTGCTCGCCCCGATCGTGGTCCTGATGTCGTCGTGTGGCGGCGAGGACGAAGAGTCGACGGTGGCCGTCACCCTCCAGGAGTTCGCGATCATCCCGGCCGCCAGCTCGACCGGTGCTGGCAGCGTGACGTTCGAGGCCACCAACGAGGGGCCCGAGGACGTCCACGAGCTCGTCGTGGTCAAGACCGACCTGGGACCGAGCGACCTGCCGACGAACGACGACGGGGCGGTCAACGAGGACGGCGAGGGAATCGAGGTGATCGGCGAGATCGAGGAGTTCCCTCCCGGCGAGGCCGAGTCGGGCACCTTCGATCTGGAGGCCGGCAACTACGTCCTCATCTGCAACATCTACGACGACGACGAGCAGGAGGCCCACTACGCCGAGGGAATGCGCACGGCGTTCGAGGTGACCTGAGCTCCGGCGAAGCGCGCCGAACCGTCAGAACGGACGACGTTTCGGCGCGCGCAGACCGGAGCGCCGTCCGCGGCCCGAGGCCGAATAGACGACGCGCGGCGGCGCGACCTTCATGCCTTCGCTCTCGAACTCCTGGTGAAGGTCGAGACGGGCGGCCATCCGTCCCACGTCGCCCTGCTGGTCCGCGGTCACGAGCGTGATCCCGGTGCCGGTCCTGCCGGCCCGGGCGGTCCGACCGATGCGGTGGACGTAGCCCTTGTCGTCGTTCGGCGGGTCGTAGTTCACGACGTGGCTGATCTTCTCCAGGTCGAGCCCGCGAGCGGCGACGTCGGTCGCCACAAGCACGCGCGTCCGTCCGGTCTCGAACCGTGAGAGCGACCGGGTCCGGGCCTGCTGGCTCATGTCGCCGTGCAGCGCCTCGGCGGCGACCCCCTTGGCCTTGAGCTTGTGGACCAGGCGGTCCGCCCCGCGTTTCGTACGAACGAACACCAACGTGAGCCCGTCGTCGTGCCGGAGAAGGTCGATCAACGCGTCGACCTTGCCCTGCGCGGAGACCGAGACGAACCGGTGGGCGACGCCTTCGGCAGTCTCGCCCGGCGATTCGACCTCGTGCAGGACCGGACTGCGGGTGTACGCTCGGGCGAGGTGCCCGACGGCGCCGTCGAGCGTGGCGGAGAAGAACATGGTCTGCCGATCCTCCGGGATCCGGCGCACGATCTTCGCCACCTGCGGCTGGAATCCCATGTCGAGCATCCGGTCGGCCTCGTCCAGGATCAGGATCCGGACGTGGTCGAGGGCGATCGAGCGTCGCTCGACGAGGTCCTGGAGCCGGCCGGGCGTGGCGATGAGCACGTGCGCCTTCGCGTTGCCGCGCGCCTGTTCCTGCGCGCGGACCCCGCCGTACGCGACACCCACCCGGAGTCCCTTGGCCCTCGCGACGTCATCGAACTCGTCGGCGACCTGCTGCGCGAGCTCGCGGGTCGGGACCAGGACGAGCGCGGCCGGCGTGGGGTCCTCACGACGCAGGCGTTCGACGATCGGCAACGCGAACGCCAGCGTCTTGCCGGACCCGGTGGCGGAACGCGCCAGCACGTCCCGGCCGGCCATGGCGTCGCCCAGGACGAGCCCCTGGACGGGGAACGGAGCGGTGACGCCTCGCGTCGCGAGGACGTCGGCGACCCGGCTCGATACGCCGAGGTCGAGGAAGCTGGAGGTCATGTTCGACTCCTTCGGTTGTGCCCGGGGCTCGGCCGCGGGGGGTCACGGGGAGGTTGCCTTGCCCCGAGACCACCGGAAGGAGGAACGAGGAAAACGAACCTCACGGAACGGCACGATGCCGCTCCTCGGAGAAGAGCGTACCAGGGACGGCGCTAGGAGCTTCGGAGGACGAGCGCGATCATCGCGTAGTGACACGATGCGGCCGCGACCATGAAGGCATGCCAGACCTCGTGATACCCGAACACCGCCGGCCGCGGGTTCGGCCGTCGCGCCGCGAACACGATCGCCCCCACCGTGTACAGGCACCCGCCGGCCACCATCAGGACGAGCTCGGGGAGCGTCATGCCGTCGATGAGTTGCGGGAGCGCGACCAGTGCCAGCCATCCGAGGGCCATGTACAGGACGGAGCTCACCACGGCCAGCCCGTGCGGCTTCACCATCTTCAGCGTGATGCCGACGGCCGCGCCCGCCCACGCCGTCGCGAGCAACACCACCTCCCACGGTCCGCTCAGCACGAGCACGGCCACCGGCGTGTAGCTCCCGGCGATGAGAACGAAGATCAGCGAGTGGTCCAGTCGCTTCATCCACGAAAGAACGCGTTCGGACCAGGAGCCGCGGTGGTAGGCGGCGCTGGTTCCGAACACGGCCGTGAGGCTCGAGGCGTACACCGCGGTCACGGCCGTCGCCGCGACCCCCTCGGCGAGCAGCACCAACGCCAGGCCGGACGGGATCGAAACGAAGAACGCGACCTGGTGGATGCGGCCGCGCAGGCGGGGTTTCGGGGGTACGAGCGCGGGCATGCCGGCGCCATGGTACCGCCCGGTTCGGCTACCCTTCGTCCATGGGGAGCGACCTGGCCCGCCGGCTCGCCGTGGCCCGCGGCGAGGAGCCCGCGGACCTCGTCCTCCGGGGAGGCCGGGTGCTCTCGGTCTTCACCGGCGAGCTTCTCGAGGCCGACGTTGCGGTCGCCGGGGACTACGTCGCGGGTGTGGGCCCCGGCTACGAGGGCCGTGAGGTCGCCGACGTCTCCGGGCTGATCCTCCTCCCGGGGTTCATCGACGGACACATGCACCTGGAGTCCACCAAGCTCATGGTGGACGAGTTCGCGCGGGCTACCCTGCCTTGGGGGACGACCACGGTGATCCTGGACCCGCACGAGATCGCGAACGTGTTCGGTCTCGACGGGGTGCGGGCGCTCCTCGAACACGCCGCCGACGTCCCCATCGACGTGTTCGTCATGGTCTCCTCCTGCGTCCCTGCATCGGAGTTCGAGTCCAGTGGGGCCACGGTGACCGCCGAGGACATCGCTCGATTCCTCGCGGAGGAGCCCAACGCCATCGGCGTGGCCGAGATGATGGACTTCCCCGGCTTGGTCCGCGGTGTTCCGGACGTCGTCGCAAAGATCGAGGCGGCCGGCGGGCGACAGATCGACGGGCACTCGCCGGGCCTGTCCGGCCGCGCGTTGAACGCCTACCTGGCGGCCGGGGTTCGTAGCGACCACGAGTGCACGACCTACGACGAGGCGCTGGAGAAGCGCCGGCTCGGGATGTGGATCATGATCCGCGAGGGGTCTGCGGCCCGTGACCTCGAGGCGCTCCTGCCAATGGTTCTCGAACACGGCCCCGCCAACACGCTGTTCTGCACGGACGACCGCGAGCCCGACCACCTCTTCGAGGAGGGGCACGTCAACGAGATCGTCCGCAAGGCCGTCGCGCTCGGCTGTTCGCCGGCCGACGCGGTGATCATGGGGACGCTAAACGCCGCGCGGTACCACCGGCTCCACGAACACGGCGCCGTGGCCCCGGGCTACGTGGCCGACATCGCGGCGGTCCCCGACCTTGAAGGCTTCCGTCCCGAGCGAGTGTGGAAACGCGGGCGGCTCGTCGCCGAAGCAGGGCGGGCCGTGGACATCCCCAAGGTCTCGGCCCCGGATTGGATGCGCAAGAGCATCCACGTGCGCCGGCTCTCGCCGGACGACTTCACGGTCTCGGCCAACGGGCCGGTGCGGGTGATCGGCGTCGAACCCCGGTCGATCGTCACGAAGTCGCTCGTGGACGAGCCCGGCCGCAGCAACGGCTCGGCGGCCGCCGACCCCGATCGGGACCTGGCCAAGATGGCGGTGATCGAGCGCCACCACGACACCGGGCGGATCGGGCTCGGGTTCGTACGGGGGTTCGGCCTGAAACGTGGCGCGCTCGCGTCGAGCCACGCGCACGACGCCCACAACGTCGTGGTGGTGGGCGTCGACGACGCGGACATGGCCGCCGCGGCCAACCGGCTGCGCGAGGTGGGCGGCGGTCAGGTCGCCGTGGCGGGCGGCCAGGTCCTGGCGGAGGTCCCCTGCCCGATCGGCGGCCTCCTCTCGGACCGCCCGGTCGAGGAGGTCTCGGCGGCGGTCCACCACATGGAGCAGGTCACGCACGAAGCGCTCGGCGTGACCCTTCCTTCACCGTTCATGGCGATGTCGTTCCTGGCGCTCTCGGTCGTGCCCGAGCTCAAGCTGACCGACCGGGGGCTGATCGACGTGGACCGGTTCGAGCTCGTTCCGCTCGAGACGGGATAAGGGATCAGCCGCCCAGCACGCCCCGGACCATCTCGGCGATCTTCGTTGCCGAGATCCCGGCCCAGTCGCGAAGCTCCTCCGGACTGCCCGAGCCCGGCATCTCCGTGACCGCGATCTTGTGCACGCGCCCGGACAGCTCGCCGCCCTCCGCGAGCGCCTCAAGGACGGCGTCGCCCAGTCCGCCTTCGGGCCAGTGGTCCTCCACCGTGACGAGGACGCCGGTCTCCTCGAGCGCCCGGCGAAGCGTCTTCGCGTCGATCGGCTTGATCGAGTAGCAGTCGATCACGCGGACGGAGATACCGTCGGCCGAGAGCGCCTGGGCCGCCTCGAGAGCCTGGAAGACCGTTACGCCCGCACCGACGATCGTGACCCGATCGTCGTCGCTCGAGCGGAGGACCTTGCTCCCGCCGATCGGGAACTCCTCGGCGGGTTCGTACAACGTCGGCGTCTTCTCGCGCGTGCTCCGCAGGTACGAGATCCCGCGCAGGTCGGCCATCGCGCCCACGAGCTTCGCCGTGGCGTTGCCGTCGGCGGGGTACAGGACCGTCGAGCCGTGCACCGCCCGCATCATCGCCAGGTCCTCCAGGCCCATCTGCGAGGGCCCGTCTTCGCCGATCGAGACGCCGGCGTGCGAGCCGCACAGACGGAGGTTCGCCCGGCTGATCGCGGCCATGCGCACGAAGTCGTACGCGCGGGTGAGGAAAGCGGCGAAGGTCGCCGCGAATGGCGTCTTGCCGAGCGCCTGCATCCCGACGGCCATGCCGAGCATGTTCTGCTCGGCGATGTAGGCCTGCACGAACCGCTCGGGCGCCACCTCCTGGAAGTCCTCCGTGTAGGTGGAGTTCGACACCTCGCCGTCGAGCGCCACCACGTCGGGCCTCGCCGCGAGCGCCGCCAGCGCCTCACCGAACGCCTTGCGCGTGGCGATGCCGTCGTCGTAGGTCGGCAGGCTCACCGCACCGCCGTTGGCGGCCGGCGCGACGCCCGTCTCCGGTTTGCGTGGCGTGATCCGGAGGTCGCGTTCGCCGCCGAGCTCGGCGATGGCACGCTCGGCGTCCTCCGCGGGGAGGGGTTTGCCGTGCCACCCGTCGAGGTTCGCCACCGACGACACGCCGTGGCCTTTTTCGGTCCTCGCAATCACCATGGCCGGACGGTCGGCCTCTTCGGCCACGCGGTACGCGGCGTGGATCGCCTCCACGTCGTGGCCGTCGACTCGGATCGTGTGCCAGCCGAACGCCTCGGCGCGCCCCGCGTAGGCCTCGCCGTCCCACTCGAGCATCGTGGGACCGCGCTGGCCGAGCCGGTTCATGTCGAGGATGGCGATGAGGTTGTCTGCGCCGTGGTGTGGGGCGGTCTCGACGGCCTCCCACACCGATCCTTCCGAGGACTCGGAGTCGCCGATCAGCACCCAGACTCGAGAGCGGATGCCGTCCATCTTCATCGCGAGCGCCATGCCGAGCCCGATCGGGAGTCCCTGGCCGAGCGAACCCGTAGCCACGTCGATCCACGGCATGTCCGGCAGCGGCACGGGATGACCCTGCACGGGAGAGCCGAACCTCCGGAACGACATCAGCTGCTCGTCGGTGATGGCGCCGACGGCCTTCAGGACCGAGAACATCAGCGGCGAGGCGTGGCCTTTGGACAACACGAACCGGTCGTTGGCGAGCGACGCGGGATCGGCCACGTCGAACCGCAGGTGTTCCGCGTACAGCACCGCCAGCAGATGCGCCGCCGACAGCGAGGAGGTCGGATGGCCCGACCCCGCCGCCGTCGAACAGCGGATCGAATCCACGGCGAGCTGGGCCGCCAGCTCGTTCCAGTCCCGTACCCGGTCCCGCATCGTCGCCTCCCGCATGTTCGCTGCTTGTACCCCGGCTCCGCCGGCAGGATACGTGCCGGGGGGTCTCGGCCGTGGCGCCTGCTACCCTGAGGGGCCGTGGCCGACTACAAGGAAACGCGGGTGGAGCGCCTGTACCTGAAGGTGCCGAACACCGACAAGCTCCGCAAGAACGCCGCCGGTCGCCATCGGCACCTGCTGGCGGCGGGGTGGCGCGAGGTCGAACGCAAGCCGCAGATCGATCACGTCTGGGTCCGGTACGAACGCTCCGGCGCGACTCCGCTCCGGCTGCGGTTGCCCCGCCCGGACAAGGATCAAGGGCGGTTCGAACGTCGCCCCCGTCGCGAGGGTTCGTTCCGCGGCGGCCCGCGCGGACGCCGATAACAGCGCCGAACCCCTCGTCACCGCTTCCGAAGGATCTTCGGCGATCGGCGCGCTTCTCCGGACGTGTCGCGGCTACAATTGCCTTCAGGAAGGATTCGTTCGTTCAAGACGGAATCGCTGGAGGCGTGGGCATGAACGAGGCGGGGAAGGAACGCCCGGGAGACCGGCCCAGGCGCGATGTGGGCCGGGCCCACGCAGCCGAGCAGCCGTTCGAGTACCCGCTGCGTCGAGACTACGTCGAGCCGGACTGGCGACGGCTCCCCGGCTTCGCCGACGTCACGAACGAGCAGTGGGAGTCGGCGCAGTGGCAACGCGCCCACACGATCAAGAACCTGGCCGAGCTCAAACGCGCGTTCGGTGACCTCCTGACCGACGACCTCTACGAGGACATCGAGCGCGACCAGCGCGAACGCGCCACGATGTCGATGCTCATCCCCCCGCAGATGGTCAACACCATGGACGAGACCGACCTGCGGGCCGACCCCGTTCGCCGCTACATGGCCCCGGCTTTCGCGGACCGCGACCCCGAGTTCCCCTCCCACCCGATGGCGTCCCGGGACTCGCTGCACGAGGCCGACATGTGGGCGGTCGAGGGACTCACCCACCGGTACCCGACGAAGGTGCTGGCCGAGCTGATCCCGACCTGTCCCCAGTACTGCGGGCACTGCACGCGGATGGACCTCGTCGGCAACGACACGTCGCAGATCCTCAAGTACAAGTTCGAGATGAAGCAGAACGAGCGATGGGACGCCATGCTCGATTACCTGCGGCGCACGCCGTCGGTCCGCGACGTCGTGGTTTCGGGCGGCGACATGGCGAACGTCCCGATCAAGCGGCTGCGCGACTGGTTGTTTGCGCTCATGGACATCGAGAACGTCCGCGACGTTCGGATCGCCACGAAGGGGCTCATGGGGATCCCGCAGCACTTCCTGCAGGACGAGGTGCTTCACGGCTACGACGAGATCGCCGAACGGGCGCACGAGCGCGGGGTAGAGGTGGCCATCCACACCCACGTGAACGCGGCCCAGAAGGTGACGCCGCTCGTCGGATCGGCGGTTCGGAAGTTGCTCGACATGGGGTACCGGGACGTTCGGAACCAGGGCGTGCTCCTGCGCGGGGTGAACACGACGCCGAACCAGATCCTGGAGCTCTCCTTCATGCTCCTGGACCACGCCAAGGTCATGCCCTACTACTTCTACCTGTGCGACATGATTCCCAACAGCGAACACTGGCGGCTCGCGGTACGGGAGGCGCAGGAGCTCCAGTTCGCGATCATGGGATACCTGCCGGGGTTCGCCACGCCGCGATTCGTGTGCGACGTGCCGTTCGTCGGCAAGCGGTGGGTGCACATGACCAGTGGCTACGACCGGATCAAAGGCATCACCTACTGGAAGAAGAACTACCGGACGGGCATCGAACACGACGATCCCGAGGCGCTCACGCGTGACTACCCGTACTACGACCCCGTCTCGACCCTGCCCGAGGAGGGCCGGGCCTACTGGCGGGAGTTCCTGGCCCACGAGCAGGGACGGGAGCTCCAGCCGGTCTGATTCCGACCGCCGGCCAGGGGTGATCGGAGTCCTCGCGCTGGTCGCGCTGGCGACGCTCCTCGCCGCGGCCTGCCGGAACGACGAGTCACCCGCCTGGGAGCCGCTGCCGCCGCTGGACTACGGCACCGCGCCGGAACCGTTCGACGCGGCGTCCCTGGAGACGACCACCCCGATCAAACACGTCGTGTTCGTCATCAAGGAGAACCGGACGTTCGACAACATGTTCGGCCTGTTCCCCGGGGCCAACGGCGTCAGCGTCGGCGTCGACCGCGGCGAGCCGAGGGCGCTCACCCGAGCGCTCGACAAGATCCCCGAAGACATCAAACACTGCTACCGGTGCGCGCTTCAGGCCTGGAACGAAGGGGCCATGGATGGGTTCGCCACGATCAGCGCGGCCGCGGACCGGTTCGCCTACACGCAGTTCCAGCCCGACGACCTGCCCAACTACTGGCACTGGGCCGAGGAGTTCGTGCTCGGCGACAACTTCTTCGCCAGCGCCCACGGACCCTCGTTCCCGAACCACCTCTATACCATCGCCGCGCAGTCGGGCGGAGCCCATGACAACCCGACGCAACGCCTCGACCTCCTGCGCGAGCGTCATCGCGAGACCGGCTTGTTCAAGGCGTGGGGATGCGACTCGATCCCGGAGGCCTACGTCCACGTCTACGACAGCGAAGGCGTGTCGAAGAAGGTCCCGCCGTGCTTCGACTTCCTCACCGAGGCCGATCTCCTGATGGAGGCCGGGATCCCCTGGGCGTATTACGCGGCAACGCAGGAGCAGAACGGCTACCTGTGGTCGGCCTACGACGCCGTCCGGCACATCCGCGAGGACGAGGAGATCTGGCAGAGCCACGTCTTCCCCGTGGACGAGTTCGTCGTGCAGGCTCGGGCCGGAGTCCTCCCGCCCGTCACCTGGGTGACGCCGCGGTTCGAGCTCTCCGAGCACCCCGAATACAGCATGTGCCACGGCGAGAACTGGACCACCGAGATCGTGAACGCCGTGATGGAGAGCCCCCACTGGGAGGACGCGGCGATCTTCATCACGTGGGATGACTACGGCGGCTTCTACGACCACGTGCCGCCGCCGCAGGTGGACGACTTCGGGTTCGGCGTCCGTGTGCCGCTGTTGATCGTCTCTCCGTACGCCAAACGCGGGTTCGTGACCAGCGAGCTCGGCGAGTTCTCGAGCGTCCTTCGGTTCATGGAGGACAACTTCGGCTTGACGCAGCTCACGCACCGCGACGAAGCCGCCACCCCGCTGCTCTCGGCGTTCGACTTCGACCAGGAGCCGAGGCCCCCGGACGTGCGGCCTCTCCGCAGCGATTGCCTGGGTCCGGCGTTCGACCCGTAGTGGCTGGGCCTTCGTAGACTGGGCCGTCATGCAGCGCCCGCACAGTCGACGATCGTTCCTGCGCGGCTCGCTGGTAGCAGCGGGAAGCGGGTTCCTGGCCGCCTGCACGCGAGCCTTCGGCCGCAGTGGCGCCCGGCTGGGCCTCCCCGATCCCGATGGGCACCGCCCCCGATCCGGTTGACGCGTCGCGGTTCGACACCGCATCCCCGATCAAACGCGCCGTCTACATCGTCAAGGAGAACCGGACGACGGACCACATGTTCGGGCGGTTCCCGGGGGTGAACGGCGTCACGGTCGGCATGGACGACGGGCGAGAGCGGCCGCTCACGCGGGCCGCCCGAGGCGCCCTCGCGGAGGACATCCGCCACTGCTACGAGTGCGCCATCGAGGCCTGGAACGAAGGCAAGATGGACGGGTTCAACCGCGACGAAGCCTCCGACCGCGGGGCCTACACGCAGTTCCTCCCCGAGGACCTGCCGAACTACTGGCACTGGGCCGAGCAGTTCGTGCTGCTGGACAACTTCTTCACGTCGGCGCACGGGCCTTCGTTCCCCAACCACCTCTTCACGATCGCGACCCAATCGGCCGGGGCGTACGAGAACCCCGTCCAGAACCGCGAGGACCTCCAGCGTCGGCATAGGGAGACCGGGTTGTTCAAGGCGTGGGGGTGTGATTCGCTCGACAATGCCTACGTCGCGACCAAGGACGCCGAGGGAAGCCTCGGCCGGACGTTCCCGTGCTTCGACATCGAAACGGCCGGCGATCTGCTGGACCGTAAGCGGATCCCCCTGGGCCTGCTACTCGGCCACGCCCCACCAGAACGGGTACATCTGGAACGCGTTCTCCGCCGTCTCGCACTTCCGCCAGGACCCGGAGCGCTGGGCGAAGCACATGTTCCCCGTGGACGACCTGGTCCGGCACATCCGCGAGGACCGGCTCCAGCCGGTGACCTGGGTGACGCCGCGGTTCGAGGTCTCCGATCACCCCGAATACAGCTTCTGCTGGGGCGAACACTGGACCACGCAGGTCCTGAACGCGCTCATGGAGAGCCAGAGCTGGAACGAGACCGCGGTCTTCCTCACGTGGGACGACTACGGCGGGTTCTACGACCACGTGCCCCCACCGCAGGTGGACGTGCTCGGGTTCGGGATCCGCGCGCCGATGCTGGTGATCTCGCCGTACGCGAAGCACGGGCACGTCAGCCACGAGCTCGGCGAGTTCTCCTCGGTCGTCCGGTTCATCGAGGACAACTGGGGCCTGCCGCAGCTCGCAGAACGCGACCGGATGGCCACCCCCCTGTTCGACGCGTTCGACTTCGACAGCGCCCCAGGCCGGCGGACTCCCGACCGCTGCCCACGGACTGCGAGGGCGAGATGTACCCGGCCGCCCCGCCCGGCGCGTAGGGCTCAGTCGAGGACGTCGACCGGATCGAGCACCACGACGTCGACCGTGCCTTCGAGCAGGTCCTGAAC
>DATHVC010000155.1:0-10600 GCA_035461565.1 Actinomycetota bacterium
GTTCACCCCTTCGCCGTCCCACGTGGCGCCGAGCGGGTGGGGCGCCCCGGGCCAGACCCGCATCCCCGGCTCAGCCCGACTCAGGAGCGAGCAGCACCGCGGCGAGCGGCGGCAAGACGAGCGCCAGCGACCGGCCGCGTCCGTGCATCGCGATCTCGTCTGCCTCCACGCCTCCGAAGTTGCCCTGCCCGCTGCCGCCATAGACCTCGGCGTCCGTGTTGAGGAGCTCCACCCATCGGCCGTGGTCGGGCACCCCGATCCGGTACCGGTGGCGGGGCACCGGAGTGAAGTTCGCCGCGAAGAGCACGGGGCGGCCGGAGCGCCCCAGCCGCAGGAACGAGATCACGCTGGCCGCCCGGTCGGAGGCGTCCACCCACTGGAAACCTTCCGGCGAGTGGTCCAGCTCGTGGAGGCCCGGCTCGGACCGGTACAACCCGGCGAGGTCGGAGACCAGCCGCCGCACGCCTTCGTGCGGCCCGTACTGGAGCAGGCTCCAGTCCAGCCCGACCTCGTGGCTCCACTCCGACCACTGCGCGAGCTCCGACCCCATGAACAGCAGCTTCTTGCCCGGCTGGGCGAACTGATAGGCGAAGAGCAGCCGCAGGTTGGCGAACCGCTGCCAGTCGTCGCCGGGCATCTTCGCCAGGAGCGATCCCTTGCCGTGGACGACCTCGTCGTGGGAGAGCGGCAGGACGAAGTTCTCGTCGAACGCGTACAACATCCGGAACGTGATGGTGTCGTGCTGGTGGGACCGGTACACGGGGTCCTTCGACAGGTACAGCAACGTGTCGTGCATCCAGCCCATGTCCCATTTCATCCCGAACCCGAGCCCGCCGGCGTCCACGGGCCGGGACACGCCGGGCCAAGCCGTCGACTCCTCGGCGATCGTCTGCACGTTCGGATGCGCGGCGGAGATCGCCGTGTTGAGGTTCCGGAGGAACTCCACCGCCCGGAGGTTCTCGCGCCCGCCGAGCTCGTTGGGGATCCACTCACCTCGCCGGCGCGAGTAGTCGAGATAGAGCATCGACGCCACCGCGTCCACGCGCAAACCGTCGGCGTGGTACCGGTCGAGCCAGTGCATCGCCGAGGACAACAGGAAGCTCCGGACCTCGTTTCGACCGTAGTTGAAGATGTAGCTGCCCCAATCCGGATGGAATCCCTGGCGCGGGTCGGCGTGTTCGTACAGGTGCGTGCCGTCGAAGAAGGCCAGCCCGTGTTCGTCCGAGGCGAAGTGGGACGGCACCCAGTCCAGGATCACGCCGATCCCCTCACGGTGAAGCAGGTCGATCATCGCCATCAGGTCCCGCGGCGTCCCGTACCGGCTGGTCGGGGCGAAGTACCCGGTCGACTGGTACCCCCACGATCCGTAGAAGGGATGCTCCATGACCGGGAGCAGCTCCACGTGGGTGAAGTTCAGGCGACGGACGTGGTCGGCCAGCCGAGGCGCGAGATCCCGGTACGTCGCGAACCCGTCACCCTCCCGCATCCACGAGCCGAGGTGAACCTCGTACACGCTCGCCGGCGCATCGAGCGCGTTGGCCGCGCCCCGACCGCGGATCCACTCGGCGTCGCCCCACTCGTACGTGGGATCCCAGACCACGCTCCCGGTCTTCGGCGGGAGCTCGGCGAACGCGGCGAACGGGTCGGCCTTGTCGACGCGGTACCCGCCGACCCGCGACGCGACGTGGAACTTGTACAGGGCTCCGGGACCCACCCCCGGGACGAACCCTTCCCAGATCCCGCTGTCGGCTCGAGGCAGGAGGGGTACGGCGCCGCGGCTCCACCCGTTGAAGTCGCCGATCACCGAGACCTCCTCGGCGTTGGGGGCCCACACCGCGAACACGGTCCCCGGGTCTCCGTTTACCACCAGGGGGTGCGCGCCCAGGCGTTCGTACAGCCGCCCGTGAGTGCCCTCGTTGAAGAGGAACCGATCCTGATCCGACAAGAGGGTGACGTCGTGACGGACCGGGCTCACGCCGGGGTCTCCAGCAGCTCCAGGACCCCGGTCGCCGGGATCGGCAACCAGTCCGGGCGGTTGTTGGCCTCGTAGGCGAGCTCGTACAGCGCCTTCTCGAGCAGGAAGATCTGCAGGAGGACCCGGGTCTCCTCACGCGTCTGCGGATGGAACGGGGCGCCTTTGACCTCTTCGAGATACGAACGCAGGAAGGCTCCCGCGGCCGAGACGTACCAGAGCCGGACCCAGGGCGCGATGGGCGCCGCGCGCTCCGGCTCGACGAGGTCGCCCTGGCGGGCCACCGAGTTCACCGCGTAGTGGAACGAGCGCACCATGCGCGAGACATCCACGAGCGGCATCCGCTTGATCCGCCGCTCGCCGAGCGGACGCGCCGGCTCGCCCTCGAAATCGATGATGACGAAGTCGCGTCCCGTATAGAGCACCTGTCCGAGGTGGAAGTCGCCGTGGATCCGCAGCCGGGAGCCGGTGATGCGGATGTCCAGCACGGACCGGAACCCGTCCAGCACGGCGTCCTGCACGCCGAGCACCAGGTCCGCCCCGGGCATCGAGGGCCGGGAGCGCAGGAGCTGGAACGTTCCGTTCGCCGCGGCGCGGAGCGATTGGTACAGCGAGCGCTGATAGAGCGCGGTTACACGTTCGGGCGAGAACGCGGGGTCCTCGGGATCGCTCGCGAGCGCCCGGTGCATCTCGGCGGTGCGCTGCCCGAGCACGCGTGCGGACTCGAGGAACTCTCCCATCGTCTGGACGGCGAGCTCGGGCGGCCCGTCGTCGACCACGTCGAACAGCGTCAGCGCCGGCACGTCGAGCTCCGGCCTGCCGGCGGCGTGCGCCAGGGCCGACTCGAGATAGTCGCGAGCCCGGTCGGTGGCATAGGACCACGCGTCCCCTTCGTTCGGGACGAACCCGTGAATGATGCCGATCGTGGTCGGCTGCCCCGGACCCCGGCGCAGCTCGAGACCGCCGGCCACGGGGGCGATGTGTTCGAACCCGGCGCGGTCGGTCAGGAACCGCCCCAGCTCCAGGTCGGGGTTCAGGCCCTGCTCGATCCGCCGGTAGAGCTTGAGGACCAGCCGATCCCCGAACACGACCGAGGTGTTGCTCTGCTCCGCGAGCAGCGGCCGCGGCTCCCCGAGCTCCTCGGGTGGCCCGGCCAACCTGCGGAACGCCTTGGTCGGGTTGGCCTCCAGCCGAAGGCCGTCCGAGCCAAGTCGCCGGCGTCGCCGAACGGCCTCGAGCAGCAAGGACGGGAGCTCGGGCTCGCCGATCGCATCGTGGAGCGCGCGCTCCCCGTCTCGCATCCGCAGCCGCGCCACGACGGCCCGGGGGTTGTACTCGAGGAGCTCCGCCGTTCGTTCCGGCGTGGCGCATCCGAGGGGCAGAACGTAGGTCTCGGGATCGCCCTCGACGTAGTCGACCGTCACGATCGCGATCACGGCGGCCAGCCGCGTGCCGTTTCCGCTCACGGGAACGGTCTCCCCGATCTCCACCGACTTGATGCGGCGCGCCTTGCCGCCGAACCATCGCGCGCGGCGCAGGAACCCCGGCAGGACCTCCTCCAGCGCGACCCGGTTCCGCTTGGAGAACACGTTCTGCCAGGAGCCCACCACGTCGAGCGCGGGCGGCTTCCGGGGAGCGGTCAGCTCGGCCTCGACCGTCTGCGGCTCGAGCCGGAACCAGTAGAAGGAATAGGGCCCGAGAGTAAGGAAATAGGGGAGGTCTCCGATCGGAGGGAAGACGGTGCCCCCGAACAGCTCGTGTGGCACCAGCTCCTTGAACCGGGACAGGTCCAGCTCGGCGTACTGGACGGATCGGGCGAGGTTGACGACGACGAGGATCCGCTCCCCCTCGTGCTCGCGAAGGAAGACCAGGATCTTCCTGTTGTCCGGGAACAGGAACTCGAGCGACCCGCGGGACAACGCCAGATGGCGTTTGCGCAGCGCGATGAGGCGCTTCATCCACCACAACAGCGATCGCGGATTGTCCTGCTGCGCCTCGACGTTCAGCGACTCGTAATGGTACTCGGAGCCGATGACCACGGGGAGGTAGAGCTGCTGCGGATTGGCGCGGCTGAACCCGGCGTTGCGGTCGGAGCTCCACTGCATCGGCGTTCGAACCCCGTTGCGGTCGCCGAGGTAGATGTTGTCGCCCATGCCGATCTCGTCCCCGTAATAGATGACCGGCGTTCCGGGCAGCGAGAACAACAGCCCGTTGATCACTTCGATCGTGCGTCGGTCGTTGCCGAGCAGCGGAGCGAGGCGTCGCCGGATGCCGAGGTTGATCCGTGCCTGCGGGTCCTCCGCATAGACGCGGTACATGTAGTCGCGCTCCTCGTCGGTGACCATCTCGAGCGTGAGCTCGTCGTGGTTGCGCAGGAACAGCGCCCACCGCGCCCCGTCGGGGATGGGCGGGGTCTGGTCGAGGATGTCCACGAGCGGGAACCGATCCTCCATGCGCAGCGACATGAACATGCGGGGCATCAACGGGAAGTGGAACGCCATGTGGCACTCGTCGCCGTCGCCGAAATACGCAACGGCGTCCTCGGGCCACTGGTTGGCCTCCGCCAGCAACATCCGCCCCTCGTAGCGCGCGTCCACGTGTTCGCGGAGCTCCTTCAGGAAGGCGTGCGTCTCGGGCAGGTTCTCGCAGTTGGTCCCCCGGCGTTCGAACAGGTACGGGACGGCGTCCAGCCGGAGCCCGTCCACCCCCATGTCGAGCCAGAAGTCGACGACGTTCAGCATGGCGCGACGGACACGCGGGCTGTCGAAGTTCAGGTCGGGCTGATGCGAGTAGAAGCGGTGCCAGTAGTAGGCGCCGACGTCGTGATCGAACGCCCAGTTGGAGGACTCGAAGTCCTTGAAGATGATCCGCGCCTCGCGGTACTTCTCGGTCGTGTCGTTCCAGACGTAGAAGTCGCGTTCGGGACTGTCGGGGGCCGCTCGGCGCGAACGCTGGAACCACGGATGTTGGTCCGAGGTGTGGTTCAGCACCAGCTCCGTGATCACGCGCAGGCCGCGCGCGTGGGCCGCGCGGAGGAACCCTCGGAAGTCCCGCAGCGTCCCGTACTGCGGGTGGACGGACAGGTAGTCGGCCGTGTCGTAGCCGTCGTCGCGCAGGGGGGACGGGTAGAAGGGCAGGAGCCAGATCGCGGTCACCCCGAGATCGGCCAGGTAATCCAGCCGCTGGGTGAGCCCGCGGAAGTCCCCGCTCCCGTCCCCGTCGGAGTCCTGGAACGCGCGAACGTGGAGCTCGTAGAGGACCGCGTCGTGGTACCAGAGTGGATCACTGACGATCGGCTGCGGCGCGATCGCGGCGGGGGGGCGGCGGCTCACGCCGTCCCCCGGACCCGAAGGAGGTGCGCCGGCGTCTCACCCGGGTCCAGCCGAACGAAGTTCGCGGGGCCGGTCCACCCGTACGTCGCCCCGGTGAGCAGGTCCTCGACTTCGAACGGGCGGCCCGGAGCCACCCCGAGCTCATCCAGCGCGAGGTCCGTCCAGCCGGACTGGGCGCTGGCCTGGTCGAGGTTCACGATGCACAGGATTACGTTCGATCGGTCCGGCGTCGACTTGCTGTAGGCGATGAGCTCGTCGTTGCCGACGCCGTGGAAGCGCAGTGATGCGTTCGACTGCAACGCCGGGTTCGCACGCCGGATCCGGTTCACCCGGGTGATGAGCGGTGCCAGGCTGTCCCGGCGATCGAGGTCCCACGTCCGGACCTCGTATTTCTCCGAGTTTCGATACTCCTCCGAGCCGGGCTCCCTGGGGACGTGTTCCATGAGCTCGAAGGCCGGCCCGTAGATCCCGTAGCTGGACGAGAGCGTCGCCGCCAAGATCAGGCGGACCGCGAACGCCGAACGGCGGCCCGTCTGGAGGTACGCGGTCAGGATGTCCGGGGTGTTCGGCCAGAAGTTCGGACGGAAGAACTCCACCGCTCCGGTCCGGGTGAGCTCGGTGAGATAGTCGGTCAGCTCCCATTTCGTGGTGCGCCAGGCGAAGTACGTGTACGACTGAGTGAAACCCAGCTTGGCGAGCCGGTACATGACCTTGGGCCGGGTGAAGGCCTCCGACAGGAAGACCACGTCCGGTCGCTCCGCCTTGATCTCGGAAATGACCCATTCCCAGAAGGCGAATGGCTTGGTGTGCGGGTTGTCCACGCGGAAGACGCGGACGCCGCGATCGCACCAGAACCGGAAGACGTCCCGGAGCGCCTCCCAGAGCCCCCGCCGGTCCTTCGTCTCGAAGTCGAGCGGGTAGATGTCCTCGTACACCTTGGGCGGGTTCTCGGCGTGCTGGATCTCGCCGTCGGGCCGGTGCCGGAACCACTCGGGGTGTTCGAGCACCCATGGATGTTCGGGCGTGGTCTGGAACGCGATGTCGAGAGCGACCTCGATCCCCCGCCGTCGCGCCTCCGCGACCAGGCGCTCGAAGTCCGCGATGGTGCCCAGGTCCGGATGGACGGCGGTGTGCCCGCCCTCGCGGGCGCCGATGGCCCACGGGCTCCCCGGGTCGTCCGGGTTCGCCGACGGCGTGTTGTTCGGACCCTTCCGGCGGGCGTGCCCGACCGGGTGGATCGGGGGCAGGTACAAGACGTCGAAGCCGAGCTTCTCCACGTACGGGAGGCGGGCGATCACGTCGTCGAACGTGCCATGGCGCCCTCGCACCCGTCCCGTCGAGCGCGGGAACAGCTCGTACCAGGCGGAGAAGCGGGCAAGCGGCGGATCGACGGTGACGCGAAGCTCGCGCGGGAAGACGCCCTGGTGCCGGCGGTCGGGGTACCGGTCCATCAGCCGGCCGAGCTCGGGGTCGAAGGCCTCGGCCCGCGCCTCGGCGTCGTCGTCGCCGGACAGCGTCTTCGCGGAAGCCTTCAAACGTTCCCGGTCCGCCCCCGAGGCGCGGCGCGAAGCCGCCATGACCAGCTGGGCCCCCACGAGCAGGTCCACCGACAGGTCCCGGCCGGCCTCGTCCTTCTTCCGGAGGTCGCGCGTCCACGTCGCGAACCGGTCGACCCAGCCGGCGATCGTGTAGCGGTATTCGCCCAGCCGGTCGACGGTGAACCGTCCACGGAACCGGTCGTTACCGATCGGTTCCATGCGGGCCTCCGCCCATTCGCGCTGGCCGTCGCCTCGATACCGAAGGGCCGCCGCGACCAGGTCGTGGCCGTCGGCGAACACGTCGGCCTCGACCCAGACGTCCTCGCCGGGAGTCCGTTTGATGGCGAACCGCCCGGCGTCGATCTCGGGCCAGACGCCTTCGACCACCACGCGCGCCGCCTCGGCCGCGACGGGCCCTCGGCGCGATGACATACCCGCTTTGCCCTGCGTCGTAGCGATCTCCGGTCCTTTCCACGTCCGGCGCGGTGTCCGCGCCTCCCAGGAGGCTCTCCCCCGGGCGGTCGAGCGTCAACTCGGGGCCTTGCCCGGCCTCGATCCGGCCATGTGGGACGCTGATCGCATGGCACGGCGCCTGCTCGTCGATCGGTACGACGGCTGGCTGATCGACCTGGACGGGGTCGTGTACGTGGGCGACACGGCGCTCCCGGGCGCGGCCGCGGCCATCGCCGGACTCCGATCACGGGGCCACCCCGTGGTCTTCGTGACGAACGACCCTCGCAGCTGCCGGGAGACCTACGCGGAGAAGTTGACCGGGCTCGGCATCCCCGCGACCGAGGAAGACGTGATGACGTCCGCCTCCGCGACGGCCGACGTCGTGCGGGCCGAGGGTCTGGGGGGTGCGACGGTATTCGTGATCGGCTCGGGCTCGCTGAAGGCCGAGATGCGTCGGGTGGGCTGCGAGGTCCTCGAGGGGCGGCCGGGGCTCGACGCGGACCTCGTCGTGGTCGGTGGCCACGGGGGGTTCGATTACCGCGAGCTCGCGATCGGCTCGATGGCCGTCCGCCGCGGGGCGCGGCTCTACGCGACGAATCGCGATGCGACCTTTCCCACGCACGACGGCCCCGCCCCCGCGACCGGCGCCATCGTGGCGGCGGTGGAGGTCGGATCCGGAGCCGTGGCGACCGCCGTCGGCAAACCCGAACCGTATCTGTTCGAGCGAGCCCGGGCGCGGATGCCGTCCGCGGCGAACGTCGCCGTGGTGGGTGACCGGGTCGACTCCGACGTCCTCGGCGGCGTCCGAGCCGGGTTCGCCACGGTCCTGGTCAGGGACCCGGCCCGGCCGGACGCCGATCCGGGGCGCGCCGACGTCGTGCCGGATCACGTCGTGGGGTCGCTTGCAGATCTGCTCGTCCCCGGCGCCGCCTGAACCGAACCCTGGCGCTCGCGGCCGGGCCGCCGTCATCGCCTACACTTGCCTCGGGATCCACGCCGACGGTCCGCCGTCCCACCGGGTCCCGAAGCCGACGCGCCGGTAGCTCAGTGGAGAGAGCGGCTGCCTTCTAAGCAGCGGGTCGGAGGTTCGAGTCCTCCCCGGCGCGCAACCGCAGGTCAACGGCCGTATCCCCCAGTGCGGCCTGGATCGAGGACGGCCCTACCGGTACCGAAGAGCCACCCCGATGGCGGCCAGGCCCGTCAGCAACGCGAGCGAGTTCGGAACGACCAGCACCGGGTTGCCGATGACGGCCCAGTACGAGATCCGGCGGATCTGGAGCACCGGGGCCAGGGCCATCACGACGGCCCACCCCGCGGTCACGACGCCGAGCACCGTCTCCGACACCGGACGACCTCCCTCTCGGACGGGTCCCAAGGCGCTCGGCGGGGTCGCGCTCGCTGCCGATCGACAGGAGGAGCGCAAGCGCGACGCGGCGATGGTATCGCGCGGCGACGCGAGCCGTTCAGGCTGAGCGGGCCGCGCGGTGAGCCTGGGCGGTCCGGACGGGATCCGCGGGGCGAACGTGTCCGTGGCCGAGCGGGTGGTGTCCCAGCCGGAGGATGCGCCCCAGGAGCAGCCCGACGGGAACGGAGAGGGCGACCCATCCGATCAGGATCTTCGCCAGCATGTTTCCCTCCTGCGCTCCACGGGCCCGACCCGGTAGTTCTCGGCATCTTGGACCCGCGATCTGAAGCCGGGACCAGAGTTTCGTTTCGGGGCACGGTAGGGGGCCGCCCGCCCGCCCGCAGGGTCCATTCGGCCTCGCCGGGGCGGCCGAATGGTCTACGGAGAGTGAACGTCGCGATGCATTCGTGCCTCCGGTGGGTAGCACGCGATGACGACCGAGGAAAGGAGCCGGGCATGAAGACGATCGAACGTTCCGTCGAGGTGGACGTCCCGGTACGGACGGCGTACAACCAGTGGACCCAGTTCGAGGAGTTCCCACGCTTCATGGGAGGCGTCGAGTCCGTGGCGCAGATCACCGACTCGCAGCTCCACTGGGTGGCCGAGATCGGCGGCAAACGCAAGGAGTGGGACGCTCGGATCACCGAGCAGGTACCGGACCAGGTGATCGCCTGGGAGGGGTTCGGTGACCCGGACAACCGCGGACGGGTGTTCTTCGAACCCGCCGACGGCGGGGAGCGGACCAGGGTGAGCGTCGCCGTGGACTACGAGCCGGAGGGGGCCCTCGAGAAGACCGGCGACGCCCTCGGCATGGTGGAGCGCCGAGTGCGGAACGACCTCGAACGCTTCAAGCAGTTCATCGAGACGCGCGGGTCCGAGACCGGCGCGTGGCGCGGCGAGATCCACGAACCCCCGGTGGGATAACCCCCACGTCGTCCACGGCCTCGGGGGGGGGGCCGGTGGCCCCGCCCCCGACTCATCTTCCGTTCGCCGAGAAGTGTTGATAGTCCTTGACCGAGGACCAGTCCCCGCCCCAGCCCCAGCCGAGGTCATCGAACGCGGTCCACGCCACGTTGCCGGCCGTGACCATCCCGGGCCGGACGTCGTCCCGGTCCAGGTACCGCCGCCCCTTCCGGGGGGAGACACGAGAGCCGTCCACGTACGGGTTCTCGACGGGGTTGAGGTCGATCGCTCGCCCGTAGGCGTGCTGGGACCAGGTGGACGTCCCGGCTATGTAGCGGCAGTTGAACGCGGAGGTGTTGTCGCGCCGCATCGACTCGCGGTCGTCCGCGCCGTATCGGTCGACGAGCCGGACGCGCCGGATGGGGAAATCGGCCTCATAGATCGCCTCGAAAACGCCGAGCACCTCGCCGGCCCACCGTCGAAGCACCACGAGCCGGCCCCGGTGGGGCTCGCCATCGAATCCGCGATACGTCACGCGAACCAGCCGGAGCGCCCGGAGCGGCACCGGACAGCCAGGCCGCCAAGAGCTTCCGGTCATGAGTTCCCTGGTGGCCCGGTTCAGGCGAGTCACCGACCCGACGAACGGGTCGTCGGCCCCGGTGATGTCGACCGGCGATGGGAGCCCAAGGACGAACGCGGCCACTACAGCCACCAACGGGACGTGCATGGATCGACGCTACTGCAGGAAGCGCCCCGGCGGAACGCACGCTCAGGACGCCGCTGCGCCGGCGCTGGCGGGGCTCCACCGGCCGCTCCGATCCGCTTCGGCGGGTCGAACGATCGGACGTTCAGCGCGCCGTGGACTCGATGGTCCAGAGTCGATTGTCGAGGCCACGCAGCCTGAGGAGGCGGATCACCCGCGGGGTCGGGTGCCTCAGGACGAGTCCGTGGGGCGCGAGGGAGGCGCCGAGCCGGATGAGCGACTGTATCCCCGAGC
>DATHVC010000156.1:0-8625 GCA_035461565.1 Actinomycetota bacterium
CCTCGGGGAGGAGGAGCGACAGGGCGGCCGCGCTCAGCCACAGCCGCGAGGCGGCCTGGTACCAGCGGATGGTGGTTCGCGCGTTCACTCCGGGGAGCCTACCCACCGGCGTGTAGCGTTCCGCCAGGCGACGAGGGAGGAACGATGGAGTGGATCGACGAGCTGGCAGAGGCGCTGGGCGAGCAGCCGCTCTCGACCGAGCAGACGACGCGGCTGCTGAGCTCGGCGCGGGCGGTGGCCCACCGTGTCGAGCGGCGGGTCACGCCGCTCGCGGCGTTCCTGCTCGGGGCCGCGGTGGGGCGGCGGGCGGCCGGGGAGCGAGATCTCGCTCTCGACGACGCCCTTCGAACGCTCGAGGCCAGGCTGCCGGGAGCCGCCTCCGAGCCCTGACACGGAACGGGGTACGCTAGAGGTTCATGTCCGAGTCCTGGCTTCCCCCGTCCACCCCGCCGCCCCTCGACGGGCCGCTCGTCGACACCTTCGGCCGGGTCGCCGACGACCTGCGGATCTCCGTCACCGACCGCTGCAACTTCCGCTGCACCTACTGCATGCCTGCCGAAGGCCTCGCCTGGCTCCCGAAGTCCGAGATCCTCACCTTCGAGGAGCTCACGAGGCTGTTGCGGCTGTTCGTCCGCCTGGGCGTCGGCTCGGTCAAGGTCACCGGGGGCGAACCCACCGTCCGGGCCGACCTGCCCGACCTCGTCCGGATGTTCCGCACCGCGGCGCCGGACCTCGATCTGTCGATGACCACCAACGGCGTCCTGCTCGACCGGCTGGCGGTACCGCTCGCCGAGGCGGGACTGGACCGCGTGACGATCTCGCTCGACTCGCTCTTGCGCCACCGGTTCCTCGAGATGACGCGGCGTGACGCCTTCGACCGGGTCCTGGCCGGGATCCGTGCCGCCGAGGCGGCCGGTCTGGTGCCGATCAAGATCAACTGCGTCGTGATCGGCGGGACGAACGACCAGGAGGTCGTGGACTTCGCGACCTGGTCCCGGGAGCACGGCCACACCGTCCGGTTCATCGAATACATGCCGCTCGATGCCGAACACGCGTGGGAGCGGGCCAAGGTGGTGCCCTCGGCGCGGATCCTCCAGGCCATCGACGCGGTGTACCCGCTCCGCCCGGAGGGGCCGGACCACGAGCCCGCCGCGAGCTACGGCTTCGCCGACGGCGCCCCCGGCGGGATCGGCGTGATCGCCAGCGTCACGGAGCCGTTCTGCGAGGCGTGCAACCGGCTCCGGCTGACCGCCGAGGGCGAGGTGCGCTCGTGCCTCTTCGCCCTCGAGGAAACGGACCTTCGGGGTCCGATACGGGCCGGAGCGAGCGACGCCGAGCTCGAGACCTTCATCCGAACGGCGGTGTGGCGGAAGTGGTCCGGACATCGGATCAACCATCCGGACTTCGTTCAGCCGGAACGAAGCATGTCCGCCATCGGCGGCTGAGCTACCGGCCGACGCCGGCCAGGCGGGCCAGTCCCGCGATGTTCCGGAGCACGAACCGCCGCCCTTCCCGTTCGACGAACCCGCGCCGCTGCAGGTCGGAGAGGATCCGGGTGACGTTCTCGCGGCTCCCCCCGCACAGGCTGGCGAGGTCGGCGTGCGTGACGACCGAGGGCAGGACGGCCCCGTCGTCGGGGAGCTCGTCCAGCGACGGGGCCACGAGCTGGAGCAATCGTTTAGCCACGCGCCCCTTGAGGTCCAGGTACAACAGGTCCTCGACGAACGCTTCCTGCGACTGCACCTGACGAGCGAGCACCCGCATCAACGACAACGCCGCGCTTGGCTCCGAGGTCACGAACTCGAGGAAGCTCTCGGCAGACACCCGCCACACGGTCGATTCGTCCAGGGCGATGCCCGCACCCGTTCTCGGCATCCCGCCCAGGACTCCGAGCTCCCCGAAGAACTGGGGTCGATCCAGCGTCGTGTGGAGCTGCCGGTGGCCGTTCGCCGACAACGAGCTGAGCTCGATCCTGCCCTCGACCAGGAAGAAGACCTCCGGCGAGTCGTCCCCCTGGTGGAACAGGTACGTGCCCCGCCGGTATCGGCGGATCGTACCGAGCTCGGCCATGCGCTCGACCGCCTCGGCCCCAAGCCCCTCCAGCAGGGGAGCGCGCGCCATCTCGGCGACCAGGGTCGTAGCCAGCACGGTGATCGGCGCCCCCATCGGTGACAGCGTAGTCAACGGCCGTGCCCCGGCATAGGCCAAAACGCGGGGGCGGGCCCAAAGGCCCGCCCCCGAGACGATCGTGATGTGCCGCGCGACTAACGCGCCTTGCGCAGAGACACGCGCTTGATCTTCCTCTTCGTCACCCGCGTCGCCGGAGCCTTCTTGGCGCCACTCTTGGCGTCTTTGGAGGCCGCGGCCTTCGGCGTGATCTTCTTCTCCGCCACCCTGATTCACCTCCCAGTCGGCTCGGTTCGTCCCTGCAATCATGCGCCGCGCGTCACGATCGAGATGTGTCGGGTATCACCGCCGTCGATGTGACGTCCGTCACATCGACGGGGTGACGCGCGTCACGGCGACCCGTCGACCTCGGGGAGGTCGATCGGATCCGGCCGGGGGGTGCAGGCGCCGCAGAAGAGGGCATCCTCGACGACCAGCGCCCGGGTCGCCTCGGCGCCGCGGAACAACTCCAAGATGTACGGCTTCGTCTCCAGGTGGTCCTCGCAGATGCCGCGGCCGCAGAACCGGCAGGTCCCGACCGCAGTCCTCCGGCAATGCCAGCAGTCCATGCTCCCTCCATCGCCCGTCGGCGGCTAATGCTGCCAGGTCCTGTCGATCGCAGCACCGGGGTTGAGCGTGCCCCGACGGAACGCGGAGGCGATCACCCGGTCGAACGCGTCCCGGTCGAGCCGGAACACACGCCCCGGCGTGCGGGCGATCACCGTCGCGGTCCGCGGCGTGTCGGCCAGGAGGGCCAGCTCGCCGAAGTGTTCGCCCGGACCCATCGTGCCGATCGGCCGGTCGTCCTCCAGGACCTCCACCCGTCCCGAACTCAGCCCGTAGAAGGCATCGCCCGCTTCCCCCTGCCGGATGAGGACCTCCCCCGGCCCGACGTTGAGCCAGGTGCCGTGCTCGACCACGTCGGCCAGGTCGTCGGCGCCGAGCGACGCGAAGGCCGGGATCTTCCGCACCTCCGCCGCCGCCTGGAGCGTCGGGGCGAACTCCGGGGCGTTGATGTTCCGGGCCAGCAGGCGATCGAACGTCGACCCGTCGACCTCGAAGAGCTGAGCGTCCTCCACGGGCCGGACGCTGGCCGTGCGCGGCGCGCGATCGAGCAGGCCCAGCTCGCCGAACGACTCCCCCCGGCCCAGCGTGCGCAGGACGCGTTCGGTGCCGGCCTCCGGATCCTCTTCCAGGACCTGGAGGGTTCCTCGCCGAACGACGTAGAAGGCCTCCGGCCGGTCTCCCTGACGAACCACCGGTTTGCCGGCCGGGTAGGTACGCAGCCGAACGCGCCCTGCCAGGTCGGACAGCACGTCCTCCGGGAGGTCGTCGAACACCGGCAGGGCGTCGATCATCGCGGCGGCCTCGACACGCCATCCGGTCTGGAGCCGGAACGCGACCGCGCGAACGATCGCCTTTCCTTTCCCGACGAGGACCCGCAGGAGCGAGATGGCGCCGCGGATCAGCGGCCCCGCCACGAACAGGGCGAGCGCGAGGAGCAGGACCCGTGTTCCCACGCCGCCGTTCCACAACGACCGGATCAGCCCGCCGAACACCTCCTCCCAGAAGAACGCCGCCCAGTACAACGAGAGGACGGTGAACGCGATTCCCAACACCGCGTACAGCCCCAGTCCGATCTCCTGCCGGCTGAAGCGCTCCAGCCGCCGGAGCTTCCTCCACACGTCGTGCTGGATGAAGCGAAGGGATCGGGGGCGAAGGTCCGGGACCTGGATGGCGTCGGACAGGATGAAGTACCCGTCCAGCTCCAACAGGGGCACGAGGTTCAGGAAGATCACGAAGTAGTTCAGGAGCGCGAACTTGTACAGGATGGCCGCCGGCGGCGAGCCCGGGAGCGCCCAGACGGCGATCGACGCGGCGCCGGCGATCACGAGCTCCGCGTACGGCCCGGCGAACGCCTGCGCGATCCGCTGCCGGCGTCCGAGCATGAGCGCGTCCGAGGCGTCTACGAAGAAGGCCGGCGACCCGAAGTAGATCATGAAACCGGCGCTCTTGACGCGGCGGCCGTGCCGCACCAGGACCAACGCGTGGGCGAGCTCGTGCACGAACGTCAACACGTAGTTCAACGCGAGCAGGATGAACGTGGCGGCGACCGCGTCGTCCCCCGACAGCGAGAACCGGCCACTCCGGTACACCGAGACGAACGCCGCCAGGCCACCCAGCGCAACGAGGCCGACCGGCACCGAGACCCAGGGGACGAAGAACACCCTGAGCCCGTTTCGGTAGAACCACTCGACCAACCGGTGGGCCCCGCGCCAGTCGATCGACAGCGTCTTGACGAACTCTCGGGCTTTGCGTCGCGCGAGCGGCGCCGGATCCAGCGCGTTTCCCACGGCGGCCGTGACGTCGACGAACGGTTCCGAGAGGAACCCGCCCTCGCGAAGCTCGCGCACCAGGTCGGCGACGCCGGAGAGCTCGAGGTCCCCGGACTCCCGAAACCGTTCCAGGACGATCTCCTTCACCGTTCGGGTCCCGTCCATCAGCTTGACGAGCTCGATTTCGCCGGGCTCCAGGCGGTAGTGGAGCTGGGCTCGAGGGTTCGCGATCACCGCGTAGTCGTTGCCCCAGCGCAGGGTGAACTCCTTGAGCTCCACGTCCGGAGCCAGGCGGGGACGCCATCCGGCGGCCTCGACACGTCCGGCGAGCGATGACCAGATCCCGTCCCTCGTCGAGGGCCGGGTCCTGACCCGGTCGGCCAGGACGCCGAACAGGTCGTGGCCGGCTGCGGGTGAAAGTGATCCTTCTCTCCCGTCGAGGCGACGGCTCAGCGCCTGCGTCACCGACGGGCCCGGGGTGGCTCGACGTCTGGATGCGTAGAGGTTCCCGACGAACGCGCCGGCGACCAACACCAGCACCACCCCGGCGGCGATCTCCACGGGGACATCCTGGGGGGGAACGCCGCGGTCCGCAAACGTGCCCTCGAGCCGGCCGGCGGCATCGCGGAGTTCACCGAGCCGTCATTTGAGGATCCCGAGACCGTTACGCAGCCCCGGTACGGTCGGATCGCCAAGAGGCTGCGCCCCTCTGGAGCGGGGGGCTGGGCCGTCACCCGGCCCCCCGCGCCCCCTCTCTTCGGACGGATCAGCCGAGCGTGCTGAGGAGCGACCGAAGCTCGTCCTCTCCGACCTCGCCCTCCCCCATGTACGCGACCAGGCCTTCGCCGTCCACGAGGTAGAGGGTCGGGAACCCCCGGATCCCGAGAGCGGCCGCCGCCGTGCCGTTCTCGTCGTCGATCAACGTCGGCGCCGTGATCCCGTTCTCGCGTAGGAACTCCCCAGCGTCCGGGCCGGGGTTCGTTCCGATCGACGTCACCACGGTGACGAACTCGATCTCGGGGAAGTCCTGCATGACCCGGCCCAACAGCGGGAGCTCGACCTGGCAGTGCGGGCACCACGGAGCCCAGACCGACAACACGGTCGGGCCCTCGAAGTCCGTCCACCGGACCGTGCCGCCGTCGATCGCCGGCCCCGAGAACCCGGGCACCGCCTCTCCGACGGCGAACGGTTCGCCGGGCCGGGCGGGGCCGTCGACAGAAACCTCGCCCACCGCCGACGGCCCGACGGAGGTCTCCCCGTCGCCGCCTCCGCCGTCCATCAGCGCAAACACGGCGAGCGCCACGAACACGATCAGGGCCACGCCGCCGATCGCGTAGGAGAGGGTTCGGCGCTGGGCCTGGCGTCTGCGGGCGGCCTCCCTGGCCTCAGCCGCGGCCCGCCGCCGCTCTCGCTTGTTCTGCCGGTCGATCGGCTCCGCCGCCTTGTTCCTCGTCGGCCTCCGTGGGGGGGTACAGGTTGTCGAGCTGCCAGGGCCCGCGCGGGCGAACCGCGAGGTACACGCCGAACAGCACGATGGGGACGTCCCGGACGATGTCCCACCAGCTCACGCCCTGGCCGGGCCCGCCGCCGCCGAAACAGCCGCAGTCGATCTCGAGCCCACGGGCCTTCGCCTGGCCCATCGCGGCGATGAACATCACGCCGAGCGCGGCAGTGGCCAGCCCGGCGAATCGGACGAACAACCCCGCGATCAGGAGGATCGCGACGCCGACCTCGACCCAGGGCAGAAGGGCCGCCACCAGGCGGACCCCCGGCTCCGGGAGCACGTCGTAGGCGTCCACCGCCAGGATCGATTCCTGTCGGTCGAACGCCTTGGCCAGCCCCGCCCACAGCAACAACCCGGCCGGCACCAGCCGGCACCCGAGCCGCAGCGCGAACGTGGACGCGCGAGACATCGCCCTTCATGCTCGGGAAACGGGCCGACGACGGAGAAGGTCCTTCGGCCCCTCCCGCCCGGGACAGGCAGGCCGAATCCACCGTCCTAGGCGCGTGTGGTCATCGCCACCGCGCGACCATCACGCGGGTGACCTTGAACCCGCGGTCCATCGTGCTGCGGACGTCGCGGAAGCCGGCGGCTCGCATGACCGCGCCGACGGCCCGAGCCCGGTCGGGGCTGACCTCCATCAGCAGCCAACCCCCCGGCTCGAGCCACTCGCCCGCCTCTTCGGCGGTCCGTCCGATCAGGCCGAGCCCGTCCCAGCTCCGGTCGGTCAACGTATGGGCCGGCTCCCACCGGCGGATCTCGTCGGGCAGGTCGCGCAGCTCCTGCCGCGCCACGTACGGCGGGTGGAGCGTGACCACGTCCACCGACCCTCGCAAGGACGACGGGAGGGCGCCGAAGAGGTCGCCGACCGCGAACGTGGCGCGTTTGGACAGCCCGAGGCGAGCCGCGTTCGTGCGCGCCACCCGGACGGCCTCGCGAGAGATGTCCGTGCCGAAGGACCGGGCGGTCCGGACCTCGTTGGCCACGGCGAGCGCAACCGTTCCCCCGCCGGTGGCGACGTCCACGTGGACCGGGCGACGCCGGCGGCGCAGCCTCCTGACGGCCTGCTCTGCCAGGAACTCCGTCGAGTCCCGCGGCACGAAGACGCCGGGGCGGATGAGGATGTCGAGCCCGCGGAACGTCGCGTAGCCCTTGATGAGCTGCACCGGCTCGCCGAGCGCACGCCGCTCGACGAGTCGGTCGAACCGACGCAGTGCGGCGGGCCCGATCTCCGCGTCCGGGTCGATCTCGTCCAGGCCGAGGGCGTGGCAGAGGAGATCTTCGGCCTCGATCAGCTCCCGGTCGCGCTGCCAGTGGTCGATCGCGGTCGAGGCCACGAGCACCTTCACCGCGCGATCGAGCGCCTCGGCCGTCTTCACGGGCGAGGAAGGTACCAGCGCGCGGTCCCCTCGCAATGGCCATGGGACAATCCAGGCATGGCGAAGAGCGCCGCCGCCAGGGTGAAGAAGTCCCGCGCCTTGGCCGACGACGTCCGCCTGACCGGGGACCGGCTCGTCGTGCAGCATCCCGACAACGGCGAGCGGAAGACCCGCGGCGGCCTGCTGATCCCCGCGACCGCCGCTCCCGCGCCGCGCCGCTGCATCTGGGGCGACGTCATGCTCGTCGGTCCCGACGTCCGCGGCGTTCGCCCCGGCGACCGGATCCTGTACCTGCCCCAGGCGGGGTTGGAGCTCGAGCTGGACGGGCAGGAGTACCTGCTGCTGCGCGAACGCGACGTCCAGGCCGTACAGGCGCCCGGAGACGGCGCCGACCGCCAACCCGGTCAGTACCTCTGACGCGGGACCTAGGCGCCGACGAACGACATTCGGAGATGGCGCACGTCGTTGTCCCGGTTTGGATCGATCAGCACCACCCGCTGCCAGGTCCCGAGCGCGAGCTGCCCCCCGACCACCGGAAGGACGATCGACGGCGACACGAACACCGGGAGGAGGTGGTCCCCGCCGTGGCCGACCGAGCCGTGCCGGTGCCGATATCGATCGTCACGCGGCAGGAGCCGCTCGAGGGCCTCGTCGAGGTCCTCCTCGGACCCCGATCCCGTCTCCATGAGCGCCACTCCGGCGGTGGCGTGCGGAGCGAACACGTGCACGAGCCCGTCCCGCCCCACCGACGCCGCGAACGCGTGGACACGCTCCGTCACGTCCACCACCCGCCGGCCCCGGGTCTCGAGCCGGATCTCCTCGGTCTCCACGCGCCTCATCTTCCACCGGCGGGCCCGACCGGTCCACCGCCGCTCGGCGCACCCCGGCGCGGCTACACCTCGCGCCGTTCGAGCAGGCGAGTCGAGACCCAGAGCAACGCCGCCGACGCGGCGAGGGTGACGCCGGCCGCCCGGACGAACTCGGCCGGCGAATCCCCGTCGGCGATGGCGGTGGGCGCCCCGACCAGCGCGCTGGGGCTCCACGGCTCGAGCGCCGGGGCCAGCGCGGCGATCGGGAGTAGGATGAGCTCCACGTTGGCGATGCCGCCGGCGCCGTCGGCGCTTCTGGCCAGGCCGGCGGTGGCGGCGACCAGGGCCACCACGAACGCCAGGTAGACGGCTCCGTACACCGCACCCCCCACGAACGCGGCCATCGGAAGCGAGCCGATCAGCGCGACCGATCC
>DATHVC010000157.1:0-26868 GCA_035461565.1 Actinomycetota bacterium
GCGTCTCCTGGACGCGGACCGCGCCGTCCGGGCCCGCACGACCCCGGGCGGGCCGTCGTCCGAGAGCGTTCGGCGCCAGGCCGACGAGCTCGAGCGGTCGCTCCCGTCCAGGTCGTGACCGTCGAGCTCCGGCCGGCCGACCTCGCGGCCGTGCGCGAGCTCCGGCACCTCGTTCTTCGCCCGCACCAGCGGCCGGAGGACCTCGTGTACGAACATGACGACGACCCGGACGCGCTGCACCTGGGGGTGTTCGAGGACGGCCGGCTCGTCGCCGTCGCCTCGATCACGCGCGAGCCGGCGCCCGGATCGGCGGAGCCGGATGCCTGGAGGATCCGCGGGATGGCCACGTTGCCCGAGCACCGCTCGCGCCGGTTCGGCGGCCGGCTCCTGGTGGCGTGTGTGGACCATGCCCGGTCCCACGGAGCGTCCATGGTCTGGGGCAACGCGCGCGCCCAAGCGCTCGCCTTCTACGAACGTCATGGGTTCACGCCCGCCCGCGGCCCGTTCAACCTTCCGGAGATCGGTCCCCATTACGAGGTTCGCCTGGCTCTGGGCGCGCCCACGAGGTCGCGGCGGGGCGCATGATGGTCGAGTGGAGGCGATCCGCGACGAGCGGCCGGCCGTGGTCACCGCCCGGCTGTCCCCGCTCGGCGCGCTGCGGGAGTTCCGGCGCGACGCGCTCGGGCTGCTCGAGCGCCTGTCCGAGCTCGGGGACGTGGTGCGCGTTTGGATCCCGCGGGGCGACGCCTACCTTCTGAACCATCCCGACCTGGTGCGCGAGGTGCTCGTCACGCGCCACCGCGCCTTCCGGAAGGGCCCGACCGTCGAGGCGTCGAAGATGCTGCTCGGGGACAGCCTGCTGACGACGGAGGGCGAACGGCACCGCCGCCAGCGGCGACTGATCCAGCCGGTGTTCCACCGCGAACACATCGCCGGTTACGTCGACACCATGGTCCGGCTCGCCGAAGAGGCGGCCGCTCGGTGGGAGGACGGAGCGACCCCGGACGTCCACGCGGAGATGGCGTCGCTCACGCTCGCGGTTGTGACCGAGACGTTGTTCGGTGCCCGCCGCGACGATCGCCGCGGAGCCACGGTCACGAGAGCGCTCACGGATCTCCTCGGGATGTTCGACCGCGCGTATTCGCCGGCGTTCCGGCTGCTCGTCCGCCTTCCGACGCCCGCGATGCGACGGTTCCGGCGGATCGAGGCCGAGCTGAACACGATCGTCGGCGGCCTCATCGCCGAACGCCGGGAAGCCGGCGCGAGTGGCGACGACGTAGTGTCGCTGCTGCTCCGGGCGCGCGACGACGACGTCGGCATGACCGACGCCGAGGTCCGGGACCAGGCTCTGACATTGTTCCTGGCCGGCCACGAGACGACGGCCAACGCGCTCACTTGGACGTGGTGGCTGCTCTCGATGAACCCCGACGTCGAGGCGCGCCTGCAGGAGGAGCTCGAGACCGCGCTCGGCGACCGTCCGGTCAGGGCCCGAGACCTGGAGAGGCTCGGGTACGTGGAGTGGGTCCTGTCCGAGGCGATCCGACTTCGGCCGCCCGCGTGGGCCATCGGCCGCCGCGCGACCGCCGACGCCGAGATCGGCGGCGTCCCGATCGAGGCCGGGTCGGTCGTGGTGGTCTCGCCGTGGCTGCTCCACCACGACCCACGGTGGTGGGGCGACCCGGAGGTGTTCCGGCCCGAACGCTGGGCGCCCGAGGAGTCGGCAACGCGCCGGCGCGACGTCTTCCTGCCGTTCGGCGCGGGACCGCGCCGGTGCGTGGGGGAGCCGTTCGCGTGGATGGAGGCCGTGCTGCTGTTGTCGACGATCGCGCGGCGGTGGCGGTTCCGGCCCGCCGCCGAACCTCCCGAGCTCCAGGCAGTGGTCACGCTGCGACCGCGACACGGGCTGCCGATGGTCGCCGAGCGGCGGGCACGTCCGGCCGGGTAGCCTTCGCGCGACCCCGACCCAGGAGGAGCCCCATGGCGTTCGACCCGACCATCCATGTGATCCGCGCCGAGGATCAGGACCGGCTGGCGTGGGAGGAGATCCCCACCGAGCCCGGCGACCCGAACCCGCCCGGCGAGGAGGTCGTGAGCTTCCGCGCCGGCGACGGACGGTTCGCGTTCGGCCTGTGGCGTCGCGCGCCCGAAACCGGACCGATGGAGCCGCCGTATCACGAGATCGCCGTCCTGATCGAGGGCGAGGTCGAGCTGATCGAGGCGGACGGCACGGTGCACCGGGCGGGGCCAGGAGACGTCATCGTCACGCCGAACGGGTCGAAGGCCACCTGGAAGGCGCTCAGCCCGGTGAAGAAGTTCTGGGCCATCTACCGGGAGGACTGACCGGTCGGGGAAGTCCGGAGCGTCCGGTACCCTTCCCGTCGTGGGGTTCGCCAGCGCGCTCGTGATCTTCGCCCATCCCGACGACGCCGAGTTCATGTGCGGCGGGACCGTCGCCGCGTGGGCGAAGGAGGGGGCCGAGGTCCACTACTGTGTGGTCACCGACGGCTCGGCCGGCTCGAACGAACCCGGGGTGACGCGCGAGCAGATGATCCCGATCCGCGAACGGGAGCAGCGCGCCGCGGCCGACGTCCTGGGCGTGAAGAGCGTGACGTTCCTCGGCTTCCGCGACGGTGAGCTCGAGGTGAACCTCGAGACCCGCCGCGCCGTCACCCGGGTGGTCCGGCGGGTCCGGCCCGAGGTCATCGTTGCCCCGGACCCCTCGCGCCTGTGGTCGGGTCGGGGCTACGTCAACCACTGGGACCACAAACAGGCGGGCACGCTCGCCCTGTGTGCGGTTATGCCCGACGCGCCGAGCCGTCCTCAGTTCCCCGAGCTCCTGGACGAGGGCCTGGAGCCGTTCGAGGTCCCGAACCTTTGGCTCTCGGCCGAGGAGCCCGATACGTACGTGGACATCACGAAGACGCTCGACCTCAAGCTCGAGGCCCTTCGGGCCCACGCCTCGCAGGAAGGCGTCCCGGAGGCCGAGGAGTGGGTCCGGGAGCGGGCCCGCGAGGTCGGTGAGCGGGCGGGGATGGAATACGCGGAGGGGTTCCATGCCTTCGCCCTGATGGAGGACTGATGGACGATCGGCCGCTCGACGACGGTGAAGACCGCGAACCCCTCGGGCTGGATCCGAGCGAGGAGGAGAACGTCCGCGCCGACCTGGAGGACCTCGGCGGCATGCGGGCGGTGTTCCAGCCGCAGGGCGTCAAAGGCGTCGTGATCGCCTGCCCGGACTGCGGCGAGAACCACTTCTACGAGTGGGACCTGCTCAAGGAGAACCTCGAGCACATGTTGCAGACGGGCGAGCCCCGGCTGCACGAGCCGGCCTTCGAGGTCCGCGAGGACGAATACATCCAGTGGGACTACGGAAAGGGCTATATCGACGCCCTCGCCGACACCGGCCTCGAGCCCGACAACCGCGTCCCGCTCACGGCATGTCCGTGGTGCGAGACGCCGGTCGAGCACCACTTCCAGTTCTGTCCGCGATGCGGCCGCTCACTCGCCGCGATGCGCCTGTATCGGGAGCTCTCCCAGCGCGGGTTGGACGAACGCGAGGTCCGAGCCATGCTCGTTCGCGCCGGCTTCGAGCCCTTCTGAGCCTCCGAGCTACCGCGGTCGCTCCAGGACGCACTCGTCCGGGAGCTTGTCGTCGCGCAGGCCCTTGAAGCTCGGCGCGCGCATCTTGTGGGTGCTCTTCGTGATCTCGAGGTATTCGACCTCACACACGAGCTGCGGGTCGACGAACGTCGCCCCCTTGACCTTGCCGAGCTCCGGGTCGTCCCCGGCCGGGGTGGAGCGCACCAGCGGCTCGAGCGCGGCCATCAATCGCTCCAGCGTCTGGTGGGTGAAGCCGGTACCGACCTGTCCCACCCAGAGGAGCTTCCCGTCGTCGTAGGCCCCGACGAGCAGGGCCCCGAACGTCCCGGCCCGGCCTCCCTGCCCCGGCGTCCATCCGAGGATCACGCAGTCCTGCGTGTTGGTCAGCTTCACCTTCCGCCAGTCCGGCGAGCGCCGCCCGGGCTGGTACCGGGAGCCGACGCGTTTGGCCACGACCCCTTCCAGCCCATGGGTCCGGGCGACCTCGGCGAACGCCTTCCCGTCGCCCTCGACGTGGGTGACGACCTGGAGCCGTTCGTCCGTCTCGACGATCGCCTCGAGCAGCTCGCGACGTTCCTCGAGCGCCAGCTCCGTCGTGTTCCGGCCGTCGAGCCACAACAGGTCGAACGCCACCAGCGCGACCGGGATCTTCTGCGAGATCCGCTTGATCTCGCGTTCGTTCACCAGGTTCATCCGCTGCTGGAGCGCCTCGAACGAGTTCCGGCCGTCCGAGTCGTCGAACGCCACGATCTCGGCGTCCACGATCGCGTTCACCTGGTCCACCAGCTCGTGGATCATCCTCAGCTCCGGATACTGGAACGTCACGTCTCGTCCGCGACGCGTGACCAGTCGCGTGCCGTCGGTGGCGAGGTACGTCACCGAGCGGATCCCGTCGAACTTGGGCTCGAACCACCACTTCGGGTCGTCGAACGCCTTCCACCCACCCTCGGCCAGCATCGGCTGGAGCGTGGGCGGCACGTCGATCAGCGGCGCTTCCTGATGGGACGCGAGGAACGCCAGCCAGTCCGTCCGGGTCTTCACGAAGTGGAACTCGAGCCCCGGGTACCTGCGCCCGTGCAGGCGGAAGCTCACCTTCTTGTCGGTCCATTCGATCGGCTCGTACCAGCCGTCGTCGAAGATGCGGACCTCGCCGGCGCCGTAGTGGCCTTCCGGGATCGTGCCTTCGAACTTGCCGTATTCCAGCGGGTGGTCCTCCGTCCGCACGGCCAGCCGCTTGTCCCGCGGCTGGACGGGCAGCCCCCGCGGCACGGCCCACGACGGCAACGCGCCATCGCGTTCGAGGCGGACGTCGTAATGCAGGCGGGTGGCCCGGTGTTTGTGGATGACGAACGAGTTCCCCTCGCCCTCCGCTTCGCCCGGTGGGGGTTCGGTGGTGCCTTCGGGCCCGAACCGCCGCTTGCGCAGGTACTCGCCGAGGTTGGGATCCTTCGACGCCGCGATGACCTCGTCGGAGCTGCGGCGGCGCGGCGTCTTCGCGAACACCTTCGCGCTCGGCAGGCCGACCGCCTCCAGCGCCGTCGTCAGGTCCTGCGGCTCGTCCCGCACGCCGGCGAACAGGTCGCCGACCTTCTCGAACCGTCCCCACACGTTGTCGATCCGGAAGCCCTGCGGCGTGAGCCCGGCCTCGACCTCGTCCCACGTGAGCGGCGTCGAGACCGTGGCGCGCAGCTCCGGTCGGAGCGAATACGCGGCCGAGATGTTCGCGCCGGTGCGGTTCATGTTGTGGTCGATGAAGACCTTGCCGGTGCGGCGCTCGATCTGCCACGCCATGGTGACGCGGTCCCGATCGGCCCGTTCGATCATCCGGCCGACGGTGCCGACGAAGTCTCGGACCTGGTCGTAGGAGTATCCGGGCACCACCGGAACGTAGATCTGCACGCCGGTCGCGCCCGACGTCTGCGGGTAGCCGACGAGCCCGAGCGCGTCGAGCGCCGCCCGGACGTGCCCCGAGACGGCGAGCACGTCCTCGAAGCTCGCGCCCATCGGGTCGAGGTCGAAGAACAGGTAGTCGGGCTGCTCCACGCTCGCGCACCGCGAGTGCAGCGGGTGCATCTCGATACAGCCGAGGTTCGCGACGTACAGCAGCGTCGAGAGGTCGTTCACCATCAGGTAGCCGATCACGCCGCCTTTGGCGTCGTCGCTCTCGACGGGGCAGCGCTCCACCCAGTCCGGCGTGTGGGAGGGGGCGGTCTTCTCGTAGAAGAAGCCGCCGGCCATCCCGTCCGGCATCCGTTTCATCGTCAGCGGCCGGTCGCGGACGTGGGGCAGGATCAGCTCGGCGACGTTGAAGTAGTAGGCGACGAGATCGCCCTTCGTGTACCCCTCGTCCGGCCAGAACACCTTGTCGAGGTTCGACAGGCGGAGCTCGCGGCCGTCGGCCTCCATCCACCAGGCGTCGCCCCGTTGCTCGACGGGCAACGGGCGCGGCATCTCGACGGTGAACGCGGGCCCGCCCGATCTCCTCTTCCGTGCCGGCATGGCCGCCAGGGTAGCGGGGTCCGGCCGGACGGTCGGGGCAAGTCGGCGCCGGCCGGTAGAATCCAACCTCCCTGCTCGACGGCCGTTCCCGGAGGGAGAGACCATGCCACCCAGATCGATGTGGAAGGGCGCCATCTCGTTCGGCCTCGTCACGATCCCGGTCGCCGTCTACCCGGCCACCGAGGAGAAGACGCTCCGGTTCAACCAGCTCCACGACGAGGACATGGGGCGGATCCGGTACAAGCGCGTGTGTTCGATCGACGGCGACGAGGTCGATTACGAACACATCGTGAAGGGCTACGAGGTCGAGAAGGACAAATACGTCGTCCTGACCGACGAGGACATGGACGCCGTACCCGTCGAGTCCTCCCGGGCCATCGATATCCAGCAATTCGTCGATCTGGACGAGATCGACCCGATGTTGTTCAAGAAGTCCTACTACCTCGTTCCCGACGAGACCGGTGCCAAGGCCTACGCCCTCCTTCGCACCGCGCTATCGGAGGAGAACAAGGTCGGCATCGCCAAGGTCAGCTTCCGCGACAAGGAGCACCTGGCGGCGCTGCGGTTCAAGGACGACGTGTTCGTGCTCGAGACGATGTTCTGGCCCGACGAGATCCGAGCCGCGGAGTTCGACACGCTCGACTCCGGCGAGAAGGTCCGCCAGAACGAGATCGAGATGGCCCGCGCGCTGATCGACAGCCTGACCGAGCCGTGGAACCCGGAGCAGTTCAAGGACGACTACCGCGAGGCTCTCCTGGACATCGTGGAGAAGAAGCTCGCCGGCGAACCCATCGAGGCTCCGGAGGAGGCCGCCCCGGCGCGTGTGGTCGACCTCATGGCCGCGCTGAAGGCGTCCGTGGACGCGGCGAAGAAGAAGACGCCGGCCGCCTCCGGCGGGACCAAGCGCGCGGCCGCGAAGAAGAAGACCACGGCCGCGAAGAAGAAGACCACGGCCAAGTCCCCGGCCAAGAAGACCGCCGCGGCGCGCCGGAAGGCCGGTTGAGGTGAAGCTCGTCGTGGCCGTCGTGAAGCCGCACCGCCTCGACGAGGTCAAGGAGGCGCTTCGCGGGGTCGGGGTGAACGGCCTCACCACCTCCGATGTCGAGGGGTTCGGCCGGCAGCGCGGCCACACCGAGGTCTATCGAGGGGCCGAATACCAGGTGGACTTCGTCCCGAAGGTGAAGGTCGAGGTGATCTGCGATGACGACGAGACGCAGGGGATCGTAGACGCCATCGCCAAGGCCGCGCGCACCGGCAAGATCGGCGACGGCAAGATCTGGGTGACCTCGGTCGAGCAGGTCGTCCGGATCCGCACGGGCGAGATGGGCCCCGACGCCCTCTGACCCGGTGGCCGTCACGGCGGAGCGCCCGGCGCCGGTGGCCCGGCTGCTCGAGGAACTCCGCGCCCTCGAGCGCGCGTATTCCCCCGGCCATCACGGCCGCTGGTCCGCCGGCCGGCGCGCCGAGCTGGTCGACGCCTGTCTGATCGAGCTGTTCGAGTCGGCCGACGTCCACGGCGGGGTGGCGCTCGTCGCGCTCGGCGGGTACGGGCGGGGCCGGCTGTCGCCGTTCTCCGACGTCGACCTCCTGATCGTCCACGACGGGTCGCACCCGGACGCGGTGGCCGCCCTGGCGGAGCGGATCCTGTATCCGCTGTGGGACGCCGGGCTCCGCGTGGGGCACGGCGTTCGGACGCCGCTCGAATGTGAGGCGCTCGCCGCAGAACGGCTCGACGCCCGGACGGCCATGCTCGACGGACGAGCCCTGGCCGGGGACGCCGTGCCGTGGACGGACGCGACGGCTCGCGTGGCCGCTCCGGTCCGGGTCGAGCCTCGCGCGTTCGCCGAGGCCCTCCGGGAGGACGCCGACCGCCGGCGCGAGCGACACGGCTCGGTGTCGGGGCTGCTCGAGCCCGAGCTGAAGGAGGGCGCGGGCGGGCTCCGCGACGTCCAGGTCCTCGGTTGGCTCCAGGCCGCGGTGGGGGGGCCACTCGAGCGGCTGGGCCTCCTGCGCTCGGCGGAGCGGGAGAGGGTCGACGAAGCCGACGAGTTCCTCGAGCGGACCCGCAGCGCGCTGCACCTGGCCACCGGCCGCGCCACCGACGTCATCGTCCTGGAGCAGCAGTCCCAGGTCGCCCGGGACCTCGGCTTCGTTGACGAACCCGACCTCGCCGCGGTGGACGGGCTGATGCGCTCCTTGTTCGAACACGCCCGGCAGGTCGAACACGTCACCCGGTCGGTCCTGGATCGATACCTGCGCGGCCCGGACGACGTTCCCGACGTCGAGCCAACCACGGCGGGGATCCTCCGGACCTTCGCCACGTTCGCCCGCAGGGGCGAGGTCATGCCGGCCGCAACCCTGGACGCGGTCGCGGCGATCCCTCAGCCGGATCCGATCGAATGGACGCCCGAGGTGCGCGACGCCTTCCTCGACCTGCTCGCCGCCCGACCCGACGGCGTCCGCGCCCTCGAGACGCTCGATCGGATCGGCCTGCTGACCCGACTGCTCCCGGCCTGGCGGGCGGTCCGGTGCCGGCCGCAGCGCGATCCGTATCACCGGTCGGCGGTGGACGTGCACCTGCTCGGGGCGCTCGAGAACGTCTCCCGGCTGCTGGAGAGCTCCTCCCCGGCGGATCCGCTGGTCGCCGAGGCCGTGACCGCAGTTCGCGATCCGAACGGGCTGCGGCTCGGCGCGTTGTTGCACGACATCGGCAAGACCGGGAGCCCCGGCCACGTGGCGCGGGGCGCCGCCATCGCGTCCGAGGCACTCGATCCGATGGGGCTGCCCGAACCCACGCGGGACCTCGCGAGGTTCCTGGTCTCCGAACATCTCCTCCTGTCGGACACGGCGACTCGGCGGGACCTCGAGGACGAGGACCTGGTGCACGACGTGGCGGCCCGCGTCGGGACCCCCGAACGCCTGGCGGCGCTGTATCTGCTCACGATCGCCGACGCGGAGGCCACCGGCCCGCTCGCCTGGACGCCGTGGCGAGCCACGCTCGTTCGCGAGTTGCTGGCGAAGGTGGAGCGGGTCCTGGAGCGCGGCGAGGTCGGGGCCGACACCGCGGCTCTGCTCACCGAGCGCGCCGACGCCCTCCGCTCGGCGCTCGCGTCCGAGCCGCCGGAGAACGTGGATCGGTTCCTGTTGCGCATGCCGCGGAGTTACCTGCTCGGCCTGCCGGTGGAGCGGATCGTCGAACAGTTCCCCCTGGTGACGCCGCGCCTGGCCGCCCACGAAGTTCGCGCCCACGCCGTCGCCGGGGACCGGCCGGGGACCCACGTCGTGACGGTGGTGGCCGAGGATCGTCCCGGGCTGCTCTCGCAGATCGCCGGGGCGCTGGCTTTGGCGGGTCTCTCGATCCTCACGGCGCAGGTGTTCACGACCGACGACGGCGTGGCGGTGGACGTGTTCGAGGTCGAAGGCGCCTTCGAGGAGGAGGTAGCCGAGCGGCGATGGCGGGAGTTCCGGGGCACGTTGCGGAAGGCCATCGAGGGACGGCTGTCGCTCCCGTACCGCGTCGAGCAGAAACGAGCGCACTATCCCGTGCCGAGGCATCGCGTGCCGGTGCGCGTCGCCGTGGACAACGAGGCCTCGGACTTCTTCACCGTGATCGAAGTCGGCGCCACGGACCGCATCGGCGTCCTGTTCGACATCACGCGCACGTTCGCCGAGCTCCGGCTCGACGTGCACCTGGCGAAGGTCGCCACGTACGGCGCCCGGGTCGTCGACGCCTTTTACCTACGGGACGATCTCGGCCGGAAGGTCGAGGACGGAGATCGGATCGCCGAGCTCGAGAACGCCCTCCGCGCCAGGCTGGCGATTCCCGACTGACCGGCTCACCCGACCATCGCGCGGAGACGGTCGGCCATCTGGGTGCTCGCGGCCTCGTCTTCGTGTTTGAAGTACAGGAAGACGTCGCTCCCGCGATCGAGCGCCGGACCGATGCGATCGGCCCACGCCCGGAGCTCGTCGTCGGTGTATTCGGTCTTGCGCAGCCGCAGGTACCCGAACGGCTCCCAGGACAGGTCCTCGGGTCCGGGGTCCGTCTCGTCCGTCTCCGCCACGCACCAGGCGACGCCCTGGTCGAGCAGGACGTCGCGCGCCTGGGCCCACGACGGATGGCGAAACTCCATCGCGGCCCGCGGCGTGGGGGGGAGGTAGCCAACGAACGCCTCGATCAACCCGCGGTCGTAGTGGAGCGTCGGCGGGCACTGGTACAGGACCGTGCCCAGCCGCTCGCCGAGGATCCTCGCGCGGTCGAGGAAGTCGCGCACGTCATCGTCGACGTCGGCCAGCCGTTTCCAGTGCGTGATGCGCTGGTTGGCCTTGAGCGTGAACCGGAAGTGTTCGGGGGTCTCGTCCCGCCACGTGGTGAGCGACTTCTCGGTGGGGAAGCGGCGGAACGTGTAGTTGATCTCGACCGAGGGGAACCGGCTGGCGTAGTAGGACAACATCTCGCGGTTCTTCAGGCCCTCCGGGTAGAACACGCCGTGTTTCCACTGGTCGTAGGAGTACCCCGAGGTCCCGACGTAGAGCGTTCCCGGCATCTGCGACGATTGTGACATGGCCACGCCCGAAGCACGAAGCCGGCTCGAGGTCGATGGGGCAGAGGTGAGCACCGCCTGGATCGCTCCCGAGGGATCCGTGGCCACGCTCGCCCTGGCGCACGGGGCCGGGGCCGGCATGGACCACCCGTTCATGGCCGGGTTCGCCCGCGCCATGGGGGAGCGGGGCGTCGCGACGCTCCGGTTCAACTTTCCGTACCTGGAGCGGGGCAAACGTTCGCCCGATCCCGAGCGGGTGCTCCTGGCCACGTGGACCGCGGCGTTCGACGCCGGGCGGGCCGCGGCCGCGGGCGGCCCCGTCCTGGCCGGCGGGAAGTCGCTCGGCGGCCGGATCGCCTCGATGGCCGTCGCCGACGGGATGCCGGCCGCCGGCCTGGTGTTCCTGGGATATCCGCTCCATCCACCCGGCAGGCCCGAGCGGGTCCGCGACGAGCACCTGTACCGGATCGAGGCGCCGATGGTGTTCCTGCACGGCTCGGCCGACCCGTTCGCCAACGGCGATCTCCTCGCGAAGGTCGTGAAGAAGCTGGGCGCCCGCGCCGAGCTGGAGGAGGTCGAGGGCGGCGACCACTCGTTCAACGTCCGCGGCCGCAAGCGGGAGGCGCACGAGGTCGGAGCGGGCCTGGCGGAGCTGGCCGCCCCGTTCGTGCGTCGGATCGCCGGGGCCGGCTGATGCCCCGGCGGCATCGGCGCGCCCCGGAGGAATCGCCCCAACCTCTTCGTATGCCCCAGTCGGCGGCGCCGATGTGGGCGCTCGCGCCGGGGTTCGACGTCCGGCGAATCTCGAGCGACAAGCCGTATCGTTGCCCCGGCTGCGATCTGGAGATTCGCCCCGGCGTCTGGCACCTCGTCGTCGTCCCGCAGGACGAACCCGATGAACGCCGCCACTGGCACGAGGGTTGCTGGCGGGTGGAGCTCAACCGGACGAGAGGCCGCCGGCGGAACCTCTGAGTGCCCGGCCTGCGGCTACATCCAACCCTGCTGCGGCTGGTAGGGTCCGGCCGGCATGAACGCGTACCTGGCCGGCCAGCTCGCCACGCTCGAGGAGTGGCACGACCACGCGATCGACCTCGTTGCCGAACTGGACGAGGATCCCCTGAACTGGCGACCGGCGATCCCCGACGCGAACACGATCGCCTCTCTCATCCGGCATTCGATCGGCTCGATGGTGATGTGGTTCGCGCGGGCGCTCGACGAGCCGTATGAGCGGGACCGGGACGCCGAGTTCGCCGCCCGCGACACGGCCCCCCAGCTCGTCGCGGCGCTCGAAGCGTCCCGCGACAGGGTGCGGGCGCAGTTCGAACGCCTGGACAGCGTCGACCCCGCGACCGAGCGCGTCGTCCGTCGCTTCGGGGCGCCCGCCGACGAGACGTTCACTGCGGGCTGGTGCGTGGCTCACGCCGTACGCCACGTGGGCGAACACTGGGGGCAGATCCAGCTCACCCGCGACCTGTCCGCCGGCCGGTGACCGAGCGGATCCTCTACCTGATCCGGCACGGCGAGTCCGATCTCGCCTCCACCGACTTCACCGACACGCCGCGCGGCAGACAATGGGATCCACCTCTCGGCGAGAAGGGCCGGGACCAGGCCGGGCTGCTGGCGAAACGACTCGCCGCGATGGATCCACCGGCCGCCGTGTCTTGCTCGCCGCTCCGGCGAACGCGCGAGACCGTCGCTCCCTACGCCGAGCTCACCGGCGTGGAGGTGACGTTCGACGACGATCTGATGGAGGCGAACATCGGGGAGTGGGAGGGCAAACCGTTCGAGGACATCCTCGCCAGCGATGAACGTATCCTGCACCTGCTCCGCAACCAGGAGCCGATCTGGCGGCACGCCCCCGGAGCCGAGGAGCTCGCGCCGTTCCGAGCGCGAGTGGGACGCGCGGTGGAGGCCGTCGTGGGGCGCCACCCGGAGGGGAACGTCGTCGTCGTTTGCCACGGAGGCGTCATCAATGCCTACGTCGCCCCGCTCCTGGGCCTGGACCACGAGATGTTCTTCATCCCCGACAACACGTCCCTGAACTCGGTGGGGATCGACGGCGACCGTCGACGCGTCCGGTTCCTCAACGACACCCTGCACCTGACGGATCCGCACCTGTTCTGACTAGACTGCCGGGCCGATCCACGACCAGCGAGGAGGCGCCGTGCCCGTCCAGTTCCTCTCCGACGAATGGACCGTCGAGCTGAAGCAGCGCCTGAACGACAGCGACGCCTTCCGCGCCGCCGCCGGCTCCACCAACGCCACGATCCAGAACGTGATCGCGGCGCCGGACGGCCAGAAGCGGTACTGGATCAAGATCGCCGATGGCGCCGTGGACCTCGGCGCCGGCGACGCCCAGCAGCCCGACGCCACGATCGAGCAGGACTACGACACGGCGGCCGCGTTGGCCAGGAGCGAGCTCAATCCGGTGACCGCGTTCATGACCGGCAAGATCCGGATCAACGGCTCGATGATGCTCCTCATGCAGCTCCAGGGGGCATTGACCGAGCTCGCGCGCGAGATGCAGGAGATGGACGTCGACTACTGATCGCCACGGTCCTGCTGAAGCAGGAACGTGGCGGAGGCTCGTGCGAGCAGCGTCCCGTCCGAACGCGCCACGTCCGCCTCGGCGTAGCCGAACCGCCGTCCTCGTTTGACCACCCGGCCCCGCGCCACGACGTGATCGCCGAGCCGGCCCGGCGCCAGGAACGTGAGGTGGAGCGACGTCGTGGCGTGGGTCCATCCCTCGTCGAGCGCCGCGTGCACGGCGATGCCGGTGGCCGCGTCGGCCAGGCTCGCGATCACGCCGCCGTGCAGGCTCCCCATCAGGTTCATGTGGTCCCGGCGGACGTCGAGCGACAGGTCCACCTCGCCTCGGTCGAGACGATCCAGGTGGATCCCGACCCACTCGTGGAACGTGGATCGGTCCACCCAGTCCCGGACGATCTCCACCTTGGCGCGTTCGGCCACGACGCGCTCACTTCTACCATCCCGGCCGCGCAACGGCGGACGTTAGAGTTGGCGCCCGGGGGTGAGCCACGATCGGGCGACGGGTCTTCTTCGACCACGACGGCGGGCTGGACGACTTCCTGAGCCTGCTCATGCTGCTCGGCTACGACGACGTCGAGCTCCTGGGGATCTCGATCACGCCCGCCGACACCCTGGCCGAAGGGGCGGTCCCGGCCACGCGGAAGATCCTCGACCTCGCCGGTCGATCGGACGTCACGGTCGCCGAGGGCACGCTGGAAGGCCCCAACCCGTTCCCGTTCGAGTGGCGGCTCGAGTGCCTCCGGGTCAACGACCTGCCCATCCTGAACCGGCGCGGGGAATCGGTTGCGCCGCTCAGCGACCGGACCGGGCAGGAGTTCCTGGCCGAGACCGTGCTGGCCGCGCGGAGCCCGACCACGCTGCTCATGACCGGGCCGCTCACCAACCTGGCCTGGGCGCTCGAGAGCCAGCCCGAGCTCGAGGCGCGTATCGACGAGCTCGTCTGGATGGGCGGCGCGCTCCAGGTCGGGGGGAACGTCGAGCAGCCCGGCCACGACGGCTCGGCCGAGTGGAACGTGTACTGGGATCCGCCGGCGGCCGAGCGGGTGTTCGACTCGTCGATCCCCATCACGATGTTCCCGCTCGACGCGACCAACAAGGTTCCTGTGACCGGCGAGTTCCGGCGTGCGCTGGCGGCTCAGTACGACTACGAACGGTCCGCCGCCGCCGGAACGATCTGGGCGCTCACCGCCGGCTGGGACCTGGCCACCGGTCTGCCGTACTTCTGCTGGGACACCCTCGCGACCTCGTACCTGGCGGCGCCCGGGCTCTGCACCTTCGACGAGGTCGGCGTGGAGGTGATCGCGACGGGACCGAGCCAGGGGCGGACCAAGCCGTCGGACCACGGTCGCCCGGTGAATGCCGCCGTCGACGTGGACGCGGACGGCTTCTACGCCCACGCCCTGGAGGCGCTCCGCCGCTGATGGGCCGCGTCGTGGTGGTCGGGAGCTACAACGTCGGGTTCTGGGTGGTCGGTCCCTCGCTCCCGGAGCCGGGCCAGACCGTGCTCGGTCACACGTTCGGAACGGGGCCGGGCGGCAAAGGGTCGAACCAGGCGATCGGCCTTCGGCGGCTGGGTGCGGACGTCACGTTCGTGGTCAAGCTCGGCGACGACCGGTTCGCCGAGGACGCCCGCGAGCTGTTCCGCCGCGAGGCGCTCCTCGGCGAGGGAGTCCTCCAGGCCGCCGACACGCACACGGGCGCCGGACTGATCCTGATCGACGACGACGGCGCCAACATGATCGGCGTCGCCCCGGGAGCGAACGCCCGGTTGGCCCCGGAAGACCTCGACGTGATCCCCCGGTTGTTCGACGGCGCCTCCCATCTGCTCTGCCAGCTCGAATGCCCGCCCGAGCTGTTCGCCGCCGCGGCCGCGCGAGCGAGGGCTCAAGGCGTTACGACGATCCTGAACCCCGCGCCGGCCGCGCCACTGGACGACCCGACGCTCGCGCTCGTCGATCTCCTCACCCCGAACGAGACCGAGCTCGGTGTGTTGGCCGGGCGGCCGGTCGAGGGCGAACCCGAGATCGAGGCGGCGGCGCGGTCGCTGCTGGACCGCGGCGTGGGCGTGGTGGTGGTGACCCTCGGCGAGCGGGGAGCGCTGCTGGTCCAGCCCGAGGGTGTGTCGGCGTTCGAGGCTCGGCCGGTTCGGGCGGTGGACACGACGGGCGCGGGTGACGCGTTCAACGCCGGTCTGGTGGCGGGCCTGGCCGCCGGGTCGCCGCTCGCGGACGCGATCGCGCTCGGCCTGCGGGCCGGAGCGTTCTGCGTGACCCGGCTCGGCGTGGTGGAGGGGCTCCCGACGATGGAGCGGCTCGCCGAGGAGGTGCCGGCGTGACCGAAGGCCTCGCGTCCCGCCTGCAACACACGAACGTTCGGCCGGAGGCCACTCGCGAGGACGTCGAGCGGTTGCTCTCCGAGTGCCTCGAGCACGGGTTCGACGGCGCGATGGTCAACCCGATCTGGGTCCCCCTGGCCGCCGACGTGCTTCGCGGGTCCTCCGTTCACGTGTGTACGGCGCTCGACTTCCCGATGGGCGGCGGCACGACCGGCTCCGTGGCCGCGGCGGCCGGCGAGGTCCGTGGCCTCGGCGCCGATCAGATCGACGTCATGACGCGCCCCGGCTGGCTGCGTTCGGGGATGGAGGCCGAATACCGCGAGCACCTTGCCGCCGTGGTGGCCGCCGCTGAGGGGGCGCCCGTCAAGGCCATGTTGGAGGCGGCGCTCCTGACCGACGACGAGCTCGCGCGAGCCGTCGAGCTGTGCGTCGAGGCCGGGGTGGCGTGGATCAAGAACTCCAGCGGGTTCGGAGGTGGCGACGCCACGCCGGCCCTCGTGGGCAGGCTCTACTCGCTCGCGGCCGGCCGGGTCCGCGTGAAGGCCTCCGGCGGCATCCGCAGCGGCGAGCGTGCCCGGGCGCTGCTCGACGCCGGCGCCGAGCTGCTGGGGTCCTCGGCGAGCGTGTCGATCCTGGCCGGGCTCGGTCCGGCCGAGCCGGGAGCCTACTGAGAGCTCACTCCTGGCCGCGGCGGTAGGGGAGGCCGTCGGCCGCCGGCATGCGCAGGCGCTGCGATGCCACGGCGAGCACGAGGAGGGTCGCGACGTACGGCGTGATGAACACCAGCTCGCGGGCGACCGTCTCGGTGACCCCGTACCACACGAAGACGAGCGCGCTGATCGCGATCGCGACCCCGCCGAACCCGAGGCGGCGCTTCCACAGGTACCAGATGCCCAGTCCGACGAGCGCCACGGCCGCCAGGAGCAGGAGCGCGTGAACGGCCTCGTTCGACCGAAGCTTCAGCGCGTCGGTGAAGCCGAACAACCCGGCGGCGGAGGCGACGCCCGTGGGCCGCCAGTTCCCGAAGATCATGGCCGCGAGTCCGAGGAACCCCCGGCCCGCGGTCTGGCCCTCGCGGTAGATGCCGGCGGCCTCGAACACGAGGAACGCGCCGGCCAGGCCCGCCAGGGCTCCGGAGATGACGACCCCGATGTATTTCACCGTATAGACGCGCACGCCCAGTGACTCGGCCGCGACCGGGTTTTCGCCGGCCGACCGCATCCGTAACCCCAGCCTCGTGCGCCACAGGAAGACGTAGGTGAGCGGCACGAGCAACAGGGTGATCACGGTGATCAGTGACAGGTTCGACGTGAACCCCTTGGCCAGCGCGCCGAGGTCGCTCACCAGCCACCAGCGTTGCCGGGCGACCCATCCGATCGGGTCCGGCGACTGCCAGCCGAACAGGTCGCCGCCCGCCAGGAGAGGAAGGGTGAAGCGAGGGAGCTCGGTGGTGATCTGCGGAGACTGAGTGGCGCCGCCCCCGGCTCCCGTGAACGCGACCACCGAGAGGAACCGGGCGATGCCCGCCGCGATGATGTTGATGGCGACTCCGGAGACGATCTGGTTGATGCCGAAGGTGATGCTGGCCACCGCGTGGACCAGGCCGCCGAGCGCACCGCCGGCGATCCCGATCAGCAGACCCCACCAGATGCCGTATTCGAGCGCGCCCCAGGCCCCGAACCAGGTCCCGAGGATCATCATGCCTTCGAGGCCGATGTTGACCACGCCGGTCCGCTCCGCGTACAGGCCGCCCAGCCCTGCCAGCAGGATCGGAACCGCCAGGCGGAGCGAGGCGCTGAACGTGCCGGCGGAGGTCAGGTCGTTCGCGCCGGTGACCACGCGCACGGTCGAGATGAGCAGCGCGACCGAGCCGAGCAGCAGTAAGATCCGGCGCGTATCGAGCCGGCGTCCCCGAGCGGCCTCGGGCGGCGTTGCGACCGTCGTCTCCGGTCCGCCCCAGCTCATACGGGCGCCAGCTCCTCCTCGGTCTCCAGGCGGCGAGTGGCCTCGGCGGCGGCTTTGACCTCCTGCGCCAGCACGATGCGGCGCACCACCTCGTACGCGATCACCACCGACAGGATGATCACGCCCTTCGTGATGACGATGACCTCCTTCGGGATGCCCTCGAGGTCCAGGATCTGCGCCGCGCGGTCGACCCACCCGAAGAGCAGGGCGGCCACGGCGACTCCAACGGGGTGGTTCAGGCCCACCAGGGCCACGGCGATCCCGTCGAAGCCGAGGCCGGTCGGGAAGTCGAGGGTGTACGCGTGGAAGAAGCCGAACAGGTCGCTCATGCCGATCAGGCCGGCGATCCCGCCGGACAAGAGCATGGTCGTGATGATCATCCGCCGCGGGTCCACCCCCGACGCCTCCGCCGCCCCGGGGTTGATGCCGGTGGCCCGCAGGTCGTATCCGAACCGCGTCCGCCAGATCACCAGATAGACGACGATGCCGAGCAGCACGGCGAACACGACGAACGAGTGCATCTCGATCCCACCGATCTTCGTGAGCGGGGGGAGCTGCCCCGATTCGGGGATCTGAGGCGTGGCGATGATGAGGTCGCCGCTGCCCTCCGGCTGCGGCTTGCGCAGGTAGTTCGCCAGCAGGTACGCAGAGACCCCCGTGGCGATGAAGTTGAGCATGATCGTCGAGACGACCTCGTGCACACCGCGTTTGACCTTCAGGACCCCTGCGATCCCCGCCCATCCCGCGCCGACGAGCATCGCCACGACGATGATCAGCGCGATGTGCAGGGGGGCCGGCAGCGTGAGCGCGGCGCCCACGGCCGCGGACAGCAGGGCCGCCATCCGGTACTGGCCCTCGACGCCGATATTGAAAAGGTTCATCTTGAAGCCGACGGCGACCGCGAGGCCGGCGACGTAGAGCGGGACGGCCCGGTTCACCATCGAGACGAGGGAGTTGCTGCGGCTCCCGTATTCGAACATCGACCGGAACGCCGCGGGCGGGTCCTCGCCGATCGCCAGCAAGGCGATCGAGGACACGGCGAACGCGAGCACGATCGCCGAGGCCGGCACGAGCAGCCACAGCAGGCGGATCCGGAGCTTGGTCACGCGCTCCTCGCCTCCCGCGCCCCGGTCATGTACGAGCCGAGCTCCTCCGGCGTGACCCTGGCCGGGTCGAGCTCCGCCACGATCCGCCCGCGGAGGATCACCAGGAGCGTGTCCGAGAGCCCGATCAGCTCCTCCAGGTCCGCCGAGACGAGCAGGAGGGCCAGGCCCGCCGCGCGGGCCTCCCGGATCTTCTCCCACACCGCCGCCTGCGCCCCGACGTCGATGCCGCGGGTCGGATGGGCCGCGATCAACATCTTCGGGCCGGCCACCATCTCGCGGCCGACGATCAGCTTCTGCTGGTTGCCGCCGGAGAGCGCGAGCGCGGCGGTGTCGGTTCCCGGCGCCATGACCTTGTAGCGCTCGATCACCTCGCTGGCGCGTCCCCTCGCGCCGCGCCGGTCGATCCACGGGCCCCGGACCATCGGCGCCCTCGTCTGGTGGCCGAGCATCGTGTTCTCCCACAGCGGCGACGGCAGCAGCAGCCCGCGGACGTGCCGGTCTTCGGGGATGTACGCCAGGCCGGCCTCGTGGCGCTGCCGCGTCGGCCACGCCGCGATGTTCACGCCGTTCAGCTCGACGGTTCCCGTCGAGGGGACGCGCAGGCCGATGAGCGCCTCGACGAGCTCGCCCTGGCCGTTGCCCTCCACGCCGGCGATGCCGACGATCTCGCCGCGCCGGATCCGGAACGAGATGTCCTGGAGCACCCAGCGTTCTCCCACCTGGACCCCGAGGCCCCGGACCGAGAGCATCACGTCCTCGGTCACGGTGGACTCCCGGGTTTCCGGGGTGGGGAGCTCGCTCCCCACCATCAGCTCGGCGAGCTGGTGGGCGTCCACGTCCTGCGGTTGGACCGTCGCCACGGTGCGCCCCGCCCGGATGACCGTGATGGCGTCCGCGATCGCGAGGACCTCGTCCAGCTTGTGGGAGATGAAGATCACCGTGACGCCCTGCCCGGCGAGCTCGCGGAGGTTGCGGAACAGCTCGTCGACCTCCTGGGGGACCAGCACGGCCGTGGGCTCGTCCAGGATCAGGATCTTCGCGCCGCGGTAGAGGACCTTCACGATCTCGACCCGCTGGCGCTCGCCGACCGCGAGATCCTCGACCAGGCGGTCCGGGTCCAGCGGCATCCCGTACGCCCCGGAGAGCTCCCGGATCCGGGTCCGGGCCTGTTCGAAGTCCAGCAGACCTCCGCGGGCGGGCTCCGAGCCGAGCACGATGTTCTCCAGGACGGTGAGGTTGTCCGCCAGCATGAAGTGCTGGTGGACCATGCCGATGCCGGCGGCGATCGCGTCCTTGGGGGAGCGGAGGTGGACCTCGCGGCCGTCGATCTCGATCGTCCCGCGGTCCGGGCGTTGCATGCCGTACAGGATCTTCATCAGCGTGGACTTGCCCGCGCCGTTCTCGCCCACGATGGCGTGGATCCCGCCCGGGCGCACGGCGAGGTTGATGTCGTCGTTGGCGACGACGCCCGGGAAGGTCTTCGTGATGCCGACCAGCCGTACGGCCAGCGCTGCGTTGTCCACCGGTCACCTCGGCCCGAGCACGGAGAGGACCCGGGGGATGCTATCCCCTCGGGCCCTCGTCCGCGCGACGCCCCGTCTCGACCTAGCTCGTCGGGACGGTGATGCTCCCGTCGATGATCTGTGCCTTCAGGTCTTCGAGCTGGTCGGCGATGTCGTCCACGAACCCGCCGGAGGTCGAGTACCCGACGCCGTCCACGGACAGGTCGAACGTGTGGTACCCGCCCTCGAACGCGCCCTCGACCTGGGCCCGGATCGTCTCGAACACGGCCACGTCGACGCGCTTGAGCATCGAGGTCAGCACGTGCGGCTGGAGCTCCTCGGGGAGCGTCTGGTACTGGTCCGAGTCCACGCCGATACCCCAGACGTGCGTGCCGGACGACGCGGTGTACTCCTGCGCCGCCTGGAACATGCCGAGCCCGGAGCCGCCGGCCGCGTGGTACACGACGTCGGCGCCGCCCTCGTACATGCTGGCCGCGATCTCCTTGGCCCGCGCCGGGTCGTTGAACCCGCTGAAGTCGGGCGGTTGCGAGATGTAGGTCACGTCGATCTCGACCTCCGGGTTGATCTCCCGGGCGCCGGCCTCGAACCCGGCCTGGAACTTGTGGATCAGGTCGATGTCCACGCCGCCGATGAACCCGACGTGCCCGGTCTCGGACTTCAGCGCCGCGGCCGCCCCGACCAGGAACGATCCCTGCTCCTCGGCGAACAGCAGCGACGCGATGTTGTCCTCGGCGGTGAGGTTGTGTGCGCCCTCGCAGTTCGGCGTGTTCTCGTCGATGAAGCCGTCCACGTCCCCGAAGTTCACGTCGGGGAAGTCGATCCCGGCCTGGCAGATCGTCTCGGCGAACAGGAACCCGACGCCGATGACCAGGTCGGATCCCTCCGAGGCGAGCAGGCTCAGCAGCTCGGCGCGGTTCGTTCCGCCCTCGTCGGGCTCGAGCTCCTCGGTCTGGATGCCGAGCTCGGCGACCCCCTGGTCGAGGCCGGCCGCGGCCGAGTCGTTGAACGATAGGTCGCCGCGTCCGCCGATGTCGTAGACGAGGCCCACCGTGACGTCTTCACCCGGAAGCGGTTCCGCCGTTTCGCCGGTCGGGCCGGTTGCGGTTTCGCCCGTTGCCGCCGGGCCGGTCGGTTCGCCGTCGTCGTCGTCGTCTCCACAGGCGGCCGCGAGCATCGCCAATACGGCGACGATCGCGAGCACCCTGAGCCAACGTTTCATGGTGCCCTCCTTCCCCCCACGGATCGATGCCCTCTCTTGGTACGTCGCCGGGCGGCCCCACGGATGCCCGGCTCCAGCGCGCAATCTACCGATTCCCGGCCACCGCCGCTGCGACGCCGGTCCCCGCCACGCATCGGCCGGACGGCTCACTCCGTCCCGAACAGCCGGTCCCCGAAGTCGCCGAGCCCGGGCAGGATGTAGCCGTGTTCGTTGAGCTGCCGGTCCACGGCCGCGGTGAAGATGGGCACGTCGGGGTGGTCCGCCTGCATCCGCTCGATCCCTTCGGGAGCCGAGACCACGCACACGAAGCGGATCGACGACGGGCGCCCCTGCTTCACGGCCGCCGTGGCGGCCGAACCCGACCCGCCGGTGGCGAGCATCGGGTCCAGGACCAGCACGTGACGACCTTCGACCGGCGGGAGCTTCCGGTAATACGACTGCGGCCGAAGGGAGGCCTCGTCGCGCTCGAGCCCGATGTAGCCCACCGCGACCTCGGGGAACAGCTCCGTCACCGCCTCCAGCATGCCGAGACCCGCCCGCAGGATCGGCACCGCGACCAGATCGCCGAGGACGCGGCCCGAGGCCGGTTCGAGCGGGGTGGCGACCTCGACTTCGCTGGTCGGCAGGTCGCGAATGGCCTCGACCGTCAGGACGAGCGCAAGCCGTTTGGCCAACGTCCGGAACACCGGTGGGGAGGTTCGTTCGTCCCGGAGCTGCGCCAGCAGATGGGCCGCGAGCGCGTGGTCCACCACGGTGACGGACATCGGCCGGGATCGTACCCGGTTGCCACGGAGGGCGGCGGCTGGCACCATTGCCCACGATGAAGGCCTATTTCTGGTTCGGTTCCTTCCCCTTCGGGCGCCGCCCGGGGTAGAGGCCTGAGCCGACGGACCAGGTCACCCCGGGCGAGGAGCCCGGGGTTTCGTGTCTCCGGGCGTCTCGTCCCGAAGGAACGGGAGGACCGACATGGTCGTGGTGATGAAACGGGAGGCCACCGAGGCCGACATCCAGGCCGTCGCCGAGCGCGTTCGGGCGGCGGGCGGGGAGGCCTTCGTCTCCCGCGGAGCCGTCCACACGATCATCGGCCTGGTCGGGGACACGGAGAGCTTCCTCGCCTTCGACTGGAAACAGCTCCCCGGCGTCGATCACATCATCCAGATCGGCAAGCCGTACAAGATGGTCGCCGCCGACCTGCATCCCACGCCCAGCACCGTGAACGTCGGGTCGACGCCGGTCGGGCGGAGCACCTTCACGATCATCGCCGGGCCGTGTGCCGTCGAGGGAGAGGACCAGGCGCTGATCTCGACGAAAGCGGCGAAGGCCGCCGGCGCCACCATCCTTCGCGGCGACGTCTACAAACCCCGGACGTCTCCGTATTCGTTCCAGGGCATGGGCGAGCGAGGCCTGGAGATCCTCGAGGAGTGCCGGAGGCAGACCGGCCTCCCGATCATCGTCGAGGTGGTGGACGTCTCCCAGGTGGCCCGCGTCGCGGAGATGGCCGACTGCATCCGCATCGGGACCCGCAACGCGCAGAACTTCGAGCTGCTGAAGGAGGTCGGGTTGACGCGGCGCCCGGTGATGCTCAAGCGCGGCCTCGCCATGACCATCGACGAGTGGCTGCAGGCGGCCGAATACATCGCCCAGCGCGGCAACTCGGAGATCATCCTGTGCGAACGCGGGATCCGGACGTTCGAGCCCGCCACGCGCAACACGCTGGACCTCGGGGGCATGGCCGTGGCGCAGGCGGAGTCCCACCTCCCGGTGATCGTGGACCCCTCCCACGCCGTCGGACGACGGCACCTGGTGGCTCCGATGGCCCGGGCCGCGGTGGCCGCCGGGGCGGACGCCGTGATGATCGACGTGCATCCCGAGCCCGAGAGCGCGTTCTGCGACGGCGCGCAGGCCCTCACCCCGGAGCAGCTCCTGGACCTGGGACAAGAGCTGGAACGGATCGCCGAGGCCGTCGGCCGGCGCCTCAACCGGGCCGAGTAGCGGGCCTCACGCCCCGAACGGCGTGCGCACGCTCACGCCACGAGCAGCGTGAGCTCGGCGATATCGCAACTGCCGCGCCACCGCTGGAGCGAGTCGGCGGGAGGCCCGACGCGGCTCCTGCGCCGGTCCACGAGGGCCTTCGCGGCTTCCTCCCATTCGGCGCCCTCGAGCAGCCGAACCGCCGCCCGGAGCTCGTCCAGCGAGGTGTCCCGCCCCTTGCGTCGCGTGATGAGCACCAACGTCGGGGCGGTTCGGATGCCGGGGATGGTTTGTTCTTCGGGCCCGGGTTCCCGCTGGGACAACACGTAGACCTTGCCGTTCTTGTAGGCGAACCACGCCGGAACGGTGCGGCGGGTGCCGTGCACCTCGACGCCGAGCCAGATGACGTCGGACTTGCGGAAGCCGTCCTCCACCTCACGAGGGAGCTTGGCCGGCGCCATCTGCACGACCACCGGCACCTCGATCTCGCCGACGATGTCGCCGTCCACCACGAACGAGGCCAGGAAGCCGCCCGTCTCGTCGAACGTGGCGTCCTCGACCCGGTCGACCTCGAGGGTGAGGTCCATGCTCCCGAGCATCCGGCGGGCGTGCGGGCCCCAGCGGTACACCAGCCGCCCGGACGGCCCGTAGAAGTGGACCTCCTCGGTCACCAGCCCGGTGCCGATCTTCCAGGCGCGGAAGACCGTGAACGGCAACGCGAGCCCGGGAGAGCTGAGCAGGTAGATGCCGGCCGCGCCGCGTTCACCTTCGGCCGCCCACACGCGGTCGTCCACCACGTTCGCGAAGACCAGCTCGCCGACCGTCATCGGGGCGGAAGGATACCCAAGGCCCGGTCGGTGGGGAGCCGGCCTACGCGATCCGAGCGAGCCACAGTCGCGGCTCCTCGAGCTCGGGCAGCGACGGCAGGGACTCGGGGTCGGACCACATCCGCGCCAGGGTCCCCTCGCCGGTCTGCTCCACGACCACGTCGCAGAAGGCCCGCCCCTGGCGATACCGGTCGCGCTCGACCTCGATGCCGAGCAGCCGCTCCAGGACCGGGTCGACCCGTTCGCCCTCTCGGTAGCGGCGCATGGCTTCGCCGATCCGTCCGTACGTGGACAGGAGCTGCTCGCCGAGCGTATGAGCGACGTGGTCGCCGTAGCCCTCGGCCGCCGCCATGAACGCCCGGATCCGCCCGAGCTTCAGCCGCTGCTCGTCGTCCAACACGGGACCGAACAGGCTCTCGCCGGACCCCAACATCTCCTGCACGGCCTGCGGGTTCGACGGGTCGAGCGACCGCAGGCGCTCCTGGAGCTGCTCTACGTCGAGCTCCAACGTCGAGGTGTAGTCGTCCAGGAGCTCCCGGAACCGGGGGAGCGTCCAGGGTCTGGCGAACTCGAACCGGTGGGCGACCTCGTGGACGGCGATCCACGTCCGGAACTCGGTACGGTCCAGGCTCCAGTCCCGCTCGAACGCTGCCAGGTTCGGCACCACGAACAGCAGCTCGCCGGCGTCACCGGGGCGCGGGATCGCCAGGTCGTATTGCCCGAACACCTGCTGGGCGAGCGACCCCAGCACGCTGCCCATCTGCGCGCCCAGCAGCAGGGGCGAGAGCTGGCGGAGGATCTGGGTCATCCCCTCGGCCTGGGCCTCCGCCCGGACGGCTTCGGGCAGGGCGTCGGCCTGCGCACGGGCCACCGCCTCTCCGATCTTCGCCGTGGCCGGTTCCAGCACCGGTCGCAGGCTCTCCAGGCTTTGCTGGACCCACGCTCCGCGGCGGACCGCTCGGACCCTCGCCAGGTCGCGGGGCGGCTCGAGCGCCGTGAGATCGGCCACGCGGAGCTCCGCCACGCGCACGGCCTCTTCGAGGCCGCGGCCGTCCTCCTCGGTCGGTTCGGGGTCGGAGGTGCCCCACGACGCCGAAGCGATGCCGACCTGCCGGGCCAGCTCCCAGTTGACCGGTCCGGTCGAGGAGAGCAACACACGCTGGATCTCGCGGAACAGCGGGACGTCGTTCCAGACGTCGCCGAGCGGGACCTCGAAGGGGTTCTCGTCCCGGGATTGCGTCACCCGGTCATCCTACGGCCGGCGCCTCGTCGGGGGGCTACCGCTCCCGCGTTCGCGCTCGCTTCTCGAGCCCCCGCACCCCCGCTCGCTACTCGAGCCCCCCGCACCCCCGCTCGCTACTCGAGCCCCCCGAAGCCCCGCTCGCTACGATGACCCGCATGCGAGAGGGCCTGCTCGTCCGTGTCTCGGACCGGCCGATCGGCGCGGAGGAGGCCGCGGCGTTCGTCGGCGATCCCGGAGCCGGAGGGACGTGTGTGTTCCTGGGCACGGTCCGCGATCACTCCGACGCCGGCCCGGTGACGGGCCTCACCTACGAGGCGTGGGAGGAGCTCGCCGCCCGCCGGCTCGAGGAACTCGGGGGCGAGCTCTTCGAGCGGTGGCCGGTTCGGCGGGTGGCGCTGCTGCATCGCGTCGGCGAGCTCGGCATCGGCGAGGTGAGCGTCGCCATCGCGGTCAGCGCGGCCCATCGGGCCGAGGCCTTCGAGGCGTGCCGGCACGCCATCGAGCGGCTGAAGCAGGACGTCCCCATCTGGAAGAAGGAGCACCTCGCGACCGGCGAGTCGAGCTGGGTGATGGGCTCGTGACGGGGGGGTGTGGGGGGAGCGCGATGCGGGCCGCCCGCCGAGCGGCCCCCCACGCACGCTGAGATGGGGCGCGATCTCGCGATCGATCTCGGCACCGCTAACACCCTCGTCTACCGGCAGGGCGAGGGGATCGTGTTCAACCAACCGACCGTGGTGGCCATGAACGCCGCGACCGGGCGCGTCGAGGCGATGGGGGACGAGGCCTGGCAGATGATCGGCGGCCGCTCGGGGAACGTGGTGGCGGTCCGCCCGCTCCGCCACGGCGTGATGACCGAGTTCGACATCACCCAGAAGATGATCGAGGTGGTGCTGCGACGCGTGGGCGTCTCCCGCTTCCCGAAGCCGCGGGTGTTGGTCTCGATCGCCAGCGAGAGCTCCGAGGTCGAACGGCGGGCGGTGGACGAAGCGGTTCGATTCGCCGGCGGCCGGGGGGTGGTGCTCGTGGAGGAGCCGCTCGCTGCGGCCATCGGCGCCGGGCTCCCCATCCACGAGCCCGTGGGCAATCTGATCGTGGACATCGGCGGCGGGACGACGGAGCTCGCGGTGGTCTCGATGGGCGGAGTGGTCTCCGGCCGCTCCGTCCGGGTGGGGGGGTTCGACCTGGACGCGGCCATCCAGCACCACTTCCGCGCGGCCTACGGCGTGGCCATCGGCGAGAAGTCGGCCGAAGAGGTCAAGATCGCCATCGGCTCGGCCTTCCCGGCGCCCCGGGGAAGGGCCGCGGTCGTCACCGGGCGGGACCTGACCTCGGGGGCGCCCAAGGAGGTGCGGGTAACCGAGGACGAAATCCGGACGGCGATGTCCGACCCGGTCCAGCGCATCGTCGATGCGGCGCGCGCCACACTGGCCGAGGCGCCTCCCGAGCTCACGCACGACGTCCTCGAGACCGGCTTGTTCCTCACCGG
>DATHVC010000158.1:0-6351 GCA_035461565.1 Actinomycetota bacterium
GCAGGTCCTTCAGCAACACGTCGGGTCGCCACCGGAACACCTGCGCCTGCCGTCGGACGCTCGACGTCCCCACCCGGCCGCCGGGCGGCAGCTCCCCCTTCCGCGTCACCAGCACGTCGAGGGCCGAGGCGCGTTCGGGCACGGCGGCGATCTCGAGGACCTCCTCGTCGTGGGCCGGCAGGTCTTTCGCCGAATGCACGGCGAGGTCCACCTCGCCCTCGCGGAGCGCTCGGACGATCTCGTCGACGAACAATCCCTTCAACCCCGCCGGATCCGTCGAGGGGTCCGCGCCGCGATCGCCCGAGGTGGTCATCGGGACGAGCTCGACGTCGTCACCGTGACGACGAAGCGCCTCCGCGACCTCGTTGGCCTGCGCCAGCGCGAGCGCGGAGCGCCGCGTCCCGATCCGGAGCTTCACTCGTCGTCGGGCCGGACGCCGAGCAACTCCGCGAGGAGCCGGGCGTGCGCGTCCTGGGTGCCGGGAGCCGAGAGCTCCTTGAGGCGGACGATGGGTTCGTGCAGGAGCTTGGCCGCGATCCCGCGGGCGAGCGCCTCGACCGCCTGCCGTTCGTCGGGGGTGAGCGAGCCCAGGTCGGTGCGGAACCGTTCGAGCTCGGCCCGGATCACCTCGTCTCCCCGACGGCGCAGGGCCCGGATCAGGGGGGCGAGCCGCTCGGAGCGCCTGCGGAGGAGGAACCGCTGGACCTCCTCGGCGACGATCCGGTGGGCGCGCTCGATGTCGGCGGCCGTCTCCGCGTCGTGCACGGCCAGCGTCCCCCGCAGTCCCTCGATGTCCACCAGCGTGACCTCGGGCAGCCCGCGAGCCGCGACGTCCACGTCCCGAGGCACGGCCAGGTCCAGGACGAAGAGGTGACGGTCCCGGCTCTCGAGTGCCGAGGCCGGCACGACGACGCCGGCGGCGCCCGTGGCCGAGATCAGGAGGTCGGCGTCCGCCAGGGCCCGAGGGAGCTCCTCGAGGTGTCCGTGTTCGGCCTCCGTTCGTTCGGCCAGCGTGCGAGCGCGTTCCGGTGACCGGTTCAGGATTCGCACCGTGCCGACCCCGCGGTGCCGAAGGTGCTTCACGGCGAGGGCGGCCATCTGCCCGGCGCCGATCACCAGGGCGTGGCGACCCTCGAGCGAGCCGAGAGCCTCCTCGGCCAGGTCGACGCCGGCGGCCACGAACGCGTCCGGAGCGGCTCCCACGGAGGTCTCGGTGCGAACGCGCCGGCCGGTCCGCGACGCGGCGTGGAACAGCGCGGTGAGCGCCGGGCCGGCGGCGTGTTCGGCCTCGGATCGTTTGAGCGCGTCTCGGACCTGGGAGAGGATCTGGGGTTCCCCGAGCACCATCGAGTCGAGCCCGGCCGCGACCGAGAACGCGTGTTCGGCGGCGTCGAGCTCGAAGTGCGCATAGAGGGGTTCGGCGATCTCCTCGGGCTCCACGCCCCGCGTCTCGCAGAGGAGCCGCTTCAAGGCTTCGAACCCGGCGTGGTAGCTCTGCACGTTCGCGTAGATCTCGGCGCGGTTGCAGGTGGACAGGATCACGGCTTCCTCGACGGCCGGTTCGTCGACCGCTCGCCGGTAGGCCTTCGTGAGGTCCTCGTCCGTGAACGCGAGCCGTTCCAGGAGGTCGACGGTGGCGTGGCGATGCGAGACGCCCAGCGCGAGGATGGCCATGGGTGACCGGAAGTCTAATCAGGGTCCGGTCGTAGGGGGCCGGGCGCCGATAACGTTCGAGCCGGTCGATGCTGGGGGGAGGAGATGGAGCGGGGACGGGCGCGGGACCTCGGGGTCGAGATCGGCACGATGCCGATCGGCCCTCGGAACTCCATCACCGACGTGACCGGGGTGCGGGTCGGGCACGCCACGGTGGTCCGGGACCCCGGACCCGGCGGACGCGGCTCCGTCCGCACCGGTGTGACGGCGGTGTTCCCCCACGACGGCCTTCCGTGGATCGAACGCGTGTACGCGGGAACCCACGTGCTGAACGGGTACGGCGAGTTGATCGGCATCAACCAGATCGGCGAATGGGGCCTGCTCCACTCGCCCATCGTGATGACGAGCTCGCTCGCGATCGGCAGGGCCTACGACGCCACGGTGCGCTGGCGGACCGAACGCCACGCGACCACGACGAGCCACGGCGGCGACATGCCGGTCGTCACCGAATGCGACGACTCGTTCCTGAACGACGTGACCACGTTCCCCCTCTCGGACGCGGACGTGTTCGAGGCGCTGGACACGGCGGCCGGTGGCGATGTGGCCGAGGGATGTGTCGGGGCCGGCACCGGGATGCAGTGCATGGACTTCAAGGGCGGGATCGGAACCGCCTCCCGGGTGGTCCCGGCCGGATTCACCGTCGGGGTCCTGGTCCTGACGAACTTCGGCGAACGCGAGCTCCTGCGGATCGACGGCGTGCCCGTCGGCCGGGAGATCCCGGACATCATGCCCGAAGGCCACGAGGAGGGATCCTGCGTGGTGGTCGTGGCCACCGACGCCCCCTTGCTCCCACATCAGTGCCGGCGCCTCGCCGCCCGTGCGTCGCTCGGGCTCGCGCGGTGCGGCTCGACCGCTCACAACGGTTCGGGCGAGCTGATGATCGCGTTCGCCACCGCGAACCGGCTGCCGCTGGACACCGACGAGGGCCTCCTCGAGGTCCGGGCCCTCCTGGACGGGGCCTCCTGGGAGGTCTCGCCCATCAACGACCTCTTCGCCGCCACCGTGGAGGCGGTCGAGGAGGCCGTGGCGAACGCGCTGTTCACGGCGACCACCACGTCGGGCCGGGACGGACACGTGCTCCACGCCCTTCCCCTCGAACGCACGCTCCAGATCCTCGAGCGGTTCGGGCGGACTCCCCGGCGCTGACGAAGGGCGGGTCGGCGGCAGGTCCTCCGGCCGTCGCCGAGCGCCTCTCGGCGCCGCACCATCGAGGTGGAAGGAGGCAGCATGGACAGGGACGCCTTCCGCCGAAACGCCGAGGAGGTGTTCGGCACGGTGGGCGCGGCCATGACCGCCAACGTGCTCACGTTCGCGCCCGAGGACCGGGCGAGCGACGCGGTGCTGCGCCTCGGCATGCACAACGTCGCCGGGGCCCCGGTGCTCCGCGACGGGCGGGTGGTCGGCATCATCACGCTGCGCGACCTCCTCGAGCACGAGGGGCATGCGACCGCGCAGACGAGCGGCCCGTTCCTGCGCGCCGAACGCCACCTCGCCAGCCTCACGGTCGCGGACGTGATGACCCTTCACGTCGTGACGGTCCGCGCCACCGAGCCGCTCATCCGAGCCGTCGACCTGATGGACGCCGGCGGCGTCAACCGGCTTCCGGTGGTGGACGAGGAGGAGCGGTCCGTCGGCATCCTGGCTCGCGACGACGTGATCCGAGCGATCGCGCGCGTGGTCCGGGAGTTCGTGCCGACGCAGACGCACCCCGGCGCGCCCGAGCTCGAGGCCGACTGAGGAGCGTTCAGCCGGAGCCGAATCGGAACGGGTCGAACGGCTCGAGGTCGAACGGCGGCTCCCCGCCGAGGATGATCGCGCGCACCAGCCGCGCGGTGCCGCCGGCCAGGATGACGCCTTCGGATCCGTGGCCGCTCGCCAGCACGAGCCCGTCGAGGACGCGGCCGATCAGCGGGCGTTCGTCCGGGGAGAGCGGTCGGACGCCCGACCACGTGGACAGGACCGCCGCGTCCGCGAGCGCGGGCACCAATCGCGCCGCCTGCTCCGCGACGGCCCTCGGTACGTCGAGCTCGACGGAATCGGCCGAGAGGGCCGGCTCGCGCGAGGTCCCCGCGACGACCGATCCGTCGGGCGCCGGTTGGAGGAACGGGAGGACCTCGGTCGTCCGGGTCCCGGTCGCGAATTCGCGCAGTGACGTCGGCCCCTCCGGATGTTCGCCGCCGCCGGACAGGCCCCGAGCGCCGCTCTGGATCCAGTGGTGGATCGTCGGGCGTCCCGGCGCCACCTGCACCAGCCACCCCCGGGCCGCCGCGATCGGAACCGGGATTCCGATGGGGCGCAGGAGCGCCGCCGTCCACGGCCCGGCGGCGACCACCGTCACCCCGGCGCTGATCGGGCCGTCGTCGGTCATCACGCCGTCCACGCGGTCCCCGGTGGTGATCAGACGGCGCGCCGCCGAGTGGTGGCGGACGGTGGCGCCGTGGACTCTCCGTCGGAGGCGAACGCCAGCGTGAGGGCCGTCGGATCGACCCGGCGGCCTTCGTGGAGCAGCCACGCCTCCCGCACATCCGGAGACAGGGCCGGCTCGAGCTCGGTGAGCTCGGCCGGCTCGACGGCGTCGACCGGCACACCGACGCCCACGGCGGTTTGGACCCAGGCCCGCAGGTCGTCGAGCTCGTTCTCGTCGAGCGTCAGCGCCAGCGTCCCGATCGGCTCGCGATCCAGGAACACGGGGAACGGGGCCTGCTCCGCCACGTCGAAGTAGGTCCCGAGGCCCTCGCGGGCCAGCGGAGCCAGGGCCGGATCCTTGGAGGTATCGAGGTACCCGAGGTTCCTCCCCGAGGCCCCTGCCGCGAGCTCGTCCTTTTCGAGAAGCGTCACGGAGGCGCCGGCCCGGGCGAGCTCTCGCCCGCACGCCGCGCCGATGACCCCGCCGCCCACCACGACCACGTCCGGCACGTGGCGGAGCGTACCGGTCGGCGCCTTCCGTAGAATCCCTCCCGGAGACGTGGCTGAGTGGCCGAAAGCAGCCGCCTGCTAAGCGGTTAGGGGGTTAATAGCTCCCTCGCAGGTTCGAATCCTGCCGTCTCCGCCATCCGTCACGGCGCCGTGGGGTGGCTCGACGGTTCGGCGCGGAACCAGCGATAGCCGTAGCCCTCGAGCTTGAGGTCGATCGCGCCCGCGTTGACCTCCCGCCAAGTCTCGGCCTGGGCGAACAGGTCGTGCAGCCCCGCGTCCGGGGGCAGCTCCCCGAGCTCGATCCGCACGCCGCACGGCTCGGGGGCGAGGTTGTGCACGGCGACGACGCTCCGACCCTCCCAATCACATCGGTGGGCGAGGACCGACGGCACGTCGGTCTCGAGCACCGACCACGTGCCCCAGCCGATCTCGGGCGTCTCCCGTCGGCGCCGGATCATGCGCTCCATCCAGCTCAGGAGTGAATCGGGATCGCGCCGCTGGGACGCGACGTTGACCGCCAGCGGCCCGAACCGGCCCTCCACCACCGGCCGGATCAGGCGGGACGGCCGAGCGGTGGAGAAGCCGCCGTTGGCCTCGTCGGTCCACTGCATCGGAGATCGGACGCTCAAGCGCCCGTCGATGGCCAGGTTCTCGCCCATGCCGATCTCCTCGCCGTAGAAGAGCGTGGGCGTCCCGGGGAGCGAGAACAGGAGGCTGTACACGAGGCGGATCCGGTCCTGGTCGCCGTCCAGCATCGGCGGGAGCCGGCGACGGAGGCCGCGGCCGAACAGCTGCATCTCCTCATCGGGGCCGAACGCCTCGAAGACCTCCTGACGTTCCTTCTCCGAGAGCTGGTCCAGCGTGAGCTCGTCGTGGTTGCGGACGAACGTGGCGAACTGACAGTCGTCCGAGATGAACTCGGTCTTCCGCAGCGCCTCCGCCAGGGGACGCGCCTGCTGCCGCGCCAACGCAAGGTACATCGCCTGCATGAGGGGGAAGTTGAAGAGCATCTGCACCTCGTCGCCCTGCCGGTCGCCGAAGTACTTCGTGAGCGGGGCCGGGGGGAGGTTCACCTCGCCGAGCACGACCGAGTCCCCACGCCGGCGAGAGATGAACGAACGGAAGTCCTTCAGGAAGGCGTGCGGGTCGAGATCGACGTCGCCGGGGATGCCGCCCGTCTCGAGCAGGAACGGGACGGCGTCCACCCGGAACCCGTCGACGCCGAGCTCGAGCCAGAATCCGGCGACCTTCGCGATCTCGTCGCGGACGTCGCTGTTGGCGATGTTGAGATCGGGCTGGTGTGAGTAGAAGTGGTGGAGGTACCACTGCTCGGCCTTGTCGTCCCACGACCAGATGCTGTCTTCGGCGTCGGGGAACACGACCTCGGTCTTCGGCTGCTCGGACGGCTCGTCCCGCCAGACGTAGAAGTCCCGAAACGGCGACGCCGGTCGACGCCGAGCATCCCGGAACCACGGATGGCGATCGGACGTGTGGTTGACGACGAGGTCGATGATCACCCGCAGGCCGCGGTCCTTGGCCGTTCGGATCATCGTCACGAAGTCGCCGAGCGAGCCCAGACGTGGGTCCACGTCGTAGTAGTCGACGACGTCGTAGCCGTCGTCCCGGTTCGGCGACGGGTGGAAGGGCATCAGCCACAGACATCCGACGCCGATCCCGGCCAGGTAGTCGATCCGTTCGGTCAGCCCCTCGAAATCGCCGATG
>DATHVC010000159.1:0-10783 GCA_035461565.1 Actinomycetota bacterium
TTCGCGCTCAACTGCACCACCGACCTGTCGTGGTACGACGCGATCGTGCCCTGCGGACTGGCGAACGAGGGAGTGACGTCGCTGTCCGCGCTCGCCGGCCGGACCGTCACCGTCGAGGAGATGCGACCGCTGCTGATCCGACACCTCGAGGACGTGTTCGACCTCCACTTGGAGCTCGACCCGACCGAATGGCCCCCACTACCGTTGGCCGCGGCGTCGGCGCGCTGACCCACGAGCCGTGACCGGCCGGATCCATGACGCGGCCGCGCGGGGGTTCGAGGCGGCGGTCGAACGGTACGAACGCGGCCGCCCCGGCTACCCGGACGACGCGGTCACGTACCTGGTGGACCGCCTGGGCATCGGAGAGGGGTCCGACCTCATCGAGCTCGGCGCCGGCACCGGGAAGCTCACCGAGCTGCTCGTCCACACCGGAGCTCGGATCGTCGCGATCGAGCCGGTGGACGGGATGCGGCGGGCGCTCGAACGCAACGTGCCGACCGCTCGAGTGCTCGGCGGCACCGCGGAGGCGATCCCGCTGCCCCACGCCAGCGCCGACGCAGCGGTCGCCGCGCAGTCCTTCCACTGGTTCGACGGCGATCTCGCCCTCGCGGAGATCCATCGCGTCCTTCGCCCGGAGGGACGGCTGGGCCTGGTCTGGAACGTCCGCGACGAGGCCAGCGACTGGTCGGAACGGCTGACGGCGATCCTCGATCGCCTTGCCGGCGACGGTCCGCGGTACCGGACCCTGCGATGGCGGGCGGCGTTCGAGGAGACGACGCTGTTCGGCCCGCTGCACCGGCAGGTCTCCTACCACCTCCACCAGGTCACGCGCGAGGCGTTCCTGGACCGCGTGCTCTCGGTCAGCTACGTCGCGAGCGCCCCCGAGCCCGACCGCCGGCGGGTCGTCGAGGAGGTCGCGCAGCTGTTGGACGAGGATCCGGAGCTCGCCGGGCGAAAGGAGATCGTCGTTCCCTACCGGACCGACGTGTACTGGTGCGCGCGCCGGTAGCGGCTACGCCTCGGCGACGAGCGTGAAGCGGGGCCGGTGCTCGAGCCAGCCCAGCGGCCATCCCTCGTGGAGCTTGGCCGCCCACTCCACGTCGCGCAGGCGTTTGACCCGGATGGCGCGCCAGCCGGCCTCGCGCGCCGCCTCGATCAGCGGGACGGGTGACGGCACGCCCGCCAACGGGAGTTGCGCCAGCACGTCGGGTGGATACGGGGCGTGGTGGTCCGGGGGCGTTCGCAGGAGGCGGCGCACCCCCTCGGCCGCGGCGTCTTTGAGCCGCTGTCCGAGGTTCGACGAGCCCCAGATCCCCTCGAACAACACGAGACGCGCGGCGACCTCGCGCCATGCCCGGAGCACGCCGACGGGGTCCACGGTGGTCCACAACACGTGCCGCTCCATGACCGCGTCGAACGGACCGGGCGGCGGCTCGGCCGCCGACCCCACCAGGAACGCCAGTCGACCCTCGAGCGCGCGCTCCTTTGCCTTGCGTTCGGCCTGCGCCAACATCCCCGGCGACAGGTCGAGCGCCGTGACCTCGTAGCCGAGCTCGGCCGCGAGCAGCGACAGCGCGCCGGTGCCAGCGCCGGCGTCGAGGACGCGGGCACCCGGCTCGGGCAGGGCCTCGCGAAGCGCCTGCCGCCACATGGCGGCCTCCAGCCGGTCGGAGATGGCGTGCGACTTGGTCGCGTCGTACGTCGAGGCGTCCCGGTCCCAGAACTCCCGGATCCGGTCGTCCACGCCCGCCATCAGAACAACGCACTCGCCAGCTTGCGGCGGTACTCGGGTACCAGCGGGTCCTCGTCGCCCAGATACGTGAAGAGCTCGAGCATCGCCTGCCGGGCCTCGGGGTCGTCCCGGAGCGCGCCCAACATGGCGTCCATCGCCTCGCGATGGTTCCCCTTGGCCGCCAGCCGCTTGGCCGAGGCCAACGTCCCCGGCTCGGTGAGCGAGGCCCACGAGTCGACCTCGAGGGTCGCCAGGACCCGCTCCGCACCCGCATCCGGCAGGAGCGGCATCAACGTCTCCCGAGCCTCGGACTCACGACCGGTTTCGGCGAGCACCCGTCCCAGCCCCAGACGGGCATCGCGGTTGCCTGGGTCGGAGCCCAGCACCTCGCGGTATTTGGCCTCCGCGTCGGTCAGGTCACCCTCGAGCTCCTCCTCCAGAGCCTCGCGGGCGCCGAGGTCCGCCTCGGTGGGGAGCAGCTTGTCGACGAACTGGTTCACCATCGGTTCGGGAAGCGCCCCGACGAACCCGTCCACGGGACGGCCGTCGCGGAATGCGATCACCGTCGGGATGCTCTGCACGCCGAACTGTCCGGCGGTGTATGGATTGGCGTCCACGTCCAGCTTCGCCAGCAGGAACGCGCCGCCTCGTTCGGCGGCCACCTTCTCCAGGATCGGGCCGAGCGTCCGACACGGACCGCACCAGGCCGCCCAGAGATCCACGACGACCGGTCGTCGCTTGGACTCCTCGACGACCACGTCCACGAAGTCCTGATCGGTCGCCTCGACGACGACCGGTTGTTCGACCTGCACCATGATCATCCTTCCTCTCGTTCGTCAGCGTACCCGCGCCACGCCGAGCGGCGGCTCGCTCACTTGCCGGCGAACCGCGCCACGGCGGCCAGGAGCTCCTCGACCTTCTCGTCGCTCTGACCCGTATCGATGCTCTCCTTCACGCAGTGGCGCACGTGGTCGTCCAGCAACCCCATGCCCACCGACCGCAGCGCCGCGGTGGCGGAGTTGAGCTGCGTGAGGATGTCGATGCAGTACTGGTCCTCGTCCACCATCCGCTGGATCCCTCGAACCTGCCCCTCGATCCGCCGGAGGCGGTCCTGGAGGTCCTTCTTCTCCATGCTGTACCCGGCCACGGTTCCTCCAACGCCGCTCGGTTTGTGTGCGGCGATTATACCCTAGGGGGGTACCCTAGCGTCAAACGACGCATCGATCAGCGTGGACCGGCCGTCTGCCGTCGGACGACAGGGTCTCGATCAGCGCCCGGCACCGATCTCGCCGGGCTCCCTCGGACATGGCCGGAGGTACCCGACCCGTCCGGCTGGGGCGTTCGCGACGACGGGCTCCACGGCGGGTCCGGGAGAGCGCAACCCCGATGCTAGGATGCCGGGCGAGGAGGGTGATGTGGCGACCCGAGTGACCACCGACACATCACATGAGGCCTTGGGCCTCACGTCGGACGACCTCCTTGCGATCTACCGGACGATGCTCACGGCCCGCCTCGTGGACGAGGCGGCGTTCCGGCTCAACCGGCAGGGCAAGGCTCCGTTCGTCGTACCGGTCTCCGGTCACGAGGGATGCCAGGTGGGCACGGCGTGGGCGTTACGCCGCGGTCAGGACATCTGGCTCCCCTATTACCGCGACGTGGGCGTGGTCCTGGTCGCCGGCATGACGCCGTACGAGATCTTCCTCGGCCTGTTCGCCAAGGCCGATGATCCCTCCTCCGGGGGACGGCAGATGCCCAGCCACTGGGGCTCGCGACGGCTGGGGATCATCAGCCACTCCTCGCCGATCGCCTCGCAGATACCACACGCCGCCGGAATCGCGTACGCGGCGAAGTACCGGGAGGAGGACGCCGTGGTGGGCTGTTGGTTCGGCGAGGGCGCCACGTCGGAGGGGGCATGGCACGAGGGGCTCAACTTCTCCGGGGTCCACCGTCTCCCCGTGATCTGGGTCTGCGAGAACAACCACTACGCGATCTCCGTCGCGCAGAAGCACCAGATGGCCATCGAGAACGTTGCGGACCGGGCTGCGGGCTATGGCTTCCCCGGCGTCGTGGTGGACGGCAGCGACGTGATCGCCTGCTACGCCGCGATGAAGACCGCGGTCGAACGCGCCCGGGCCGGCGAGGGGCCCACATTGATCGAGGCGAAGACGTATCGGTTCTTCCCTCACACCTCCGACGACGACGACCGCACCTACCGGACGCGCGAGGAGGTGGAGGAGGCCAAACACCGCGATCCCATCCACCTGTTCGAGCACTACCTCCGCACGGAAGGCGTCCTGGAGAAGGCCCATGTGGAGGGGGTCGAAGCCGAGATCAAGGCCGAGGTCGACCGGCAGATCAACGAGGCCTGGCGGGCCCCGGACCCCGAACCCGAGACCTTGACCCGCCACGTGTTCTTCGAAGGCGAAGGCGGATCGAGGTAACGGCGGGATGACCGAGAAGAACGTCGTCACAGCCATCCACGACACGCTGCACGAGCAGATGGCGGCGGACGACCGCGTCGTGGTCCTCGGCGAAGATGTCGCGGCCCGCGGTGGCGTGTTCCGGGTGACCCAGGGGTTCCTGGAGGAGTTCGGCGATCAACGCGTCATCGACACCCCGCTGGCCGAGGGGGCCATCGTCGGCGTCGCCGTCGGCATGGCGCTGCACGGATTGCTTCCGGTCGCCGAGATCGAGTTCGCGGACTTCATCCACCCGGCGTTCGACCAGATGGTCTCCGAGGTGGCTCGCATGCGGTACCGAACCAACGGCGACTTCGGCCTCCCCATGGTGGTCCGCGCCCCCTACGGGGGCGGGGTGCACGGGGCCCTGTACCACTCGCAGTCGATCGAGGCCCTGTACGGCCACATCCCGGGCCTGAAGGTCGTCACGCCGTCGACCCCGCACGACGCTTCGGGCATGCTCCGGGCGGCGATCCGGGATCCCGATCCGGTCCTGTTCCTCGAGCACAAGCGCACCTACCGCCTGATCAAGGGCGAGGTCCCGGACGAGCCGTTCGAGGTGCCGATCGGCCCGGCGGACGTGAAGCGAGAGGGAAGCGACCTCACGGTCGTCGCCTACGGCCTCATGCTGCATCACTGCCTGGAGGCGGCCGCCCGGCTCCAGGAGCAGGAGGGAGCGTCCGCGGAGGTCGTCGACGTCCGGACGATCAGCCCGCTCGACAAACAGACCATCCTGGCGTCGGTCCGCAAGACGGGGAAGGCCATGGTGGTCTACGAGGACAACCGGACGTACGGGGCCGGCGCCGAGATCGTCGCCACCATCGCCGAGGAGGCGTTGTTCGACCTGGACGGGCCGATCGTGCGTCTTGGCGGCCCCGACGTCCCGGCGATGGGGTTCGCCTCGAACCTCGAGCACGCGTTCCTGCTGGACGCCGAGCGCATCTACGAGCGGATGCGCGACCTCGCCCGGTTCTGACAGCTCGCCCCGGATAAACTGGCCCGCATGGCCCAGCGGGACCACAACCCACACCGGCGCCGGCTCCACCTCCCCATCGTCTCGACCAGCGGCCGGCCGGCGACCGACGAGCGCAAGCCGCCCTGGCTCAAGGTGCGGATGCAGGTCGGGCCGAACTACACCGAGCTGAAGGAGATCATGCGAGGCCGTTCCCTGCACACGGTGTGTGAAGAGGCGATGTGCCCGAACATCCACGAGTGTTGGGAGCAGCGCGAGGCCACGTTCCTGATCCTGGGGGACCGCTGCACCCGCCGGTGCGGGTTCTGCGACGTCATGACGGCCAGGCCGGGTCCCGTGGACGAGGACGAACCGCGCCGCATCGCCGAAGCGGTGGCCGCCATGGGTCTCCGGTTCGTGGTGTTGACGGGCGTGGCGCGAGACGATCTTGCGGACGGCGGTGCCAGGATCTGGGCCGCGGCGATCCACTCCATCCGGCAGTCCGTTCCCGCCTGCGGTGTCGAGGTCCTGCCCGCGGATTTCCAGGGCGGCGAACGCGACCTCGCCACGGTGATCGACGCGGGACCGGATGTCTTCGCTCACAACCTCGAGACGGTTCGCCGCCTCCACGAGCGGATCCGGCCGGCGTTCGGGTACGACCGTTCGCTCGACGTCTTGCGGCGGGCCAAGGGGTTGCGGGACGGCCAGATCACGAAGTCGAACCTCATCCTCGGCATGGGCGAACGGCCCGAGGAGATCCCGCGGGCCCTGGAGGACATCGCCGCGACCGGCGCCGAGATCATGACCATCGGCCAGTACCTGCAACCCACGCCGTTCCATCTGCCGGTCGACCGGTGGGTCCACCCCGACGAGTTCGCGCGCTGGAAGGAGCTCGGCGAGTCGCTCGGCATCGCGCACGTCGAGGCCGGGCCGCTCGTGCGATCGAGCTATCACGCCGGCAAGCAGCTGCGACGGGCCCTCGACGCGAACCCGGCGCTCGCGCGGTGAGCGGCCGGGAAGGGGGAGGAGTCGGCCTGTAAGCCGGGTTCTGTGGGCGATCTCGCGATCGCCCGGCGACCATCTCTCTGGACCCTGTCGGGTCCCGGGGCCGAGGCCCTCGTGCGGCCGACCCGAGAGCTCGGACGGGCCGTCCTTCCGGCGCGAACGCCGTCGCTCCCTGCTTGGCCTTGCTCCGGGTGGGGCTTGCCGAGCCGAACCGGTCACCCGATTCGCTGGTGAGCTCTTACCTCACCGTTTCACCCTCACCGCTTGCGCGGCGGTCTGTTCTCTGTGGCGCTTTCCGCGGGTCACCCCGCCTGGGCGTTACCCAGCACCCTGCCCTACGGAGCCCGGACTTTCCTCGAGCGTTTCCGCCCGCGGCCGCCCGGCCGACTCCTCCGGCTCTGAGTCTACCCGTATCATCGGCCGACCATGGGCCGCCCGATCGTTCGAGCCCTTCTGGCGGCCGCGATCGCGGGTCTGCCCGCCGCGGCGTGTGCCCCGACGGTTGAAGGCCCCGCGGCGGCGATCGCCTCGGAACAGATGACGACGGGAACCGCCTTCGACGCCTCTGCTTCGCGCCAGCGGGTGCTCGACTTCGTCGCGGCCTATGCCAGCTCCCCCACCGACGGCGCCGAGTCCCTCCTCGAGATGGTGGGCGGTGCGGAGCTCACGTCCTGGGTCCGCTGGCTGAACGTCCAACATCGCGAGTTCCCGGGGGCGATCGAGGCTAGGGCCGAGATCCGCGACGTCGAGTTCGTCGGCGAGGTCCCGGTCGACGAAGACCTCGTCGCGGCACAGGTGGCACTCTCGGCGTCGGTGGTGTTCCGGTTCTCGCCCGAAAGGGAGGACGCCTTCGACCGGATCCGGATCCTGGACGGCCCGGTCAACGTCGTTCAGACCGAGGACCGCATCTTCGTCGTCGTGGACCTGCTCCGCGACGGAGTGTCGATGAGCGACGGCATCCAACTCTTCGAGCGTCTCGGCGAACGCGTCGGGCCGCTGGAGGTGATCGTCGACTCCCTCCACATGTTCCCGCCGAACTGGCAGTTCAACGTGGTGATCCAGAACCGGGGCGGGCGTCCGCTGGGCCTGCGGCGCGAGCTCTCGGGGCTGCACGTGCGAACCGACGCCGGGTTCGAACGGTTCGAGGGCACCGCCACGCGATCGCTCGAGACGATCCCTCCCGGAGGGCGGGTGGAGGGCATCGTGGCCTATCCCATGCAGGACTCGCCGGACGGACGGGTCTTGACGCTCGCCTACGGGCGAGGGAAGGAGCCGCTGCGCTTCGACTTCCCCCTCGACGGGCTGGTCAGCGTGGCTCCCTCTCCCCCTCCCGGGCCGGCGTCGGGCTGACCTCTTGTTCGGCCAGCCACGCGTCCACCCCCAGGTTCGCCAGCCGATCCGCCTCGACGTTTCGCGTCCTCGGCACGTGTTCGTAGGTCACGCGGTCGAAGTGAGATGCGACCGACCGTACGCTCGCGTGAAGTCGCTGGAGCGTCGGGTTCTTCACCCGATACCGCCCGGCGAGCTGCTCGACCAGCAGACGGCTGTCCGACCGCAGGACGACCTCGGTGGCCCCGAGCTCCCGAGCGCGTTCGAGCCCGCGGAGCGCCGCCGTGTATTCGGCGACGTTGTTCGTGGCCACGCCGATGCCCTCCGCGATCTCGGCCACGATCTCCCCACGGCGGTCGGCGATCACGACGCCGATCCCGGCCGGCCCGGGGTTGCCCCGCGCCGCCCCGTCGCACGAGAGGGTCAGGAGAAGACCACGATCCGGCGGCAGTATTCACACCTCTTGATCTCGTCCGTGCGTTTGAGCCGGTCGAGCTCGACCGCCGACAACTTCTCGTGACAGGCCTGGCAGACCCCGTCGACGATCGCGGCGGCCCCGATCCCCCGCTTCTGATGCCGGAGATCCTCGTAGAGCTCGAGCAGCTCCTCGTCGAACTCCCCGACCAGGGCGCCGCGAGCGGCACGTCTTTCGGCGAGCTCGCCTTCGATCCGCTCGAGCTCCTGCCCGGACTCGCCGCCGATCTCGTCGACCCGGCCCCGGGACGCCGTGACCTCCGCCTCGGCTTCGGTTGCCCTGGACTCCAGGTCCTCTCGGCGGACCATCTGCTCCAGGAGGTCGTCCTCGGCGCGGGACCGACGTTGGGTGAGGCTCGCGATCTCGTGCTGAAGCGCCTCGAGCTCCTTGGGGTTCGCGATGCTGCCGTCGTACATCCGCACGTTCTCGGCCGCGAGCTTGGCTTGGATGGACTCGATCTCGTGCTCGAGCCGGGTGGATTCGCGAGCCACCGCATCCAGGGCCAGCCGGATCTCCCCGAGGCGCGACTCCGCCTCCTCCATCTGCTTGCGCGCCACCCCGAGCTCCTCGCCCGCCGCCAGCTGATCTCGGCGGCGCTCCAGGCGGTCCACGGCCGAATCGAGCTCCTGCAGCTCCAGCAGCCGATCCATCCCTTGCATGGGAGGGCCAGGGTAGCCGATGCGCTCAGACCAGCGAGAGTTGTTCGGGCGGCTCCGCCTCGCGACGACCACCCCGGTGCCACCGATCGTTCGGCGGAGCGGTACCCGGACGCAGACCGCCCATCGAGCGGATCAGGCCGCTCACGGTCGCGCCGAGCCGGTCTCGGACTGCCGGCGGTCCGTAGGGAGTCCGATAGGTCGCCTCGTACCGCTCGACCAGGTCCGGGTATCGCTCGGCCAGCCACGGGAGGAACTCCTCGCGAACGCCGGGCCGCAGATGCAGGAGGATCGGAGAGACGTGGGTGGCACCGGCGTCGATTGCCGCCCGGACCACGTCGCGGAGCTGCCGCGGGTCGTCGCTGATGCCGGGGAGCACGGGCGCCATCAACACGCCGCACGGGATCCCGGCGTCGTTGAGGGCGGCGACGGCCTCCATCCGTTTCCGGGGATGCGGCGTGCCGGGTTCGCTCGCGCGCCAGACGTCGTCGTCCAGCGTCCCGATCGAGAACGCCGTGGAGATCTCGGTCACGGTGGAAGCCTCGACGAGGAGATCGAGGTCCCGCAGGATCAACGTTCCTTTCGTGAGGATCGAGAACGGATTGCGGAAGTCGACGAGGGCGCGCAGGATCTCGGGCATGAGCCGGTAGCGCCCTTCGGCCCGCTGGTACGGGTCGGTGTTGGTGCCCATGGCGATGCCTTCGCCGTTCCACCGCTTGGCGGCCAGCTGGCGCCGGAGCACCGCGGGCGCGTTGACCTTCACCACGATCTTGCGCTCGAAGTCCGGCCCCGCGTTCATGTCGAGGTAGGTGTGCGTCGGCCGCGCGAAGCAATAGGAGCAGGCATGGCTGCATCCCCGATACGGGTTGATCGTGTACCGGAACGGCAGGTAGTTGCCGGGGACGCGATTGATGATCGTCTTGCACTCGGCCTCGATGAACTCGATCCCCCGGAACTCCGGGGTGTCGAAGGTCCTTCGCGCGAGCTCGAAGAGCTGTTCCCCCATCGACCTCCAAGGATAGAACGTGTGTTCGATCGCACGCAACCGGTCCGTCGCCAGCGGCCCGGCGCCGCCGCCCGGTAGCATCCGCGCGTGGGTTGCCTCCTGGTCCTGCTCGCGCTGATCACGCCGCGATTCGTGCTGTTCCTGATGTGGCTCTTCTCGGACTACCTCAACCGGGCGTTCGAAAGCGGATGGTGGGGACTGCTCGGGTTCTTCTTCCTCCCGACGACGACGATCGGGTACACCATCGCCCGCAACGAGTTCACGGCGGAGGGCGGCGGCATCGAGGCCGCTGGGATCATCGTGATCGTGCTCGGAGTCGTGCTCGACCTCGGGTTGCTCGGCGGTTCGGGTCGCGGGATCGGCAAGCGCGAGTGAGGCTCGGGGCGTCCGGCCGCAGGCGCTCCCCGTTCGACCCGCGGGGCGGCTCGCCATCCGTCTCCTGAAGTCGGGTTCGGCGCGACCACACATGGGTACACACGCGCCGGACGAGGGAACGGGAGGTGATCCGCCATGCCCGAATGGGCCTGGATCGTGATCGTGCTCGTCGTGATCGCCATCTTGGCGGCCGTGGCGTGGGTGGTGTGGTCGCGCCAACGGACGAGGGATCTGCGGCAACGCTTCGGTCCGGAGTATGACCACGTGGTCGAGGAACGAGGCGACCGGAGCGCCGCAGAGCGAGAGTTGCTCGAACGCCGCGAGCATCGCGAGTCGCTACGGATCCGTCCCCTGAGCGGGGAGGCTCGGCGCGACTATGCGGAACGTTGGGAGCGCACGCAGGCGACGTTCGTCGATTCGCCGGCGCTCGCCGTGACCGAGGCGGACGTGCTCGTGCAGCAGGTCCTGCGGGACCGGGGTTATCCGATGGACGACCCGGATCAGCAGATGGCCGATGTGTCGGTGGATCATCCAGACGTGATGGATCGCGCCCGCTCCGCCGGGCGGATCGCCGGGATGGCTCGGGAGGGCCGAGCCTCTACCGAAGACCTTCGGCAGGCCATGGTCCACTACCGCGAGCTGTTCGAGCGCCTGCTGGCGCCCGACGACGAAGATCGGTCTCGCCAAACCGCCTGAGGACCGCCGAAGCGACCCGACCCTCCGCGCCGCCCGCCGCGGGTCGCCGGTCTCCGCCCCGGCGAACGGCTCTCCCCCAGGCACTCCCCTGTCGGCCG
>DATHVC010000160.1:0-7069 GCA_035461565.1 Actinomycetota bacterium
GGGGCCGATGACCTCGCCGATCTTGTCCACGGGGATCTGCAGCGTCAGGATGCGCGGCGCCTTCGGGTTGACCTCGGTTCGCGGCGCCGGGATGGCCTGGAGGATCACGTCGAGGATCTTCAGCCGGGCCTCCTTCGCCTGCTGAAGGGCGTCGGCCAACACGTCGCCGGGCAGGCCGGTCACCTTCATGTCGAGCTGGATCGCCGTGACGAAGTCTTCCGTGCCCGCCACCTTGAAGTCCATGTCGCCGAGCGCGTCTTCGGCGCCGAGGATGTCGGTGAGGGTCACGAACGTGCCGTCTTCGGCGATCATGCCCATCGCGATGCCAGCAACGGGGGCCTTGATCGGCACCCCGGCGTCCATCAGGGAGAGCGTCGATGCGCACACGCTGGCCATCGACGTGGAGCCGTTGGACCCCAACACGTCGGAGACCAACCGCAGCGCGTAAGGGAACTCCTCCTCCGGCGGGATCACCGGAACCAGGGCCCGCTCGGCGAGCGCGCCGTGGCCGATCTCGCGGCGGCGAGGCGATCCGATGCGCCCCACCTCCCCCGTCGAGAACGGCGGGAAGTTGTAGTGGTGGATGTACCGCTTCGTCTCCTCGGGGTCGAGCGTGTCGATCATCTGGGTCATCCGCAGCATCCCGAGCGTGGTGACGTTCAGGACCTGCGTGTCACCCCGTTCGAACAGGCTCGAGCCGTGGGCGCGAGGCACCATGCCCACCGCGGCCGAGAGCGGCCGGATGTCCTTCGGACCGCGGCCGTCGAGACGCACGCCGTGTTCGATGACCCGCGCGCGCATGACCTTCTTCTGGAGGTCCTTCCACGCCGGGCCGATCTCTCCCTGCCGCTGCGAGAAGACGTCGTCGCCCCAGGTCGCCAGCACGTGCGCCTTGAGGTCCTCCTTCACCTGGTCGAGCGCGGCCTCCCGCTCCTTCCGGTCGGGAACGAGCGCGGTCTCCACCCGCTCCTTCGCGAACGAATGCACGAGCGACCACGTGTCCTCGCCGTACAGCGGCGTGGGCTCGAAGGGCCGGGGTTTCACGTCCAACGACGCGACGAACTCGAGCTGGAAGTCGATCAACTCCTCGATCGCCGCTTTGGCGACCTCCAGGCCGCGCGCCACGACCTCCTCGGTCGGCGCCACCGCGCCCTGCTCCGCCGAGATGAGCTGCCACGCACCGTCCGGCGCCTCGCCCTCGATCATCAGGATGTCGATCTCGCCGGCGTCGTTGCGGCGGCCGGCCACCACGATGTCGAACGTCGCCTCGTCGACCTGCTGGAACGTGGGGTTGACCACCCAGTCGGCGCCGATCAGGCCGAGTCGAACCGACCCCACCGGCCCCTCGAACGGGATCCCGCTGATCATCGTGGCCAGGCTGGCGCCGTTCATGCCCGGGATGTCGTAGGGGTTGGCCATGTCCACGGACAACACCGTGATGACCACCTGGACCTCGTCCCGGTAGCCGTCGCGGAAGCTGGGGCGCATCGGGCGGTCGGTCAGGCGCGCCGTGAGGATGGCCGTCTCCGACGGCCGGCCCTCGCGGCGGAAGAAGCCGCCGGGGATCTTCCCGGCGGCGTACATCCGCTCCTCCACGTCGATGGTGAGCGGGAAGAAGTCGATCCCCTCACGGGGTTTGGCGGTCGTGCAGGTCGCGAGCACCTGCGTCTCGCCGTAGGTCACGACGCACGAGCCGCCGGCCTGCCGGGCGAGGTTGCCGCTCTCGAACGTCAGCGTCTGGTTCCCGATCTGCCGGGAAAGGGTGGTGGCCATCGGCCTGGTCCTCCTTCGAGGTTCGGGGCGGCGCCGGAGCGCCGCGTGTACGGGGTGGAGGATCGGTGCGGCCGGTTGTCAGTGGTGAACCGCCGATGGGGCATCGGAGGCTCGCGACTGAGAACCGACCGGGTACCGACTGTCGCTCCGGGTCGGTCAGTGGGTCGTTGGCATCCCTCCCCCGGACGACGACGCCGGAGCCACCTACCGCCTCAACCCGAGCTTGGCCACGACGGCGCGATACCGCTCGACGTCTTCACGCCGCAGGTACTCGAGCAGCCGGCGCCGCCTGCCGACCAGCATCAACAGGCCGCGCCGCGAGGCGTGGTCCTTCTTGTGGGCCTTCAGGTGCTCGGTGAGGTCGGAGATCCGCTTGCTGAGCACGGCGATCTGGACCTCGGCCGACCCGGTGTCGGTGTCGGACCGCCGGTGTTCGGCGATGATCTCGGACTTCTGCGTCTTCGTCAGGGTCATGACCAGCGGAAAGGCTACCAGCCTTCCGTGGGGGGCTACCGCTCGCCTGACGGCTCGCTTCATGAGCCCCCCAACACCCCCCCTTCCGTGGGGGGCTACCGCTCGCCGGAGGGCTCGCTTCATGAACACCCCTTCCGCCTTGGGCATCATCGGAGCTCGGGATGGCCGGGCCCGGTGATGAACGCAGGCAGGAGCCTGCCCCGGATCCGCCCGTCGGCGCCGACTCGGACCTGCGCCACGGCCGTCGTCGACCCGGCCACCGAGAAGTTCGGCCACACGAAGTTGCCGAGGCCGTAGAAGATGGGCCGGCCTCGGTACGTGTCCATGGGCTGGAGGCGGTGGGAGTGGTGGCCGAAGATGGCGTCGGCGCCCGCCTCGATCATCTCGCGGGCCTGCTCGACCTGGTAGTCGCGCGGCTCCGTGTCGAGCTCGACCCCCCAGTGGATCGTGACGAGGACCAGGTCCGCGTGGGCCTTCGCGGCCCGGATCGCGCGGAGGGCCCGCTCGAAGTCGTGGCCGACGGCGGTTCCGGGGCGATCGCCCACCGCCACTTGGTCGATGGGATCGAGGACCTGCCCGATGCCGACGATCGCGATCCTCCAGCCGTTGACGTCCACGAAAGCCGGCCGGTCGGCCGCCTCCTGGTCGCGTCCCGCGCCCACCGGCACGAGGCCGGCGATCCGGATGTTGCGGATCGAGTCGAGCAGCGCGCCGGGGCCGTGGTCGTAGCCGTGGTTGTTCGCGAGATTCAGGACCTCCACCCCGGCCCGCCGGGCGGCCTCCAGCGCCGCCGGGTCGCAGCGGAAGGTGAACTGTTTGGGCAGCGGCGCGTTCCGGTCGGTGGACGGGCACTCGTGGTTGATGATCGTGAGGTCGTCCCGCTCGAACAACCCACCGAGCCCGCTCCACGCCCACTCGTATCCGTTCGCCCGGAACGCCGGGATGTAGTCGGGGTCCAGGCTGACGTCGCCGGTCCCGTGGATCACGAGCGGCTCCTTCGGCTCGGCCGAGGGGCTGGGTGTCACCGGTCCGGCGCCGGCCGGCCCCGCCGGGGCCACGACGGCGGCGTCCCCGGTGGGGCTCGGGCTCTCCGCCGATGTGTCGCCGGCCCTCGACGCCTCGTCGCGGCTCTGGGTGACCGCCCAGGCCCCCGCACCCACGGCCGCAACCAGCAGCAGGGCGGCCAGGACGCCGAACGGCAGCCGGGAGCGCCGGGCGTGGCGGGCCCGGTTCACGGCGTGTCGGGATCGACGAGCGAGCGCGTGCGCTCCACGTCTTCGTCCATGGCCGCGACCAGCTCCTCGGGGGACTCGAAGCGGACCTCCGGCCGCAGGAACGCCCAGAACTCGACGGCCATGGGGCGGCCGACCAGATCGCCGTCGAAATCCAGCAGATACGACTCCACGTGCAACGGCTCCGTGCCGAAGGTCGGGTTCGTCCCGACGTCGATGGCGGCGGCGTGGGCTCGCCCGTCGACGTGCGCGCGTCCGGCGTAGATGCCCTGACCGGGGAGCAGGAGCCGGGGCCAGGTTCGCAGGTTCGCGGTGGGATACCCGAGACCCTGTCCCCGGCCTGCCCCGCTCACCACCATGCCGTCGAGAACGAACCGCCGCCCCAACGCGCGACGGGCCCACCCGACGTCTCCCCGCGAGACCGCATCTCGGACGGCCGAGGACGACACGGTGAGCCCTTCGAGGTCGCGCAGCGCGACCCGCTCGGCGCCGAACCCGTAGCGCCCACCTTCCCGGATGAGCGTGTCCACCGTCCCGAGGGCGCGGTGGCCGAACGTGAAGTTCGCGCCCATCACGCAGTGCCGAGCGCGGAGGCCGTCTCGAAGCACGTCCGCCATGAACCGTTCTGGCGGCCATCGCGAGAACTCCTCGGTGAACTCCAGGACGACCAGGACGTCCACGCCCAGCTCCTCGATGAGCGCCGCCTTGCGTTCGACCGTCGTGAGCAGCCGCGGCTCCCGGCCCGGTGTGAGGACCTCGCGCGGATGGCGGTCGAACGTGACGGCGACCGCCGGCAGGCTCCTCGCCCGGGCAGCGTCGACCGTCGCCTCGAGGGCGGCGCGGTGGCCGAGGTGGACGCCATCGAAGAAGCCGACGGTTACGACGCTGGCGTCCGGAGCGATCGGGAGGGCGGCGAGCCCGTGCACCCGTTCCACGGGCGGAAGGGTAGCGAACGGGTGCCCGGCCTCCGGGTCCGTTACTGTCCGCCCGTGCGCTCCCGGCTGCTGGTCCTGTTGGCCGCGGTGACCCTGACGGCGTGCGTCGCCCCGGGACCGCCCCGCGGATCCGACGCGCTCGGGGACGACGCGCTCACGATCGGCTCGTTCAACTTCCCGGAGAGCGTCATGCTCGGCGAGCTGTACGCGCAGGCCATCGAGGCACAGGGGATCCGGGTGACCCGGCGTTTCGACATCGGCCCTCGCGAGCTCGTCGAGCCCGCCCTGCAGCGCGGCCTGATCGAACTCGTGCCGGAATACGCGGGGAGCCTCCTGGAATTCATCGGCGGCGGTCCGGCTTCGTCGGACCTCGACGAGGTCCGATCCGCTCTGGTCCCCGCGCTCGAGAAGCGTGGCCTGGTGGCGTTCGAATCGGCGAACGCGCAGAACCGCAACGCCTTCGCCGTCTCGGCCGACCTGTCGAGGTCGCGCCGCGTGGTTCGGCTGTCGGATCTCGCCGGAGTCGACGGGCTCGCCCTGGGCGGGCCCCCGGAGTGCCTTCGCCGTCCCCTGTGCCGCCCCGGGCTCGAGGAGACCTACGGCATCACGTTCGAATCGTTCGTCCCGCTCGACCAGGGCGGCCCGATCACGGCGGAGGCGCTGATCCGAGGGTTCGTCGATGTGGGCCTGATCTTCACGACGAGCCCGGAGGTGCTTCGGAGCGGCCTCGTGTTGCTGGAGGACGACCGCCATCTGCAGCCGGCCGAACACGTCACCCCCATCGCCCATCACGCAGCCGTCGAGCGGTTCGGCTCAGGGCTGGCCGACGCCGTGGACGCCGTCTCCGCGTCGCTGACCACGGCCGAGCTCCGCCTCATGAACGACCGCGTCGAGATCGCGGGTCTGACCCCCGCCGAGGTGGCGCGGTCGTGGTTGACCGACCGTGGCCTCGTGGCCGGCGAGGGCTAGAGTGCCCGGCGTGGAGCAGGCGCAGACGTCGATCGGCCAGCGCAGCCTCCGCCGGCTGCGACGGCGGCCGTCGGGTGAACCGCCGCCGCTCCCGCGCGAGATCGGGCGAACCGGCCGGCTGCTGTTGATGCTCATCGTCGTGGGAGCGGCGCTGACCGTGGCGGCCGCCCTGATCGGAACGCGAGCCACGGCGATCGATCACATCGATTCCGCGCTCGTGCGAGGGTTCGCCAACATCCGGGTCGGGGTCGTCACGGACGTGATGCAGTTCGTGGACGGGCTCGCCAGCCGGTGGCCCCTTCGCGGGCTGCGGTGGGCGACGCTCCTGACGCTCGTGGTATTCCGGCGGTGGCGGCACCTGTTCGTGTTCGTGGGGTCGCTGCTCACGGTCGAATACCTCACGTACGCGACGTCGCTCGCCGTTGCCCGGTCACGGCCGTTCGGCGTGGTGATCGCCACCGACTGGTCCGGGTTCTCCTTCCCCTCCCGGCCCATCGCCTCCCTGGCGGTCACGCTTGTCGGCATGGCGTACGCGATCATCCCGGCGGGGCGGGCTCGGTTCCGAGCCAAGGTGGCGGCCTCGATCGTCATCGGGACGGTGTGCCTGGCACGCACGTACCTCGGTGTGGATCACCTCAGCAATCTGGTTCTCGGCGTCCTCATCGGCGTCGCGGTGCCGGTGGTCGCGTTCCGGTGGTTCACGCCCAGCGACGTCTTCCCGGTGACGTTCCGTCGGGGAAAGACCGCCCACCTCGACGTCTCGGGGCGACGGGGCCAGGCGATCGTGCAGGCCGTCCGCGACCAGCTCGGCGTGGACGTGGTGGAGGTGCGCCCCGTGGGCCTGGCCGGGTCGGGAGGGTCCACCCCCTTGCGGCTCACGCTCGTGGACGAGACCGCCGGCATGCGAACGTACGCGTTCGCCAAGCTCTACGCGCAGAACCACGTCCGGGCCGACCGCTGGTACAAGCTCGGCCGCCAGATCCTGTACGGCGCGCTCGAAGACGAAACACCGTTCCAGACCGTTCGGCGGTTCGTCGAATACGAGGACTACACGCTCCGGCTGATGGCGGACAACGGCCTGTCCACCCCGCGACCGTTCGGAGTCGTGGAGATCACCCCGGAACGCGAATACATGATCGTGATGGAGTTCTTCCACGGCGCCGTCGAGCTCGGCGAGGCCGAGGTCGACGAAGACGTGATCGACCAGGGCCTCCAGCTCATCCGCCGGCTCTGGGAGACGGGCCTGGCCCATCGCGACATCAAGCCGGCCAACCTGATGCTCCAGGACGGACGGCTGCGGCTGATCGACGTCTTCTTCGTGCAGGTCCGACCGTCCCCGTGGCGACAGGCCGTGGACCTGGCGAACATGATGCTGGTGCTGGGGCTGCGATCGGATCCGGAGACCGTGTACCGGGTGGCGCTCGGCCATTTCACCCCCGACGAGATCGCCGAGGCGTTCGCGGCCACCCGGGGCGCGGCCAGCCCGACGCAGCTGCGGTCCATGCTCAAACGCGACGGCCGAAACCTCATCGAACACTTCCGGCGACTCGCACCGCCCCACGACCCCATCCCGATCCAAAGCTGGAGCGTCCGGCGGGTCGTACGCACGCTCGGGGTGTTGATCCTCGCCCTGCTGCTCCTGGGGCTGGTCGTCAGCAACTGGGCGGTGTTCGCGTGAGGCGGAGG
>DATHVC010000161.1:0-9510 GCA_035461565.1 Actinomycetota bacterium
CCCCCTTCGGGCGCCTTGGCGATCGGGATCCCCTGGATCTCCTCCATCACCAACAGGCGGGAGGTCGAGAGCGCGCCGTGCACGGCGGGAACGTCCAGCCGCGGGTATCCGGTGAGCGTCGCGCGCATCCGATCGATGTTCGCCGCCTCCTGGCGGAAGTCGAGCTCTCGGTGCAGCGAGGTGGACAGGTGCTCGAACACGGCCTCGATGTCGATGACCTGCCGGAGCCCCTCGCGTTCGCCGACCTTCACGGCGAACACCTCGAAGAGGGCGAGGTCCTGCTCGATCTCCTCGCGCGCGGTGGGGCGCTGCACCTTGATCACGACCCGGTCGCCCGAGGCCAGCGTGGCCCGGTGCACCTGCGCGATCGTCCCCGCGGCGAGCGGCTCGGGCTCGATGGTCTCGAAGACGTCCTCCCACGGGACGCCGAGCTCCTGCTCCATCACCCGCACGACCTCCTCCTCGGACATCGGCGGGACGTTGTCCTGCAGGTGGGACAGCTCTTCGATGAACTCGGGCGGCAGCAGGTCGGGACGCGTCGACAACACCTGGCCGAGCTTGCAGAACGTCGGCCCGAGCTCCTCGAGCGCCTCGCGCAGTCGTCTTCCCTGGCGGGCTCGACCGGCCAGGCCGTCGGCGTCGGGGCGGCCGAACAGTTCCTTTAGGCCGTGTTTGGCCATGACCGCGCCGATGTGGGTCCCCCGGGCGACCAACCTCGGCTCGGCCGGCTCCGGCCGCGCCGCGCGGACCACGTGTGGTGCCGGCCCTGCCTCGACCCGCCCGTCCGTTGCGAGGGTGTTGACGATGATGACGGTGCACCGCGCGTTGTGGCTGATCCGGTTCGGGACGTTGCCGAGCAGGAACTCCTTGCGTCCGGCCATGCCCGCGTTCCCGACCACCAGGACGTCGACCTGCTCCCGCTCCGCCGCGTGGACGATAGCCATCGCCGGGTCGTCGTCCACGGTCACGAGGGCGTGGCCGCGTTCGCCGGCGAGCCGCTGGACCTGCCCGCGAAGCTGATCCTGGGCGGCCTGGGCTCGGGTTCGCTCGGCGGTCCCGTATTCGGTCCCGGCCGGGTTGTCCGGAACGATCACGCGAACGAGGTACAGATCGGCGCCGAACCGATCCGAGAACGACGCCGCCCACGACACCGCGCGTTCGGCGGTGTCGGACCCATCGGTTCCGACCATCACCCGTCGAACCGGCCCCAGCTCCATGACACCCATCGGCTCCGCATCATCGCCGATCGGGGCGGCAACCGACGAGCCTGCTCACCACCCGCCGGTCGTGGTGCCAGCACCCGTTCGCTACACTCGGCACCGCCGCCGGAGTAGCTCAGTCAGGCAGAGCAACCGCCTCGTAAGTGGTAGGTCAGGGGTTCGAATCCCCTCTCCGGCTCCACTCGTCGCTTCGCCGCCGGATTCGACTGGTCAGGCGGCCGAGTCCAGCAGCTCGCGGCACGCCCGTTCGCAGCGCCGGCACACCTCGGCGCACACGCGACAGTGCTCGTGCATGCCCGCGTGGCGGTCGCACTCCTCGGCGCAGGCGGCGCATGCGGCAAGACACGCCTCGATGAGTTGGCGCTGGAATCCCAGGTCGGGTTCGGTGGCGCGAACGAGAACGCGCGCGGTCGCCTCACACAGGTCCGCGCAGTCGAGGTTGAGGCGGATGCAACGGCGGAGATCGGCGACCATCTCCTCCGCCAGGCACGCGTCGGCGCAGGTCGTACAGGTCTGCGCGCACTCGGTCAGGGTGTCCAGCGCCTCGGCGAGTGCACCGGTGTCCGATCGCCGTGTGGCGGGATGGGTTCGCAACATCTCCGGGGTCGCACTCATGTCTCCTCTCCTCGAGCTCGAACTCTCTCCAGCCGCTCTTCCCGGGATCCCGTGGAGGGAAACGGTCCAAGCGGCCAACAACCGGTCGGCTCGGACCCGTTGTTAGAATCGCCGCCGTGCTCGCCTCAGTCATCGGCCAGGTCATCGCACAGGTCATCGTCGATCCGACGGTCAGCCCGGAGATCAATCGCGGTGGCTGGGTGTACAGCGCGGCCGTCCTGCTGGCGGTGGCGGGGGTCCTCGCCGCGCTGCTGATCGTGTTCGGCTACATGCGGTTCGCGCCGCGGTTCCAGACGGCCGAAGGTACCGGCCAGCGGGTCCGGGCGCCCCGGGTCCAACCGGGCAAAGACGTTCGGCGCCCCGTCAACGTGACGGGTGCACCGATCGTGGCGCAGCCGCCGGTGGTCGCGGCAGTGGGCATCCCGGCGGGAGGCGCCGGGGCGGCGGCTCCGGGCTCCGGTTCGGCGGCGGGATCGCCGCAACCGGCCGCTCCGGCGTCCGAAGCCGCCTCACAGTCGCCCTCCGCCGCCACCCCGGCGCCGGCTCCGGCGGTGGCCCCCGCCCAGGCAGCGGCGCCCGCTCCGGCTGAGGCTCCTGCCCAGGCAGCGGCGCCCGCCCAGGCCCCGGCCGAGACGCCCCCGGCCGAGGCGCCCGCCCAGGCCGCGGCGCCGGCTGCGGCTCCCACTCAGCACATGGAGGTCTCGCTCGACCAGGAGACGTTCGACACGACGCTCGCCGAGCTCCTCGAGAAGGGAACGGATCGCCGCGTCGCCGAGGGCCAGGCTCGACGCGCGGCCATGATCGCCGCACGGAAGAAGGCCGGGGGCTAGGCCCCCGCCGTCATGGAGGCTGCCGCCATCGACTGGTCAATGGGCTCCCGTGCCGCCGTGCTCGTCGACTGGGCCACGGCGGCAGACACGGGTCGGCGCGTCGGAGGAACCGGCCCTCGGACCGTGGCCGTCCAGCGTGCTCGCCTCCGTGAGGACCTCGGAACGCTCGTCGTGGAGGCCGAGGAGTCCGTGGCCGCGTTCACCGGCCTGCGAGCGCCGGGGTTCCGCTCCCGTCCCTGGGTGATGTCCCGCGGGGAGTGGGTCGGGGCGAACCTGACGGCGCTCCAGCGGCTGCTCGAGCCGCTCGCGGCCAAGCTGGTTCCGCCGGGGGCCCGACGCTCGGAGCTCCGGCGAAAGGCGCTCGGGGCCCAGATCGGGGGTCTCCTCGGCTACGTGAGCCGGAAGGTCCTCGGCCAATACGACGTCTTCCTTCCGCCCGACGACGACGGCCTGCTCTACTTCGTGGGGCCGAACGTGCTGGAGGCCGAGGCCCGCTTCGGGCTCGACCGGCGGGATTTCCGCCTGTGGATCGCGGTCCACGAGGTGACGCACCGGGTGCAGTTCGGCGCCACGCCGTGGCTGAAGCCGTATCTCAAGCGCCACATCGACGCCTACCTCGACACCGTGCAGGTCGACTCCCGCGAGTTGATGGCGCAGCTCAGGCGGGCCGTCGACGAGATCCGCGCCGGCGCCAACTGGCGGGGACCGCAGGGGATGTTGCTCCTGATGAACGACGAGCAGCGAGCCCTGTTCGCCAAGATGCAGGCCATGATGGCGCTCCTGGAGGGCCACGCCTCCTTCGTGATGAACGGCGTCGCCGAGGGGCGGGTCCGGGACCTCCCGGGGATGCGACGAGCCCTTCGCGACCGCCGCCAGGCCGGCGGGGTGGAGCGCGGGTTCCAGCGCGCCATCGGGTTCGAAACGAAGATCGCCCAATACGACGTGGGGGAACGGTTCGTCCGCGCCGTCGTTCGCGAGGCCGGGATGGACGGCCTCAACCGGATCTGGGAGCGCGAGGAGCACCTCCCGACGCTGCAGGAGATCGCCGAGCCGGCCCGATGGGTGGGGAGGGTTCCCGGAAGTCCATGACCCGCCCGCAGGCCGTCGCCCGAGTGCTCGAGCGGGTGACGAAGACGGCTCGGGCCCACGGGATGTTCGCCGCCGCGGATACCGTGCTCGTCAGCGTCTCCGGCGGTCCCGACTCGATCTGCCTCCTGTATTCGTTGTGGCACCTGCGCCGGCTCCTGAAGATCCGCCTGGAGGTCTTCCATTTCGACCACCGGCTGCGCCCGGATTCGGGGGCCGATGCGACATACGTCCGGCGCGTGTCCGAACGGCTGAAGCTCCCGTTCCACCTCGTGGCGGCGGACGACGGGCCCGCGAAGGGCCAGTCGATCGAGGCATGGGCCACGGTCCGACGCGGGAACGCGGCGAACCAGGTTCGGAAGGCGATCGGCGCTTCGGTGGTGGCCGAAGGCCACACGCTCGACGATCAGGCCGAGACCGTGCTGCTCAACCTGTTCCGCGGCAGCGGGCTCGAAGGAGTTTCCGGCCTGTGGCCCGGCACCCGCGACCATGCCGTCGTCCAGCCCCTGATCGAGGTTGAACGCGCCGAGGTCGAGGCGTTCTGCCGAGCGCTTCATCTTCGGCCGAGGCGAGATCCGACGAACGCCGATCCGCGGCACCTGCGAAACGTGATCCGGAACGAGGTGCTCCCGGCGATCGAACGCGCCGCCGGCCGCAACGTGCGCGCGCCGATCGCCCGGTCGGCGGAGCTGCTCCGCGAGGACCGCCTGGAGCTCTACGCGGCCGGGGTCGAGGCGAGTGGCCGGATCGTGTCCGAGGGGGACGGCGAGACCCGGTTCGACGCCGACGCGCTCTCGTCCCTCCCGCGGCCGGTAGGGTCCCGGGTGGTTCGCCTGGCCCTCTACCGGGTCCTATCGCTCGACGACGCGGCCCCCTGGTCGAAGGAGTCGGTCGATGCCGTCCTGGACCTGGCCGCCGGGCGCCCCGGCCGCCGCCGCGACCTGGCCCACGGATTGAAGGCGCGGCGCGCGCGGGGGTATGTTTCCGTCTCTCGCACTTCCCCCGAGAGCCGGGTGTGAAGGGGGGCGAGATGGAAGGCCGGGTCGCACTGTCCAACGTCGAACCAGTCGTGACCGTATCGGAGGTCACGCCGCACGCCGAAGCGTACGAGCGCGACATCGAACGGGTGCTGATCACCGAAGCGGAGATCCACACCAAGCTGCGAGAGCTCGGGGCGCAGATCACGCAGGACTACGTCGGCAAGGACCTCCTGCTGATCGCCGTCCTGAAGGGCGCGTTCGTCACGATCGCCGACCTGTCTCGGCACATCAAGCTCCCGCTGGAGACGGATTTCATGGCGGTCGCGTCGTACGGAGCCGCCACCAAGACCTCGGGCGTCGTGCGGATCCTGAAGGACCTCGACCACGACATCGAAGGCCGAGACGTCCTCATCGTCGAGGACATCGTGGACTCGGGGCTGACGCTCAACTACCTGATGAAGAACCTCCGGGGCCGACGGCCGGCCAGCCTCGAGGTCTGCGCCCTGTTGAAGAAGACCGGGATCCAGCGTGTGCATCTGGACGTGCGCTACGTGGGCTTCGAGATCCCTCCCGACTTCGTGGTCGGGTACGGCCTGGACTTCGCGGAGAAGTTCCGAAACCTCCCCTACATCGCCACCCTGAAGCCGGAGGCGTACGGGGGCTGACCTCCCCGGACCGTCTCCGAGGAGGTGGTTGCTCTCGGCAGATCCACCCCCGGGTGTTACCATCGGGCAGGGCTCGGCGCGTGCACGTGACGCGCGGGCCCTGAAGCATCTCCGCAGCGCAACCGTGGAAAGGAGCGCGACCCCTGGCTGCCGACCCCGTTTCGCCCTACCGGCGGCTCCTCCGCGGCCCGGCGATCTACGTCCTGATCGTCCTCCTGGGCATCTGGCTCTTCGCGACCTTCTCGAGCCAGCGGCAGCAGGGGGTCGAGATGACGTTCAGCCACTTCGAGCGCGAGGTCGAGAACGGCAACGTGGAGACCGCCGAGTTCAAGCTGGGCGATGGGAGGATCGAAGGGGAGCTGACCAGCGGCGATACCTACGAGGTCGCGTACGTCACGGGCACCGAGGAGACCCTGACCGCCGAGCTTCGCGACAACGGGGTGGACGTGTCGGCCGATCCCCAGAAGGGATCGGCGCTGCTCGGGTTCCTGTTCCAGCTCATCCCGGTGATCCTGATCGTCGGGGCGTTCATCTTCATCATGAACCAGTCCCAGGGTGGGGGGGGCCGGGTCATGCAGTTCGGCAAGGCCCGCGCCAAGCAGGTCACGAAGGACCAACCGAAGACGACGTTCGCCGACGTGGCCGGCGTGGACGAGGCCATCGAGGAGCTCCAGGAGGTGAAGGAGTACCTCTCGAACCCGGCCAAGTTCCAGGCGATGGGCGCGAAGATCCCGCGCGGCGTCCTGCTGTTCGGCCCACCGGGGACCGGCAAGACCCTCCTGGCCCGGGCCGTGGCCGGGGAAGCCGGCGTCCCGTTCTACTCGATCAGCGGCTCCGACTTCGTCGAGATGTTCGTCGGCGTGGGCGCGGCCCGCGTCCGCGACCTCTTCGAGCAAGCCAAGCAGAGCGCGCCGGCGATCGTCTTCATCGACGAGATCGACGCCGTCGGACGCCACCGGGGCGCCGGGCTCGGCGGCGGGCACGACGAACGCGAGCAGACCCTCAACCAGCTGTTGGTCGAGATGGACGGGTTCGATCAGCGCACGGCGGTGATCCTGATGGCGGCCACCAACCGCCCGGACATCCTGGACCCGGCGCTTCTGCGTCCCGGACGGTTCGACCGACACGTGACGATCGACCGTCCCGACCTGGAGGGCCGAAAGGCCATCCTGAAGGTGCACGCGCGTGGCAAGCCGTTCGATGACAACGTCCAGCTCGACATCGTGGCCAAACGCACGCCCGGGTTTACCGGCGCCGACCTGGCGAACGTGATCAACGAGGCTGCGCTCCTGTCCGCGCGTTGGGGCAAGAAGGCCATCTCGATGAAGGAGGTCGAGGAGGCCATCGACCGCGTCCTGGCCGGGCCCGAGCGCAAGGGCCGCGTCATGAGCGAACGGGAGAAGCGCGTAATCGCGTATCACGAGGGTGGCCACGCGTTGGTGGCGCACATCCTGCCGAACACCGATCCCGTGCACACGATCTCGGTGGTCTCGCGCGGCCGGGCCCTCGGCTACACGTTGACGCTGCCCGACGAGGACAAGTTCCTGATGACGCGGGAGGAGCTCGCCGACGAGCTGGCCATGTTGCTCGGCGGCCGAGTCGCCGAGGAGCTCATCGTCGGCGACATCACCACCGGCGCTTCCAACGACATCGAACGCGCCACGAAGGTGGCCCGTCAGATGGTCACCGAATACGGGATGAGCGATCGGATCGGACCGCTGACGCTCGGCCAGAAACAACACGAGGTCTTCCTGGGGCGCGACTTCCAGTCCCAGCCCGACTACTCGGACCAGGTCGCCTTCGAGATCGACAACGAGGTGCGCGGGCTGATCGACGAGGCTCACGACGAGGCGCTCGAGATCCTCCAGACGAACCGCCAGAAGCTGGACGAGCTCGCCGCGCTGCTGATCGAACGCGAGACGCTGGAACGCGACGAGGTCGAGGCCTTCCTCGCCGACGTGCCCAAGCGCCCGCAGCGCGATCTCACGGTTCGGGGTGCGGGGCTCGCCGTGTGGCGCCGGGCCAGTCGCACCGAGGAGGGCAAGCCGCAGGCGCCGGGGACGATCCCCCCCAAACCCGTTGGCTGAGCCGGCTCGCTGGGCCACGTTCGACTGCTACGGAACGCTCATCGACTGGATGGGCGGGATCCGCGACACGCTCGCCGAGATCTGGCCGGAGCACGACGCCGAGCTGCTCCTCGGCGCCTATCACGACCTCGAGCCCGAGGTGCAGCGAGGGCGGGCCATCCCGTACCGTCAGGTCCTGACCGAAACGCTGGAGAAGGTGGCGCACCGCGAGGGGCTCGACCTTGCAGACGACGACCGGGTGGCGCTGGCCGACTCGTTGCCATCGTGGCCGCCGTTCCCCGAGGTCCCGGGCGCCCTAGCCCACATCCGGGAGCGCGGCTGGCGGGTCGCGATCTTGTCCAACACCGACCCCGATCTCCTGGATGCCTCGCTGGGACTGATCGGAGTGCCGGTCGACTTGCGGATCACCGCGGCCGAGGCCGGCTCGTACAAACCCGCTCCGGGCCACTGGGACCGGTTCTTCGCCGACACCGGAGCCGATCGAGCCGGGCACGTCCACGTGGGGGCCTCCGTGTACCACGACCTGCGACCGGCCGCCGAGCTCGGGCTCCGCGCCGTCTGGATCAACCGACTGCGCGAGAGAACCGACGTCCCGGTCGACGCCGAGCTTCCCGATCTGGCCGAGCTACCGGAGACGCTCGACGATCTCGTGGGAAGCTGACGGGAATGGATCGCAACAAGATCGAGCAGGCCGTCCGGCTCATCATCGATGGCATCGGGGACGACCCCGACCGCGAAGGCGTCGTTGACACGCCGTCGCGCGTGGCCGACATGTACGAGGAGGTGTTCGCCGGCATCGGCCGCGACCCGGCCGAGGTCATCACCGTCGTCAAGGGCGCCGACCACGACGAGATGATCATGGTCAAGGACATCCCGCTCCAGAGCCTGTGCGAGCACCACCTCCTGCCGTTCAACGGGACGGCGCACGTCGCCTACATCCCGAACAAAGACGGCCGGATCACCGGTCTGTCCAAGATCGCCCGCGTGGTGGACATCTGCGCGAGGCGGCTCCAGGTCCAGGAGCGGCTGACCACCCAGATCGCCGACGCCATCGACACGGCGCTCGAACCGCGCGGCGTCTTCGTCGTCATCGAGGCCGAGCACCTGTGCATGACGATGCGCGGCATCAAGAAGCCGGGGTCCAGGACCGTCACCTCCGCCGTACGCGGTCTGTTCCGCAACGACGCGCGAACGCGCCAGGAGGCCATGAGCCTGATCGGCAAGTAGGTCGGCGACCGGATCAGGCCGGGAGCGCCTGGGCCGATCCCACCAGCCGAAGGCGGACTCGGTCGCCCGCTGCCAGCCGGGGTCCCGCCCCGACCACCCGCACGACGACCTGCTGCTCGGGAGACCCCAACGAGCAGCGGATCAGCTGGTCGTGCCCGAAGTACTCGACGTCCACCACGAGGCCGGACCCGTCCCGATCGCGTTCGATCCCGATGTCCTCGGGCCGGATCAGGACGAGGCAGGGACCGTCGGGCAGCCGGCCGGCCGAGACCTCCCCGAGCGGCATGGTCGCGCGCCCGCCTCGAACCGACCCGGCGAGCAGGTTCGTCTCGCCCAGGAGCTCGGCCACCTCGCCGTCCACGGGTTCGGCGTAGATCGACGACGGCGTCCCCACCTGCCGGATCCGCCCGTCGAGCATGACCGCCACGTGGTCGGCGATCGACAGCGCCTCTTCGTTGTCGTGGGTGACGAAGACCGAGGTGACGCCCGCCGTGCGCAGGAGCTCGCGGACCTCCGCTCGCACGGCGGCCCGCAACAGACGGTCGAGGTTCGAGAACGGTTCGTCCAGCAACACGAGGTCGGGGCCCGGGACCAGGCACCGCGCCAGCGCCACGCGCTGCTGCTGGCCGCCGGAGAGCTCGTGCGGCATCCGGCGCTCGAGTCCCTGAAGGCGTGCCAGCGTGATCATCTCCTCGACCCGTTCGGTCGAGCCGTTCCCGAGCCCGAACGCCACGTTGCCCCAAACGTCCAGGTGGGGGAACAACGCGAGGTCCTGGAAGACGAAGCCGACTCGGCGGCGC
>DATHVC010000162.1:0-5689 GCA_035461565.1 Actinomycetota bacterium
ACCGACTTGCTCGTGATGATCGACGTCGTGTGCGGCGCGGCGTGGATGGCCTTCCCGCCCGCGTCCGTGTGCTGGCCCTCGCCGGCGACCGCCACCGAGAGCACCTCGCCGCGCGCGCCCTTGCCGAGGAGGTAGATCGACGGGTACTTCATCGTGACCTTCGAGCCGATGTTGCCGTCGATCCACTCCATCACGGAGTCCTCGTAGGCGGCGGCGCGTTTGGTCACGAGGTTGTAGACGTTGTTCGACCAGTTCTGGATCGTCGTGTAACGGACGCGCGCGTTCTTCTTCGCGATGATCTCGACCACCGCGGAGTGCAGCGAGTCGCTCGTGTAGATCGGGGCCGAGCACCCCTCCACGTAGTGCACGTACGAGCCCTCGTCGGCGATGATCAGCGTCCGCTCGAACTGCCCCATGTTCTCGGCGTTGATCCGGAAATACGCCTGGAGCGGGATGTCCACGTGCACACCCGGCGGCACGTAGATGAACGATCCGCCCGACCACACCGCAGAGTTCAAGGCGGCGAACTTGTTGTCGTTCGGCGGGATGATCGTCCCGAAGTACTCCTTGACGATGTCCGGGTGCTCGCGCAGGCCCGAGTCCATGTCCGTGAAGATCACGCCCATCGACTCGAGCTCGTCTTTGATCTTGTGGTACACGACCTCGGATTCGTACTGAGCGGAAACGCCGCCGAGGTACTTCTTCTCCGCCTCGGGGATCCCGAGCTTGTCCCAGGTACCCCGGATCTCCTCGGGCAGGTCCTCCCACGTCTTGGCCTGCTTTTCGGTGGGCTTCAGGTAGTAGTAGATGTTGTCGAAGTCGATCCCCGACAGGTCGGCGCCCCACCACGGCATCGGCCGGCCCTGGAAGTGTTTCAGGGCCTTGAGCCGGAACTTGCGCATCCACTCCGGCTCCTGCTTGATCCAGGAGATCTCCTCGACGACCTGCTCGTTCAGGCCCCGCTTTGGCTCGAAGACGTAGTCGACCTTGTCCTTCCAGTCGAACCGGTAACCCTTGCTGAGCTCTCGGAGGTGTTCTTCCTGGGTGACTGCCGCCATGTCGATCCTTCCGCGGACGCGACCGGGCCGGGCGGTCCGACCGGCGATCCAGCCCGCACATCGAGGATACCCACGCACGGTCCCAAAGTCCATCCGGAAAGTCGGAATATGAGCAATGGGGGCAGGGCGGCGTTTCCGCAGCTCAGCCCCGTTGTCGTCCCAGCGGCTCGCCCGGATCGGCGGCCTCCGCCCGAAGATCCGGGGAAGTGAGCAGATCTTCGAGGAGTCCTCGGCTGCCGGCCACGTAGGTCGAGCTGGCGTAGATCTCGGTGGCCACGACCCAGGCTCGGTCGTCCGGCCACCAGAGGTTCGGCAGCTGATGCCAGCCACGGAGGAACGCGGTCTCGACCGCACTGATGGGCCCCGTGAACATCAGGTACTCGCGGAGCGCGCCCGAGCCGTGCGGGTGGAGCAACACCCGCGGCAGGCGGCGGACCTGGGCCGACGCCGCCGCGGCGCGGCGTCGCACGTGCCTGGTCTTGGCCCGGCGCCGCAGCCAGCCCCGAAGCCCCGGTGCCATGTTCACGAGCTCCATCCGAGCGCCGCTGATGAACCCGTAGCCGACCCAAAGACAGAGGCAACAGCGATCCGCCGCCGACGTCCAGCGGCTCAGCGAGCCCACAAGCGCTGTCGCCTGGCCCGCTATGGGCGGCTCCCACGGCGCGACGTTCGCCCCCGGGAACGAGAGCCGCGCGTACACCTCGAACCCGTCCGGAAGCAGGTTGCCGACGAGCACCGGCGCGCCCCCGCCGGCCAGCGGCAGCAGCCGAGCCGTCAGCCAGTCGGCCGCCGAGACGTCGCGCTCGAGGGTCAGCTCGGGGGGAAGGTCGAACGGGACGCCCACGGCCGGGGCAGGTTACCCAACCTCGTCGAGGGCGCGTTCGATCCGTGCCTGGAGCTCCTCAAGCGCCGAACGCAAGCGGTCCCAGGCCTCCCGCGCCTCTCCTTCGGCGTCCTCCGCGGTGGACTCGAGGTCCGCACGAAGCTCGCCGGCGCGACTCTGGAGGTCTTCGTAGGCATCCCGAGCCTCGTCCCCGGTTTGCTCCTGCGCGTCTTCGAGGTCCGATCGGAGTCCTTCCGCTCGATCGCGGGCGTCCTCCAAGACCGGCCGAGCCTCCTCGGACACCCGGTCGGCGAGGTCGTCGAGCGCCTCGGCGACCGACTCGGTCGCCCGGTCGAGATCTCGACGTACGTCGGCGACGTCGGGCGCCTCGTCGCAGGCGGCGGCCCCCAGCACGAAAGCCGCCGCCATCGACAGGCCGACCAGACGGACACGATCACGCATCGACCCGCTCGTACCCAACGGCCGGGACGTCTACCCCTTCTCGACCGGCACGCCGACGAGCGATCCGTATTCGGTCCAGGAGCCGTCGTAGTTCCTGACGTCCTTGTAGCCAAGGAGCTCGGAGAGGGCGAACCACGTGTGCGAGCTCCGCTCCCCGATCCGGCAGTACGCGATGACCTCCTTGGAATCGGTCACCCCCTCCGACTCGTAGAGCTGTCGCAGCTCGTCCGCCGACTTGAACGTGCCATCGTCGTTCGCCGCTTTGACCCAGGGGATGTTCGCCGCGCCCGGGATGTGACCGGGAACTTGCGCCTGCTCCTGCGGGAGGTGGTCCGGCGCCAGCTTCTCGCCGCGGAACTCCTCGGGCGACCGGACGTCGACGAACGTCGCGTCACTCAGCCTCGACAACACCGTGTCGCGCAGTGCGCGGATGTCCTCGCGTTCGGGAGCGGTGAGGGTGATCTGGTTCTCCGGGTGCGCCACGACCTCCTGCGTCAACTCCCGGCTCTCGAGCTCCCACTTCTTCCGCCCGCCATTCAGGAGCCGGAGGTTGTCGAAGCCGCGCAACTTCAGGATCCAGTAGGCGTACGCGGCGAACCAGTTGTTGTTACCGCCGTACAGCACGACGGTCGTCTCCGCGTCCACGCCGGCCCGGCCGAGCAGTTCCGACAGCTCCTGCCGGCTCACGTAATCGCGGCCCACCTTCGCGTGCAGGTCCGTGTTCCAGTTCCAGCCGACCGCCCCGCGGATGTGGCCCTTCTCGTACGCGCTCGTGTCCTCGTCGACCTCGATCACCCGGACGCCGGGATCGTCCAGATGTTCCTCCAGCCAGTCGGTCTCCACCAGCGTGTTCGGGTTGGCGTATCCGGCCATCGCTGCCTCCTCTCCGTTCCGGTTCCAGTGGGATCGCCTCTGGGGCGACCCGGACACACGAAGGGGCCGCCCAGCGGCCCCGGTGAAGCTTTGAGCCGACCGCGCGGCGACCTCAGGCGCCCTCCGTCCGGGGCGCGGCCGACGGACAGCACTGGCGGCAGGGGATCATCGCCCCCACCAGCCCTCGGCACCGTGTCGGGATCACGAGATTCCGACTCCCCCACTCGGATTTGCAGGTGCAAGTCAAGCGTGCGCGACGGAACAATGTCAAGGGAGCGACGGACCGGAATCGCTCAGAAGTAGCCGAGAGCCGCCTTGGCCTCTTCGGACATCATCTCGGGGGTCCACGGCGGCCGGAGCACCATCTCCGCCCGGAAGTCCGTGATCCCATCGACATTCGAGAGGAGGGCCTGCATCTGCTGCTCGATCAGCGGTCCGATCGGGCACCCCATGGTGGTGAGCGTGTATTCCACGTGCACCACCCCCTCCGGGCTGATGTCGATGTCGTACACCAGCCCCAGGTCCACGATGTTGATGCCGAGCTCGGGGTCGACGACGTGCCGGAGCGCGTCGCGCACCTGCTCCTCGGTCACCGTGTGGGTTTCGTTGATCGACATGGTTAGTTCCTTCGGGGAAGTCCACCCTCTATCCTAAAGGCCCAGCGGCCGATACCTATTCCGTGAACGAGAGGCCCATGCCGGAGAACGGTCCCATCCGCATCCTCATCGTGGACGATCACCCGGTCACCCGGGAGGGGCTTCACGCAGCCCTCGACCTGGCCAACGACGTGGTCGTCATCGGCGAAGCGAACAGCGGCGAGGACGCCGTGCAGAAGGCCGGTGAGCTCTCCCCCGACATCGTCTTCATGGATGTCCGGATGCCGGGGATGAACGGCATCGAGGCCACGCGCGCCATCCGGCAGACCTCGCCGCAGACCCGCGTGATCTTGTTCACGGTGGACGAGTCCCGGGCGTCGATCTCCGAGGCCATCCAGGCCGGCGTGTCCGGCTATCTCCTGAAAGACGCCGACGCCGACGAACTGGTGAACGCGGCCCGAATGGCCCTCGAAGGCAAAGCCGTGATCCACCCCCAGCTCACGATGGCCTTCATCGAGGAGGTCCAGCTGGCCGAGAAGCGCGTGGAGTCGCCTCCGCTGTCCAAACGCGAGAAGGAGATCCTCCAGAAGGTGGCGTACGGCGCCACCACCAAAGAGGTGGCCCACGATCTGGGCATCTCCCCGCACACGGTGAAGACGCACCTGGAGCGGATCTTCGAGAAGCTCGGAGCGAACGATCGGGCGCAGGCCGTCGCGATCGCCATCCGCAGCGGCCTGGTGGAGTAGGCCGGTCGGGGAAGGCACGCTCAACCGCCCACCGGGCGGCCGGTTCCCAGGTCATGCCCACGAGGGCTCCACATGGCCCGGCAGATCGTCCTCCAGCACGGCGGGATCATGTGGGCGGATCTCCTGCCGGCCGGGGGGCACCCGCGTCTCGTTCGTCATCCCGGCGCACGAGGGCCAGGCGTTGATCGCACCGCCGGCCCTGGCCGAGGCCGCCACGCCCTAGCTCCGCCGGACGACCTACGCTGGCGTGCCGTGGATGGCCCAGGCGGGCTATGCTTCGGCCAGGATCGGCCGAGTGCGAAGGTTCCTGACCTGCTGCGTGATCGGGCTGGTCGCCGCGGGATGCCGCGACGCCGTGATCCCGCCATCCCCCCAGGCGCCCACCCGGATCCTGGTCTCCGAGTCCCCCAGCCCCAAGTTCCAGGAGGTCACGGCCGGCGCTGTCCAGACCGTGATCCCGAACGGCTGGAGCCCGGAGCTCGCCGCCCACGACGACGACCCACGCCAGGGCTTGGTGGCCGGTCCGCGACCGCAGGCGTGGGGCGGCCGGCGGCCGCCGGCCGCCGGCCTTGCCGCGATGTGGGTGGACGTCACGCGGGTGGGGGTGCCCTCCGACTACTACTACCTGGCCGCCACCGGCCCCGCGCTCGAGCTCATCACCGGGTCCCCGCACTGCACGACGACCCACCATCGCGTGATCGTCGACCACCGACCCGAGTTCGCCGCCGGCGAGAGGGGGTCGCCCGGCGACTACGTGGCGACCGGGCGCGGCCGCTGCACGAGGGGCGACCAGGCCAGTCGTTGGGCCTATTTCCTGGCCGCGCCCGGGTACGGGCCCGTGCGCGAGATCGGCATCCCGAGCTCGGGCCTGTACGTCGTGGTGGCCATGGTCCCCGAGTCCCCGCGGGCCAAACAGCTGTTGGGGCGCATCATGGACGCCACCCGGTTCGGCGGGGCAAGCGTCGGCGACCTGATCGCAGCGGCGCAGCTCGCCACGACCACTCCGCTCGGTCCCATCTGAGCCGAATGCTCGTTCATCCACTCGTCATCGTGCGTTCGAACGTCCCACGCACGTGTTCGGGCGGGTCGCTACGGGAACCGCGGTAGCATGGACGTTCGATGTCCGACGCC
>DATHVC010000163.1:0-7224 GCA_035461565.1 Actinomycetota bacterium
AGGACCAGCCCCCGTCGCCGGCTCCGTGGATCAAGACGTACGTGGCCATGAATCCACTCAACCACGAGGTCGTTCACAATGCCGACCATGGGGGACCGACTCCGGTACGCGGCCCTTCTTCGTGCCATCGCGAACCTTCCGATGAAGCCGCTCCGCGATGCCCTCGAGGAGCTGGGGTTCACCAACGTCGAGAGCTACGCGACGTCGGGGAACCTGCTGTTCGACGCCCCGGACACCGGTCGGCGGTCGCTGGAGCGACGGATCACCGAACGTCTGGGCACGGACGCCTTCGTCCGCACTCGCGCCGAGATGGCGCGAGTGGTCGCCGGGGATCCGCTCCTCGGCATCGTCATGTTCCTGGGCCGGCCGCCCACGGCCGCCAGGAGGCGTGTGTTCCTCGAGCTCGATTTCGAGGACCCGCACCCGGTGCTCCGGGGGACGACGCTGTACTACTCGTATCCGCTCCTCCTGCGTGGCCGGCGCACGCCCTTCGACATCGAGCGCGCCCTGGGGGTCAGGGGGACGTTCCGGACATCGCGCGTGGCGGCGATCCTGCTGGATCGCCTCTCGGCTCCCCCCGCTGGATCGGCCGCGGACGTCTCGCTACGCCGCTGAGGCGACGCGTGCGCGTGGTTCCCGATTCCTGGTTCGAGTGAATCGGCCAACGCGGCGATGTGACCTCATATTGCGCCCGCATTCGAAAGCGCGATCGTCCACCCGCGATCGAAGGTCACGACCGCAATCGGGTGCTCCAGCGAGTGGCCAACCGAGTACACTGAACCTGCAGGTAGCGACCTGCGGTTCGCGTGTAGCGACCGACCCGTGGCCTAGCGGCCCACCCGCCCTTCGCCTCCACGAATCTCAAGGATCCGGAAGGAGGCGGCCCTCATGGTCAGGTGCCCCGTCTGCTCGAAGGCGCAACTGGTGTACGTCCGGGGTCCTCGACGCACGTCCTGCTACTACTGCGGCGCCCGATGGGTGCAAACGCGTGACGCGCAGGAGGACATCATCGGACTGGGAGCTCCACCGTCAGCCTTGCGGTCCATGGGGAAGCTCCACGTAGCCACGGAGGGGACGAGATGACGGCCAAGCTGATCACGTTCGACACCGAAGCGCGCCGAGCACTGGAGCGCGGACTCGACAAAGTCGCGAGGGCCGTCAAGATCACGCTCGGGCCCAGAGGCCGCAACGTGGTGCTCGCAGGGACGTGGGGCGCGCCGACCATCACCAACGACGGCGTCTCCATCGCGAACGAGATCGACCTGGATGATCCCCAGGAGAACATCGGCGCCCAGCTCGTCAAGGAGGTCGCGAAGAAGACCAACGACGTGGCGGGCGACGGGACGACCACCGCCACCGTGCTGGCCCAGGCCATGGTCAAGCAGGGCCTTCGAAACGTCACCGCCGGCGCCAACCCCATGGCGCTCAAGCGCGGTATCGATGCCGCGGTCGATGCGGCGGTGGAGTCGATCGGGCACCAGGCGATGGACATCGAGAGCAAGGCCGACATCGAGCACGTCGCCTCCATCTCCGCGGCGGATCCCGAGATCGGCGAACAGATCGCCGAAGCCATGGACCGGGTCGGGAAAGACGGCGTCATCACCGTCGAGGAGTCCAAGACGTTCGGCATGGAACTCGAGTTCGTGGAGGGGATGCGGTTCGACAAGGGCTTCATCTCGCCCTACTTCGTCACCGATGCGGAGCGGATGGAGGCTTCCTACGAAGACCCGTACATCGTGCTGGTCGAGGGCAAGGTCTCCAGGGTGGAGGACATCCTTCCGCTCGTGGAGAAGGTCCTCTCGGCTCCCCGCCCGCTCCTGATCATCGCCGAGGACGTTGAGGGGCAGGCGCTGGCCACGCTGGTCGTGAACAAGATCCGCGGCATGTTCAGCTCCGTGGCGGTCAAGGCTCCGGGGTTCGGGGACCGCCGCAAGGCGATGCTGCAGGACCTCGCCGTCCTCACCGGTGCTCGGGTGATCTCCAGGGATGTGGGGCTCAAGCTCGAGAACGTCACGCTCGATCTGCTCGGCACCGCTCGGAAGGTGGTCGTTACCCGGGACGACACCACGATCGTGGAGGGCGGCGGCAACCCGGATGAGATCAGGGGCAGGCTCACGCAGCTCAAAGCCGAGATCGACATGACGGACTCCGACTACGACCGCGAGAAGCTCCAGGAGCGCCTCGCCAAACTCTCCGGCGGCGTGGCTGTGATCAAGGTGGGCGCGGCCACCGAGGTGGAGCTGAAGGAGAAGAAGCACCGCATCGAGGATGCCGTCTCGGCGACGAAGGCGGCCGTCGAGGAGGGGATCGTCGCGGGCGGTGGCGTGGCGCTGCTCCAGGCCCAGGCGGCGCTGGAGAAGGTGGATCTGAAGGGCGATGAGCTCACCGGGGTCGGCATCGTTCGCCGCGCGCTCGAGGAGCCCACCAAGCAGATCGCCACGAACGCCGGCTTCGAGGGCTCCGTGGTCGTGCAGAAGGTCCGCTCGCTCGACCCGGGATGGGGCCTGGACGCGATCACGGGCGAATACGTCGACATGTTCAGGGCCGGCATCGTCGATGCGGCGAGGGTGGCTCGCTGCGGCCTCCAGAACGCCGCGTCGGTCGCCGCAATGCTCCTGACGACCGAGGCGGTCGTAGCTGAGAAGGGGGGAACGGCTCCGGCCCTGTCGCGAGGGCCGGGGGACATGGCCGTTTGACCATGTCATTTGATCATGGCGGCTACCGTCGAACGGTGACCGGAGGGATGAGAACATCAGACGGGAGTCAGGGGAGACGATGAAGCAGATCAACGTTGCGGCGCCCACGACCGAAGGCTCGTTCGACTACTACTGCCCGATCTGTGGGATCGAGCTTGCCCTGGTCAACTACGAAACGTTCGACAAAGACTACTTCTGCCCGTACTGCACCACGCAGGAGCGCCCATCGCGAGTTCCGGCTCGATCGCGATGGTGACAGCTCAGCCGCATCGTCGGGCGTCGCGTGGCGTGACTCATCGTGCAGCCAGACCGCCCGGGCTCTCCACGACGGCGAAGGCGAAGCCGTCGTAGCCTTTGCGACCCACCGTCTGGACCACGGTGGCGTCGATCCGCGGGTCCCCGCCGAGGCGTTCGAGGAACCGACGCGTCCCGGTAACGATCGGATCCTTCACCAGCTCGTCGAGCACGGCCCCGCCGCGCACCACGTTGTCGGCGACGATCAGGGTCCCCGGCCGGGCCAGCCTGATCGCCCACTCGAGATAGTCCGGGTACGCCGGTTTGTCCGCGTCGATGAACACGAGGTCGAACGGTGCCTCGCCGGTGAGGGTGGGCAGGGTATCGAGGGCCGGACCGATCCGGACGTCGACGCGGTCGGCGATGCCGGCTCGTTCCAGGTTCGATTGAGCGACCTCGGCGTGCGATGAGTCGAGCTCGAGTGTGATCAGTCGCCCATCGGCGGGAAGGGCTCGGGCCAGCCAGATCGTGCTGTAGCCGCCGAGCGTGCCGATCTCCAGGATCCGCCTGGCACCGAGCGCCCGGGCCACCACGTGGAGAAACCGCCCCTGGGCCGCAGACACCTGGATCGACGGCAGGCCGGCGTCCGCGCTCGCCTCGAGGGCGGCGCCGAGCGCGGGATCGTCGAGGCCGAGCAGCTCCTCGGCGAGCCGGTCCATCTCGGTCCACACCTCGTCCGCCACGGCCCCATCTTCCCGCACCGGGCGCGACGGCGAGCGGGCCTTGGGAAACGAGGGGCGAGCGGTCGAGCCGCTCGCCCCCTGGTCTGCCGACCCGTTCGGCCGTGCCGGTGCGCTACTCGGGGTACAGCTCAGAGGGGTCGTCCCCTCCGCAGCCGCAATACGGGTCACAGAAGAAGTCGCAGACCACGACGAAGCTGATGTCGGGGATCGAATCGGTGCGACTTCGGTCTCGATCACGAACGGCGCGGGCGGACTCGACCTAGGCACAACGCCCCCGCCGGCGAGCGCTCGAGCGCCCGGTCCGTATCCTGAGGAGCGTGGAGGACCGCCTGCTTCGCGCGCTGCGGCGCGAACCCGTCGATCGCACGCCCGTGTGGTTCATGCGCCAGGCCGGCCGGTACCTCCCCGAGTACGGGCGGCTTCGCGGCGACCGTGACGTCCTCGAGGCCTGTCGGAACCCCGAGCTTGCCGTGGAGATCACGCTCCAGCCGCTGCGGCGGATGCCGCTCGACGCCGCGATCGTGTTCAGCGACATCATGGTTCCCCTGGCGGCGATCGGCGTGGACGTTCGGATCGAGCCGGGCGCCGGCCCGGTGGTGGCCGAGCCGATCCGCCGGGCATCGGACCTCGGGCGACTTCGGCCGCTCGAGCCGCAGGTCGACGAGCCCTACCTCCTCGAAGCGATCCGCCTGCTGCGCAAGGAGCTCGAGGTTCCGCTCATCGGGTTCTCGGGCGGCCCGTTCACGCTCGCAAGCTACCTGGTCGAGGGCGGGCCCTCTCGGCAGCACGACCGGACGAAGGCGTTGATGTTCGGGGAGCCCGAGACGTGGGACGCCCTGATGCGGACGCTCGCCGGCATCGTCGGCGCCCACCTCCGAGCGCAGGTGGACGCTGGCGCGCAGGTCGTCCAGGTCTTCGACTCGTGGGTCGGTGCGCTCGACGCCGGCGACTTCCAACGCTCGGTGCTCCCGCACCTGGGGGAGGTGTTCCGGGATCTCGGCGTGCCCTCGATCCTGTTCGCCGTCGGCGCCTCCCATCTCCTGTCGTCCATGCGGAAGGCCGGCCCGGACGCGGTCGGCGTCGACTGGCGGCTCCCGCTCGGCGAAGCCTGGGAGCGGATCGGCACCGATCGCGCCATCCAGGGGAACCTGGATCCGGCCGTATGCCCGTCCACGTGGGAGGCCGTCGAACGCAAGGCCCTCGCCGTGCTCGAGGAGGCCGCCGGTCGCCCCGGGCACGTGTTCAACCTCGGGCACGGCGTCTTGCCGTCCACCCCGGCGGAGCACCTCCAGCGGCTGGTGGACCTGGTCCACGAGCGGTCGGAACGGAGCCGGGCGTGAGCTCGCCCCCGGTCGGCATCCTGGTGATGGCCTACGGGACCGCGAGCGGGCCGGACGACATCGAGCGCTACTACACGGACATCCGAGGGGGGCGCCCTCCCACCCCCGAGCACCTCGAGGAGCTCAAGGGGCGGTACGCGGCGATCGGCAACCGCTTTCCGCTGCTGGAGACCACGCGTAAGCAGGCGGCCGGCCTCGAGCGCGTGCTGAACGCCTCGGCCGGCCCCCGCGTGCGGACCTACCTCGGGATGAAGCACTCGCCTCCGTTCATCGACGAGGCCGTGGCGCAGATGCGGGAGGACGGCATCGAACGCGCGGTCGGCCTCGTGATGGCCCCCCACTGGTCGGGCATGTCGGTCGAGACGTACGTCGATCGGGTCCGGGCAGCGCTCGGCGAGGGGCCGCCGGCCGTGACGTTCGTGCGGAGCTACCACGACCATCCGAGGTTCGTGCGGTTCCTCGCGGGGCGGGTGGCCCACGCGATCGGCATGCTCGGGCCGGCCGAGCGCGAGAAGGTCGCCCTGGTCTTCTCGGCGCACAGCCTGCCGGTCCGCACCGCGAAGGACGGGACCGAACGCTGCAAACACTGCTTCGCGTGCGAGACCTCCTGCCGGTACCGCGACGGCCTCCAGGAGACGGCGGACCTCGTGGCCGGGGAGCTGCGCCTGGCCCACCACACGATCGGATGGCAGAGCGCCGGCCGGACCGCCGATCCGTGGTGGGGGCCGCCGATCGAGGACGTGATCGTCGAGCTCGCCGAACGCGGCCACCCCGCGGTCGTGGTGTGCTCGGCGGGGTTTGTGGCCGACCACCTCGAGACCCTGTACGACCTGGACATCGAAGCCCGGGAGGTCGCCGAGGAGGCGGGCATCCGGTTCGAGCGCACCGAGATGCCGAACGCCGACCCGGCGTTCGTCGACGTGCTGGCGGCGGTGGTTCGGGACCATAGCGCCTCGAATCCGGCATGACCGGCTCGGTGGCCGTGGTCGGGGGCGGCGTGGCCGGGCTCGCCGCGGCCTACCGGCTGCTGCGGGCGGATCCGTCGCTCCAGGTCACGGTCCTCGAGGCCGCGCCGGACGTCGGCGGCCGGCTTCGATCGGTGAAGGTGGCGGACCTCGAGCTCGAGGCCGGGCCGGATTCGTTCGTCGCCCGCAAGCCCTGGGCCGTGGAGCTCTGTCGCGAGCTCGGGCTCGACCTGGTTGCGCCGAACGCCGAGGGGGCCTTCGTCTGGACCGAGCTGGGGTTGGAGCGCCTTCCGCCGACCGCGCTCGGCGTCCCGGCGGGAGGTCGCGCCGTGGCGAGGTGGCCCGGCCTGTCGCGCCGCGGCCGGGCGCGCGCGCTCCTGGACCTCGTGCGGCGCCCTCGGCGGGTGGAGGGGGACCGGGCGCTCGGCGCGGTGTTGCGCCGCCGGCTCGGTGACGAGGCCACCGACGCGCTCACGGCGCCGCTCCTGGCGGGGCTGTTCGCCGGCGACGTGGACCGGCTCGGGGTCGCCTCGACCTTCCCCGAGCTCGCGACGTGGGAACGGGACGTCGGCAGCCTGCTCCGCGGCGCCGGGGCGGCGCTGGGAGCGGCCCGCGACGCCGGATCGATGTTCCTCCGGCCGGCTGCCGGGGTGCCGGCCCTGCCCGCCGCCCTCGCCGACGCGCTCGGACCGGAGACGATCAGGACCTCCACCGAGGCCGCGGCGGTCGCCCGCGACGGCTCCGGGTTCGTCGTGAGGAACGTCGACGGCCGCGAGGTCGTGGCGGCCTCGGTCGTCCTGGCCACTCCCGCCTTCGTCGCGGCCCGGCTGATCGCTGACCTCGAGCCGGCCGCCGCCGCGGAGCTCGAGGCGATCCGGTACGTCTCGACTGCCGTCGCGCTCCTGGTCTATCCGGAGGGCACCGCCCAGGCGTTGCCGGACGCCTCCGGCTTCGTCGTTCCGAGCGGGCGGGCGCCGATGACGGCCGCCACGTTCCTGTCGAGGAAGTGGCCCCATCCGGCGTTCGGCGACCGGGCCGTGCTCCGGTGCTTCGTCGGCGCCGACGGCGTCGAGGACGTCCTGGACGCCGCCGACGAGGAGATCATCGAGGCGGTGGCTCGCCACCTCGCGGCGTTGCTCCCGTTGGCGGAGCGCCTCGAGGCGTTCGCGGTGGTGCGCTGGCCGCGGTCGATGCCGCAATACGAGGTGGGCCATCTCGACCGGGTCGCCCGGATCGAGGCCGCCCT
>DATHVC010000164.1:0-9014 GCA_035461565.1 Actinomycetota bacterium
AGCCGGGCCCCGGTCAGCAGGTAGTCGGGATCGCCTCCCGACTCCTCCCACTCCGCCAGCGCGGCGACGAACGCCTCGTGCTTGCGCAGGCCCGACCGGTGGCGCTCGATCCATCCGGCCAGGCGGTCCCACTCCCACAGAAGGGCCTCGTGGGCCACCTCGACGATGGCGTTCCCCGTGACCTCGTCCCGGTCGAAGGACAGGAGACGGTGGCGGCCGAACCCCTCCAGGACCTCGGACAGCGTCACCGGATCGACGTCCATCGCGGTCAGCTCCGAGACCGGGACCCGTCGGCGCGAGTCCTTCACGTCGCGGCCCAGCCGGACCAGCCGGAGGAAGACCTGCATGGCGACGTCGCGCTCGTCGGGTCCGAGGCGCTCGTAGAGGTCCTCCGCCCGGCGGGACAACGCTCCCCGGAGGCCACCGAGCGCCTGGTACTCGGCCAGGGACAGGCCCGGTCCGCTGCGCTGCTCGAACAGCTCCGTGAGTGCGTACTGGAGGAGCGGAAGGGCGCCGGGCTGCCGGGCGGTGTCGGCGATCAGCTCCGCCGCGAGCGCGGGCTGGATCTCAACACCGACTCGCTCGGCCGGTCCATGCACGGCTTCGTTCAGCTCACGTTCGCTCATGGGCAGGACGTTCATCACGGCCCCGGCGAACGCGCTCGCGAAGTCGGGGTGCGCGAGCGGGCTGCCGTAGAAGTCGGCCCGAAGCGTCAGCACGATCGAGAGCGCGCCGCCGGGCTCGTGGACGGCGTTCGTCAGCGCGTCGAGGAATCGTGACCGCGTGGGCTCCGCGGTCACGGTGAAGACCTCCTCGAACTGGTCGATCACCAGAAGGACCCGTCCGTGTTCGGGCATCAGGCGAACCGCCGGCCCGCCGCCGCCCGCCTCGAGCAGCCGTTCCAGCCCTTCGGGCCGGGACGCGGCACGGGCCACGGCCGCCTCCAGCTCCTGGAGCGGGTCCGGGCCCGGCACCATCGACGCGATCACCCAGCGCTCGGAGCCCGGGATCGCTCCCTGGCGGAGGCGCGGGACGACCCCGGCGCCCACGACGCTGGACTTGCCCGATCCGGACGGCCCCACCAGGGCGATGAGCCGAGCGCCCTCGCGGAGCGCCTCGATCACCTGGTCTTCGAGCGAGGATCGGCCGAAGAAGTCCGCCGCATCGTCTTCGCCGAAAGGCCGCAGGCCTTTGTAGGGGTTCCGCGCGGGGACCGGACCGAGCACCGGTCGGGGCGGCGCCGGGACCAGGCCGGGATCGTGGAGCAGGATCCGCTCCTGGAGCCGCTGGAGGCCGGGCGACGGATCGAGACCGAGCTCCTCGCCGAGTTTGGCTCGGAAGGCCTGGTAGGCACGGAGGGCCTCGGCGTGCCGGCCGGTTCGATACAGCGCGAGCATGAGGAGCTCTCGCGGGCGCTCGCGCAGCGGGTCCTCTCGGATCGCGGCCTCGGCGAGCGGAAGGACCTCGAGCGGCCTCCCGGCGTCGAGCTCGGCGCCGGCGAGCTCCTCGATCGCCGTCATCCGAAGGTCCACCAGACGCCGGATGTCGGCCTGGGCGAACTCCTCGTAAGCGAACTCGGACAGGGGCACGCCCCGCCACATCGCGAGCGCCGCGCGCAGCTTCTCCACGGCGCCGTCGGCCCCTGGGGCGCCGAGGTCGCGCGTGGCTTCACCGATCAGCCGCTCGAACCGCCGGGCGTCGATCGACTCCGGATCGACCGTGAGGACGTATCCCGGGGACCGGGTCGCGATGACGCGTTCGCCCGCCAGCGGCTCGATGGTCTTGCGCAGGTCGGAGACGTAGATCTGGATGGAGTGCGTCGCCGTTCGCGGCGGGCGGTCGTCCCACAAGAGCTCGACAAGCCGGTCGACGGGAACGACCTCGTTGGCCCGGAGCAGCAGGATGGCCAGGAGGGAGCGTTGTTTCGGAGGGCCGAGATCGAGGATCGCGCCGTCGGCGGCGACCTCCAGCGAGCCGAGGACGCGGTACTCCACGGACGTCCCCCTCCCCAGGCCCCGAACGCGCGGAACGTAGGTCATGCTTCTGAGCCGGTCAAGGCCGGCGTGCGGGTGCCCGTGCCACGTCTCGATGGGTCCATCGCTGCACCTCGTCGGGAGCGTCGCCGGGAGGGCTCTACGGAGGCTCTATGTGGGTCCCGGCCTTCGAACACGGGAAGGCGGGCCCCACCCTGTGGATAGGGCCCGCCGAGACCGCGGGCCGGCTGCAAGCACCGGACCACGGCCGGTATCGCTCGCCGGCTCCTACTCCCCGTCTGCGCCGAGATGTTCCAGACCCGGCCCGGTGCCGGTCACCCGAGGCTCGTCGTACACAGCCTGGCGCTCGGCGACGTGGACGAGGCCCGGTCCGGTCCCGGTCACGCGGATCGGGCTCACCTGCGCGCCGGCCGCAGTCGACCGCTCCGACGCCCACCGCTCCTGGTAGTCCGCGATCATCGCCTGCGCCCGCTGCTCCTGGATCCGCTGAGCCGCGACGACGTCGGCCGTCCGCCCGTCGTTCGTCGTCCGGTACGCCAACACGGCGCCGGTGGCTCCCACGAGCGCCGCGACCACCAGGACCGCGGCCACCTTCACCGAACGCCGCCTCGACGGTCGCACGGACGTCGCGATGCGCTCGCCGACGCGGCTCTGCTCGCTCACCTGAACGGCCATCGCACCCTCCTCGTCTCCGTGCCGGCCGTCGGATCGGCCGGCGTCGAGGGCGAGGTTCGCGGGTGCTCGTCGACGAGGCCTCCATGGCCGCTCTATTCGGGCTCTACGAGTGTCAGACCCGGGAGGTAAGGTCCCGAACACAGGTTCGGAAACGTTGATCTCGATCCTCCCCCGGATCGGAACGTGATCGGTGAGTGAGCTGCGGTCGGTGATCGACCAGCTGCGAGCGGATGTCCTCGCCGAGCTGCCGGATTCCCGGCTCGAGGACGACTTCGGCGAGCTTCACCGCTCGGTCGAGCTCCTGGAGGCCGAGCGCCTTCGGCGGCTCGCCGAGATCGACCGGCGTCGCCTGTTCGAGCGAGACGGACATCTCTCGGCGGCGGCGTGGCTGGTTCGAGTGTTTCGGGTGGCGTGGGGAGCGGCCCGCGATCAGGTCCGACTGGCTCGAGCGCTCGACGTGATGCCGATTACCCGACAGGCGGTCGAAGACGGCGAGATGTCCCTGTCCTCGGCCCGGGTGTTGGCGTCCGCTCGAGACGCGGACCCCGCGGCGTTTCCCCGCTCCGAGCCCCTGCTGGTCGGGACCGCGGTGACCCACTCGCCGGGCGAGTTGCAGCGGGCGGTGGTGCTCTGGCGCGACGCGGTGGAACGAGAGGCGGGAATCGATGCCGACGAACGCCTACGAAAACGCCGGGGTCTGTACGCGTCGAAGACGTTCCTGGGAATGGTTCGGCTCGACGGGGATCTCGATCCCGACGGCGGGGAACCCGTGCTGAGGGCACTCCAGGCCGTGATCGATTCGCAGGCGCGTTCGGTTGCCAATGATGAACGAACGCCGGCCCAACGCCGGGCCGACGCGCTCGGCGAGATCTGTCGGCAATGGCTCGAGCTCGCCGAACGACCGGTCGTGGCGGGCGAGAAGCCACACGTGACGGTGACCGTCGACGTGCGAACGCTCTCGCACGGTGACGGGGTGGCCGAGCTCGACCACGCCGGCCCGGTGCCGGCGGAGGTCGCCCGGCGGCTCGCCTGCGACGCGTCGGTCCGGCGTGTGGTCTTGTCGGCGCGCTCCGAGCCGCTCGACGTGGGGCGGCGCACTCCGCTGGTGCCGCCGTCGATGCGCCGAGCGTTGCTCGTTCGCGATCGACGGTGCCGGTTCCCCGGGTGCGATCGCGCGCACACGTGGTGCGACGCGCACCATGTTCGCCACTGGGCCGACGGGGGCCCGACGGCGCTCGCCAACCTGATCCTGCTGTGCCGTCGTCACCACCGGCTGGTGCACCGGCGCGGCGGGTTCAGGCTCGAGCTGGAGGATGGCCGGCCGGTGTTCCGGCGGCCGGGTGGGTCGGTGCTGGAGGACGACCCCCGGGGGCCCCCGTAGCGAGCGGCCGCGGCTACACGACCGGACCGAGCGGAACGCGGTCGGCCTCGGCACGTCGTCGCGAGAGGCGAAGCGCGACGCCGACGACCAGCAGGCTGAAGGCGAGCACGAACGCGGCGATGGCGTTGATCTCGGGCGTCACGCCGAAGCGGATCATGGAATAGATGCGGATGGGGAAGGTGATCGACGACGGGCCGGAGTTGAAGAACGCGATGACGAACTCGTCGACCGAGAGCGTGAAGGCGACGAGCGCGCCGGCGATGATGCCGGGCGCGATCACGGGAAGGGTGATGCGGACGAACGTTCGCACGGGTCCGGCGTAGAGGTCCTGCGCCGCCTCCTCGATCCGGGCGTCGAAATAGCCGAGGCGCGTTCGGACGATGGCCGCGACGAAGATCATGTCGAACACGACGTGGGCGATGACGATCGTCCCGATGCCGAGACCGACGCCGGCGAAGTTGAAGAAGGACAGGAGCGCGATCGCGAGCACGATGTCGGGGATCACGGCCGGCAAGAACAACACGGAGTCGAGGACGCGGCTGCGGACGGTGCGGTGCAGGCCGACGGCGAGCAGCGTTCCGAGGACCGTCGCGATCGCCGTGACCGCGACCGCCACGATGAGCGTCGTGCGCACCGAGGCCAAGATGGGCGCGTTCGTCACCACCGAGCGGTACCAGCGCAGCGAGAGCCCTCCCCACGCCGTCGGCAGCCCGGCGTGGTTGAACGACAACACCACCAGCACCGCGATCGGCAGATAGAGGAAGCCGTAGACCACGCCGAGATGCGCTCGGAGGTAGCGGCGGCGCGTGTGGACCTCGCGGGCGGGAGACCGTTCGGCCGTTCCCTGCTCGCGGCGGAGCACGAGCGCCTGCCCGGCCAGCAGCACCAGCATGATCGCGATCAGGCCGACAGCGATCGCGGCGCCGAACGGCCAGTCTCGCGCCGAGAGGAACTGCTGCTGGATCAGGTTCCCGACCATGATCTCGCGGCCCCCGCCGAGCAGCTCCGGCACGATGAAGTTCCCCATGCTCGGCACGAACACGAAGATCGATCCCGCGGCGACCCCGGGCATCGTGAGCGGCAGCAACACCGTCCGGAACGTGGTCCACGGCGACGCGTACAGGTCGGAGGCGGCCTCGCGCGGCTCGCCGCCCAGACGTTCGATCGAGGAGTAGATCGGCAGGATCATCAGCGGCAGGTACGCGTACGCCAGCCCGATGACGATCGCGAACTCGTTGTAGAGCAACGAGAACGGTCCAACGCCGGCCGCGCCGAGCAGCCGGTTGATCAGACCGGCCGGGTTGAGCAACACGATCCAGGCGTAGGTGCGGATCAGGAAGCTGGTCCAGAACGGCAGCACCACCAGGAACAGCAGCACCAGGCGCCACCGGCGGGGCGCCGTCGCGATCGCGTACGCGGCCGGGTATCCCAGCAGCAGCGCCAGCGCCGTCGACATCAAGGCGATCCGCAGCGAGTTCAACAACACCCGCGTGTACAGCGGGTCGACCAGCCGCTCGTAGTTCTCGAACGTGAACGTCCGGACCACGCCGCCGAACGGCCCTCGCTGGTACACGCTGTACAGCAGCAGGAGCCCGATCGGGATCAGGAAGAACGCGACCCAGTAGCCGACGCCGGGGCCCAGCAGGACCAGCCGGCCCGGCCAGGCCCGGCGGCGACGCCGCGGCGCCGGCTCGGCGCCCGCGACCACTACCCCGCCCGGATCTGCGTGACCGCGTCCGTCCAGAGCCGGATGCCGTCGGTGCCGATGTCCCGCACCGGCTCCTGCTCGAGGAGCTCGGCCGGCTCGAGCGCGAGGGTCGGGAACGACTCGATCACGGTCGGATCCACCTGCTCCATCCCGGCCTCGTTCGGGACCTTGTACAGCACCAGCTCGGAGATGGCCTTGCCGTTCGACGCCTCCAGGACGAAGTCGATGAACGCATGGGCGGCGTCCTTGTTCTGGCTCGACTCGAGGATGACCATCGTGTCCGTCCACAGGTCGCCGCCCTCGTCCGGGATCACGAACTCGATGTTGGGCTCCTCGGCGCGGCCGTATTCACACCAGCCGTCCCACGCGTGCACGGCGAGCGCCTCGCCGGAGACGAGCTTGGAGTAGAACGTCGTGTCGTCGAAGCCGAGGAGATGGCTCTTGGCCTCGAGCGTCCACTCGGTTGCCGCCTCGATCTCCGCCGGGTCGGTCGTGTTGATCGAGTAGCCGAGCGACAGCAGCGCCGGCTGGAGCAGCCACCGGTCGGTTCCGAGCATCGTCATCTTGCCGTCGAGCTCGGCCGGCGGGTCGTGGAAGATCGACCAGGACGTCGGCGCCTCCGAGACCAGGTCGGTCCGGTAGCAGATCCCGGTCGTCCCCCACGCGTAGGGCGCCGAGTGCGTGTTGCCCGGGTCGTACCCGAGCTCGTTCGCCTCGGGATACAGATTGGCGAGGTTCGGGACCTTGGAGTGGTCGAGCTCGGCGGCCCACCCCTGCTCGACCAGCGGCTGAACGAACTGGCCGGACACGAACACCACGTCGAACCCGCCCCCGTTCTGGGCGGTGATCTTCCCCATGATGTCCTCGTTCGTGGTGTGGATGGCGAGCTCGACGTCGACGCCGGTCGCCTCCTCGAACGAGGGGATCAGGTCCTCGGGCATGTAGGCGTCCCAGTTCGAGACGACGATCGACCCCCCGAGCTCCGCATCACCGGTCGTCCCGGTGGCCGGCGTGGCGCCCGTCGCGCCCGCGTCACCGCCGGTGTCTCCTCCATCGTCGCCACCGCCGTCATCGCCGCACGCTGCCGCCAGGATCGCCAGCACCGCCACCGCGGCGAGCAGCGGCCGCCGGGAACGCAGCCGCATGAGAACCCCTCCTTCTGCCCCGAGGCGTGGCATCGTATAGGCTCGCTCGCGGACTGCGCAAGCGCTTTTGCACGGAGGGGAGCCGAGACGCGATGAACGACCGACCGCTGAGGATCGTCTTCATGCCCGTGAGCGCGTACGGGCCGACCAACAACTGCATCGGCATCGGAAAGGACCTGGAGCGGCGAGGCCACCGGGTGGTGTTCGCGGCCGAGGCCTCGTGGAAGGGCAAGCTCGAACCGCTCGGCTTCGAGGAGGACCTGGTGGATCTCGCGCCACCCACGGAAGGTGAGCAGGACGCCGGCCAGTTCTGGACGGACTTCATCACCGAGACGGCGCCCGAGTTCCGCAGACCCACCATCGAGCAGCTCGAGACCTTCATCGAACCCGTGTGGCGGTCGCTGATCGACGGGGCTCGGTACTGCCAGCCCCAGCTCCAGGAGATCCTGGACCGCGCCCGACCCGACGTCGTCGTCGAGGACAACGTGAACTGTTTCCCCGCGCTGCTGACCCACGGCGCGCCGTGGGTCCGCATCATGAGCTGCAATCCGCTCGAGATGAAGGATCCGGCGCTTCCTCCGACCTTCAGCGGCTACCCGATCGACGACGCGAGCGGCTGGGACGCGTTCCGCGCGGAATACGACCGAACGCACCGCGAGCTCTGGCGCTCCTACAACGAGTGGGTGGTCGAGGAGGGAGCCGCGCCGCTGCCCGACCTCGAGTTCATCCACGAGTCCCGGGACCTGAACCTGTACGTGTTCCCGGAGATCGCCGACTACCCCCGTTCTCGCCCGCTCGCGTCCACGTGGCACCGGCTCGACTCCAGCGTTCGCGAGACCGAGGAAGCGTTCGAGGTGCCCGAGACGCTGCGCGAAGGCGACGGCTCGCTGGTCTACCTCTCGCTCGGGTCGCTCGGCTCCGCCGACGTCGAGTTGATGCGGCGCCTGGTCGAGGTGCTCGCCGACACGCCGCACCGCTACCTCGTGTCGAAGGGCCCGCGCGCCGATGAGATCGACCTGCCCGACAACATGTGGGGCGAGGGGCGCGTGCCGCAGACGTCGATGATCCCGCTCGTGGACCTCGTCATCACCCACGGAGGCAACAACACCGTGACCGAGACGCTGCACTTCGGAAAGCCGATGGTGGTGTTGCCGCTGTTCTGGGACCAGTACGACAACGCGCAGCGGGTGCACGAGCTCGGTTTCGGCGTCCGGCTCGACACCTACACGTTCCAGGACCACGAGCTCCGAGGGGCCGTGGACCGGCTGCTGGCCGATCGAGACCTCCGCCTGCGACTGGCGAACCACGGCGAGGAGATCCGCCGGCGGGACGGGAAGACGAAGGCGGCCGATCTGATCGAGGCCCTGGGTCGCCGCTAACCCTCAGCGAGCGGTGGACGCGCGGGGCACCAGACGCGTCGGGAGGTCCCGCACCGAGCTCACCGGCTCCTCCTCGATCAGGTCCATCAGCAGCTCGGCGGCCGTCGCGCCGAGAGCCGCCTGGTCGAGCTCGAGGGTGGTGAGGGCCGGTTCCGTCGTCTCGGCCAGACCCATCTCGGCGATCGCCGCGACCATGAGCTCCCCCGGCACCGGCACGCCCCGTTCGGCCGCCAGCGCGAGCACCTCTGCGCCCAGCCCTTCGTAGAGGCAGAACACCGCGTCGGGTCGTTCGGGATCCGGCAGGTCGAACAACGTCTCGGCTCCGCGCCGGAACGCCTCCACCCCGGCCGTCGGGTCCGCCGTCGCCGCGAGCACCACCGGCACCTGCCGGCGCCGAGAGCACCACGCGCGGTATTCGTCGACCGCGTCTTCGCTGAAGGATTCGTAGGTCTCGAACGTCAGGACGCCGACGCGTCGCGCGCCTCGCCGCGCCAGGTGGTCCAGCACCATTCGCGTGCCGGCCGCCCGGTCGTTCTGGACGACCACGTCGTCGGGGCTTCCGTGGAGATCGCGACCGATCAGCACCAGACCGAGGTCGCGTTCGCGCAGGGCGGCGAGGCTGGGGTCGCCTTCGGCCGGGTCGATCACGACGGCGCCGTCGAGTGGTAGCCGGCTCCACGTCTCGTCCCCGGCGGTGGTCGGCGCGACGACCAGCGCGTACCCGCGTTCGAT
>DATHVC010000165.1:0-2374 GCA_035461565.1 Actinomycetota bacterium
CCGACAGGTTCCGCGAGTTCCGGCGGAAGTCCTCGAGCACCCGAGAGTGGAACAGGCGGATCAGCTCGTTCGCCGTGTGGGCTGCGTTTCCGGCGGCCTCGACGAACCGCCGCTGGGACTCCTCGGCGGATCCCGCCTGGACGATCCAGTAGGCGAGGAAGCCGTCGCCGGTGAAGCGGTCGAACCACCCGCCCGGCGTCCCGATCCCGCGTCGGACCGCCGAGACGAACTTGTCCATGATCTTGGCGAACAGCTGGAACTTGACGGCCTCCCTCATCAACAGTGTCGACTCGCGGATGTCGGCCGCCAGGACGAACATCTGGAGTGGCTCGCCGTCCACGACCGCGTCCACGAGCTCGTCCACCCGGAACCGCTCTCGCCAGTCGGGCGGCGCGTGACGTTCGAGCAGCGCGGCGACCCGGCCGCGCAGCTCGTCCCGGTCGAGGGCGCCCTCCTCGTCCGCCATGGGTTCGGAGGATAGCGGTGCCGATCGGATCGTCGGCGTTCGCCAGGTGGCTGGGTGGTCGCTCGGTCGGGTGGTCGCTCGGTCGGGTGGTCGCTCGGTCGGGCTCCGGGCGGCCTCACCATCCCATGCCCACGCCCTCCGCCCGACCGAGCTCCCGGCCGTTCCCCATCCCATGCCCACACCGTCCCGACCGAGCTCCGAGCGGCACCGATCTCAGGCCGGCCGAGCGAGCTCCGCGTCTCACGCGAAGAGGTCGTTCAGCCAGTCGCCCCACGCGTTCTCGGCTTCGGTTTGGTCGAGGCCGTCGGCGAACAGGTGGTGGCCGACGCCGGTCGGGCCGCCGAACACGCTGATGTGCATGAAGCGGTAGATGCCGTCGTCGGTGCGGACGCCGAGAAAGTCTCGGGACACCCAGTCCACCACCCCGTGCATTTCGGGCAGGCCGGCCGGCGTCAGGTGCACTTGGTCGTCCAGCGCCGGCGCACCGGACAGTCCGAGAGCGCTGTGGTACGTCTGCCACGCGTGATCGCGGTCGGGGACCAGGGGGCCGAACACGTTCACCGGCGTCGCCGTCCGGCCGCGGAAGTAGGTCAGGTACACGCGCAGCTTGTCGAAGTACATCGGGTCGCCCTCCGACAGGCCCTCGTACTCCGCCTCCCAGTTCTCGCCGAGGAAGCCGCTGTGCACCCAGCGGACGACCGTGCTGCCCTTCTCCCGGCCCTCGACGAGGTACTCGAACGCATGGAAGGCGCCGTCCGGTCCCTCGGCCGTGCGGCTCGCGAACCGCGTCGGGGGCTCCCAGGCCGTCACCGTCGCGTCCTCCGTCTCGCCTCGGAACGTCATGCGGACGAGGCCGCCCTCCCGCGGCTCGACCTCGTTGCGGCCCATGAACCAGGCGTCGATGCCCGGTCCGGTCGCGATGGCCTCCCAGACCTCCTCCGGGGTCGCGTCCACCTCGATGCGGTGGTCGAGCTCGAACGGCTTGCCCATCGGAACGCTCCTTTCCGACCTGCCCGCCTCAGCGATCGGGCCGGTCCTGTTCGGGCTTCAAGCTCGGGTGCACGGCCACGATCACCCGGTGATCGCGCCCGCCCTTCGCGTGTTCGTCGTGGTACTTGCCGATCAGCCTCGTGACGGCGGTCGCGAGCTCCTCCGCGAACGCGGCTCGGTCGGCCGCCGAGGCGAACCGGATCTCGCCGTCCATCCCGAAGGTGGCCAGGCGCTTGCGCGCCTTGGCAGCACCGGCAAGGAGTTGGCCCACCTCGCGGACGAGCCGGGCGGCGAGCGCGATCAGCCAGCGCGCCGAGAGCCGGTCGGCCGTCCTCGCCGGGTCGGGCTGCACCGCGGCGAGCGCGGCCGGCGAGATCACGTAGGAGAGGGCCGTCGCCTGGAGGACGCGTTCGACCATGTTTCCCTTCCGGCGTTCCTCGACCAGCTCGACGAGGCCGTGCCGCTCGAGCGTTCGGAGGTGGTAGTTCACCTTCTGCCGGGGAAGGCCGACGCGGCCGGCCACCGTCGTCGCGGAGGCCGGCTCGACGAGCTCGGCCAGGAGCCGCGTCCGGATCGGGTCCAGGGACGCCTCGGCCGCGGCAGGGTCCTCGATCACCGCAAGGTCGATCATGAGGCGAGCCTCTCACCGACAAGTTTTTTGGTCAAGCAAGCCGATGTGTTACCGATGAAGGGCGATGAGTCGGCTCGTCCTGCGCCACGGCCTCGGGCTTCCCACCGAGATGACGGCTCCGAGAACGATCCGCTGGTGGGCGGAACATGGTCTCGTGTACCCGAGGGGCGGGACGGTCACCGGGGGGCCGGCCGGCCGCCTCGAGGCGTGTTCCGGTTACCGAGCTCCGTCCGGTCGAGCTGACGGGTTCCTGGCCGGTTCAACCGTAGCTGGCGGATCGCCGCTGC
>DATHVC010000166.1:0-2007 GCA_035461565.1 Actinomycetota bacterium
CGGTGACCTACAAGGCGCTGGTGCGGGCGAACCAGCTCGACCACTTCTACCCGGACCTGCGGGACGAACGCGTCGAGGGGTGGTTCGCGATCTTCCACCAGCGGTACTCGACCAACACGTCCCCGGGATGGGAACGGGCCCAGCCGTTCCGGACCTTGTGCCACAACGGCGAGATCAACACGCTCGCCGGCAACGTCGCCCGGATGCGGGCGCGGGAGGGCGCGTTCGGAGCGGGAGATCGCGAGCTGGAGGAGCTCCTTCGGCCCAGCGTGGACGAGCGCGGGTCGGACTCCTCCGTGCTCGACGAGACCATCGACCTGCTGACGAGCCATGCGGCACCGGGCGGAGCCCCGCGCGACGTCCGCCACGCCATCGCGATGACGGTGCCGCGAGCGTGGGAGCGCGACGTCGACGTCACCGAGGCGGCCCGGGCCTTCTTCCGCTGGCACGAGGCGCGGATGGAGCCGTGGGACGGCCCGGCGGCGCTCGTGTTCACCGACGGCCGGGTCGTGGGGGCGGCCCTGGACCGCAACGGCCTTCGGCCGCAGCGGTACGCGACCACCGACGACGGCCTGGTCGTCTGCGCGTCCGAGACCGGCGTGGTTGAGCTGGGCGGATCCCGCGTCCGGCTCGGTCGGTTGGGCCCCGGCGAGATGATCGCGGTGGACCCGGACGGCGGCGGGGTGCAGCTCGACCCCCTCGACCCCATCGTTCGCGGGCGGCCGTACGTGTCGTGGCTCGACCGGGAACGGCGCGTCGGGGTTCCGAGGCCGTTCTCCGGCGGCCCGGCCGACCTGGCTCGCGCCCAGGTTGCTCACGGATTCACCCGGGAGGACCGGAACCTCGCCCTGCGCGCCATGGCCTCGACCGGCCAGGAGCCCACGTTCTCCATGGGCGACGACACGCCGATCCCGCCGCTCGCCCAGCGTCTCCGGCCGGTCACCGCGTTCCTGCGCCAGCGGTTCGCCCAGGTGACCAACCCGGCCCTGGACCACCTCCGGGAGGGTTGGGTGATGTCGCTGCGCACCCTGCTCGGGCCACGGCCGTCGCTGCTCGACGAGGGCCCGGCCGACCACCCGGTCGTGGAGCTCGACACGTTCCTGCTCGAGCGCGCCCCGGAGGGTGCGCCCCTGGACGCGACGTGGGACCCGGCCGACGGCCCGGACGGCCTCGAGGCCGCACTGCACCGCCTGCGCTCGGAGGCGCTGGATGCGGCCGAGGCCGGCGAGGCGATCCTGGTGGTCTCGCACGAGGCCGTCGGGGCGGGCCGGGCGCCCGTGCCCGGCGTCCTGGCCGTCGGAGCGGTGCACTCCGCCCTGGGCGAACACGGCCTGCGACCACGAACGTCCCTCGCCGCGGAGGTCGACGACGCGTTCGGTTCCCACGACGCCGCCTGCCTGCTGACGTGCGGTGCCGACGTCGTCGTGCCCCGCCTGGCGTTCGCCACGGTCGGCGAGCTCCATGCGGAGGACCGCCTCCCCGGCGTCGAGACCGCCGACGAGGCCCGCCGCCGATATCGGAGCGCCGTCGAAGGCGGCGTGCACAAGTCGATGGCCAGGCTCGGCATCTCGGTCGTCGACTCGTATCGAGGCGCCCGCGCCGTAGACGCGCTCGGCCTGGCCGCCGAGGTGATCAAGCTGTGTTTCCCCGGCGTCGTGGCCGAGCTCGGTGGGATCGGCTTCCTCCAGCTGGGACGCCAGGTGCTCGAGCGCTGGACGACGGCGTTCGGCGACGGCCGGCCGCAGCTCGCCAGCCCGGGCTTCGTGAAGCACCAGCGCGCCGGCGAATACCATGCGACCAATCCGGACGTGGTCCGCGCCGTCCATCGCTCGGTGGACCCTGGACTCACTCGTCTGCGATCCACCGCCGCCGGGGCCGACGCCCAAGCCGAGGACGAGCCGGCCGGAACCGGCAACGGCCACCGCGACGATGTCCGTAGCGCCCACCTGCTCCAGCGGGCCTCTCGAGAAGGGGTTCGGGGGGCTCAAGAAGCGAGCGCGAACGCGC
>DATHVC010000167.1:0-10668 GCA_035461565.1 Actinomycetota bacterium
TGTCGCGGCTTCCAGCGATCGTCGATCGTTGGAAGGCGGGCGGCATGAGAACGCACCACGTCCATCGGTTCCTCCATCGTACGAAAGGCGTGGCCTAGGCTCTGGGGCGTGGACCCGCATGGAGCCGTCGTGGTGATCACCGGGGCCTCGTCGGGGATCGGCGAGGCCACGGCGCTGCGGTTCGCCCGCGCGGGATCCGGGGTGGTGCTCGCGGCACGGCGTCTGGACCGGCTCGAGGTGCTGGCCGAGCGGATCCGTGCTCGTGGCGGCGAGGCCCTGCCGGTCCGGTGCGACGTGACCGATGGCGCCGAAGTCGCGGGGCTGGTCGAGGCCACGCTCGGGGCGTTCGGCCGCTGCGACGTCCTGGTGAACAACGCCGGAATCCCCGGTGGCGGCCGGTTCGAGGCGGTCACGCCCGAGGAGATCGAACGCGTCGTGCAGGTGAACCTGCTCTCGGTCCTCCAGGTGACGAAGGCCTTCCTGCCCTCGATGGTCGAGCGCGGCCGCGGGCACGTGGTGAACGTCGCCTCGCTCGCCGGGCGCTACGCCGTACCCGGCGCGGCCGCATATTCGGCGACGAAACACGGAGTCGTGGCGTTCAGCGAAGCGCTGTATCACGAACTGAAACCTCGGGGCGTGCTCGTGACGGTCGTGAACCCGGCCTTCGCGAAGACCGAGCGGTTCCCGAGCGTGGACATCCCGCGAGTGGTCCTGCTCGATGTCGACCGCATCGCCCGGACGATCGAAGACGTCGTGCGCCGGGGCCGAGCGCCCGAGGTCTCGGTCCCGCGCTGGTTCGGTGCCTTCCAGGCGTTCCGGGTGCTCACGCCGGCCCTGTATCGCTGGGGGGTCGGCGCCGTTACCGCCCGGGCCCGCCGGGGGTGAGCCGGACCACCGGCAGGTCCTCGATCACTCGCGGTACGGTGACGTCGTGGCGAAGGCCCGCTTCCGCGCGACCGTGACCCCGAGCGGCAGAGGCGGAGGCCACCTTGTCCAGGTGCCGCCCGACGTGATCGAAAACGCTCGGCGGGGGTGGACGGATCGCCGTCTTGGCGACGTTCAACGCCATCCCGTATCGGGGCTCGATCGTGCGGATGGGCGGCGTCCCCATCCTCGGCGTCCAGAAGGCCATCATTGCCGAGGCCGGCCTCTCGCGGGGCGACGAGCTCGAGGTGGTGGTCGAGAACGACGAGGGCCCTCGCGAGGTCGAGATGCCCGAGGACCTCGCCAAGGCCTTGCGGAAGAACGCCGCCGCGAGGCGGCGGTTCGAGTCGCTTTCGTACTCCCACCAGCGGCAGCACGTCCGGTACGTCACCGAGGCCAAGAAGGCCGAGACCCGCGCCGCGCGCATCGAGCGGACGATCCAGACCCTCTCAAAGGAAGCTTCTCGCTGACCGTCAGCGGACGGCGGCGCCGATGTGGTGAACCTTCAGCATGTTCGTCCGCATGATCCCTGCCGGGGACGAAGCCGCCATGACGACGGCCTCACCGTCTTCGGCGAACCCTTCCGCCCGTAGCCCTTCGTCCATCAGCGCGATCATCTCGTCGGTGTCCTCGGGGATTCGCGCCGGCAGCGCCCGGACCCCCCACCACAAGGCGAGCTCGCGCCGGACGTCGGCCTTCGGAACGAACGCGTACACCGGGACCGAGGGGCGTTCGGCCGAGAGCAGCGCCGCGGTCCGGCCCGTCTGCGTGTAGCAGGTGATCGCGACCACGTCGCGGTCGGCGGCCGCGATCCGGGCGGCGGCATGGGCCACCGCGCCGGCTTCGTCCTCGTGGGTACACGGCGCGGGCGGGCCCCGGAACTCGGCGCCGCGCTCCTCAGCGACCTGGGCGATCCGCACAGCGGCGGTCGCGGCCTCGACGGGGTAGGCACCGATAGCGGTCTCCGCCGAGAGCATGATGGCGTCGGCGCCGTCGAGCACAGCGGTGGCGACGTCGGTGGCCTCGGCGCGAGTGGGGCGGGGAGACGCCGTCATCGACTCGAGCATCTGGGTCGCCACGATCACCGGCCGAGCGGCGGAGGCGGCCGCCCGGAGCAGCTCTTTCTGAAGGATGGGGATCTCCGCCATCGGCAGCTCCACCCCGAGATCACCCCGCGCGACCATGATCGCGTCGGCCTCCCCGAGGATGGCGTCGATGCCCTCGACCGCCGGGCGGGTTTCGATCTTGGCCACGATGGGCACCACGCGGTCGCCCATCAGCTCGCGGAGCTCCGCGACATCGGCGGCGCTCCGGACGAACGACTGCGCCACCAGGTCTGCCCCACGTCCGAGCGCCTCGGCCAGCCTCATCCGATCGCGCTCGGTGACGGCGGGGAGCCCCAGACGCTCGGCCGGCACGTTGACCCCGGCTCCCGAGCGCACCAGGCCCGCCCGAACCACCTCGCTCGCGACCGTCGAGCCGTCGGTGGATGCCACGACGAGCTCGGCCGAGCCGTCGGCGAGCAGGATCCGATCCCCCGGCCGGACATCGGCAGCCAGCCCCGCGTAGGTGGTCCCCGCGCCGGTGGCGTCGCCGGGCGAGTCGTCGTCGGGTCGGAGCTCGAACCGCGTGCCGGCCTGGAGCTCGACCTCCCCGGCCACGAACCGGCCGAGCCGGATCTTCGGCCCGGGAAGGTCGCTCAAGACGGCGAGATCGTCGCCGCGTTCCTCCGACACCGCGCGGACCAGAGAGAACAGCTCGTCCCACTGCTCCCGGTCGCCGTGGGACAGGTTGATCCGGAACACGTCGCAACCGGCGTCGGCGAGCGCCCGGACGCGTTCGAGCGTGGCCGTCGCCGGGCCGAGCGTGCAGACGAGCTTGACCCCGCGGCGGCTCACGCCTCGAGCCCGAAGAAGGGGAAACAGGTCTTCCGCACCAGCTCGATGGTCGCCTCCGTCTCGCCGTCCAGCCGATCGCCCGCCACCGGTGGGTCCGAGAACGTCACGGGCACCTCGTGCCGGATCTCGAACTCGACCGCTTCGATCCATCCCTCGGGCAGGTGGTCGGGGAGGTCGGCCCCGCACATCTCGGCGAAGGAGAGCGTCCAGGCGCGCGGCACCACGGTGGCCCACTGGTACCCGCCGCCGCCGGTCGCGATCCACCGGCCACCGGTCACCTCGTGGGCGAGCGAATGCAGTGTCGTCGCCGCCTTCCGGTAGACGTCCGTGGTGAGGCGCAGGTGCGCCAGCGGGTCGGTGACGTGGGAGTCGGCGCCGAGCTGCGTCACGAGGACCTTCGGTCGGAAGGCGCGGACCAGCGGCGGCACGATCGCCTCGAAGGCGGCCAGCCACGCCTGTCCCGTGGTGCCGGGATGCAGAGGGACGTTGACCTTCGTGCCTTCGCCGGGTCCGTCGCCGCGTTCGGTGACGAAACCGCTGCCGGGAAACAAGTACTCGCCCGACTCGTGCAGCGAGATCGTCAGGACCCGCGGGTCCTCGTAGAAGATGGCCTGCGGACCGTCGCCGTGGTGAACGTCGATGTCGACGTAGGCGACGGGGTGCACGCCCTGTTCGAGCAGCCACGCGATGCCGATCGCCGGGTCGTCGTACACGCAGAACCCCGAGGCTCGCGACGGCATGGCGTGGTGCAGCCCGCCGGCGGCGTTGAACGCGTGGTCGACGCGGCCTTCGTGCACCGCTTCGGCCGCGGCGAGCGTGGCGCCGGCCACGAGCGCGCCGGCCTCGTGCATCTGGGGGAAGATCGGGTTGTCGCCAGGGCCGTAGCCGTACCGCCACCACTCCCCCTCTTCGCCGTGCCCCGCGCGCCGGGTGGCCTCGATGAAGTCGTCCGTGTGCACCAGGCGGAGCCGGCCGTCGTTCGCGGCCTCGGCGCCGAGCTCGACCACGTGGGGGAGATCGAGCAGCCCGCAGGCCCGGATCAGGTCCCAAGTGAACAGGACCCGCTGCGGCCGGAGCGGATGAGCGGGACCGTGGTCGTAGATCCGGGCTTGGGGAGCGACGACCAGGCCGGCCCAGCCCGCCACGCTTATCCGGCCCCCGACACGCGGGCAATGGCCTGCGCGGTGCGATCGACGACCAGATCACACTCGGCGTCCGAGATCACGAACGGCGGCCCGAGCATCACCAGGTCGCCGTCGGTGCCGTCGACGTGTCCGGTGCTCGAATACAGGAGGAGCCCCGCCTCGCGCGCGCCGGCCAGGATGCGTTCGGTGACCTGGTCCGTCCGAGGGAACGGAACCTTGGACGACCGATCGGCCACGAGCTCGATCCCGATCATCGAGCCGATCCCGCGCACGTCCCCGACGATCGGGTCGTCGACCAGGGCGGCCGAAAGGGCTTTGAGCAGCCGTTCGCCCTGGCGGGCGCTCGCCTCGACCAGCCCGTCCTCGCGGAGCCGTCGGAGCGCAGCGTGCGCCACGGCCGCCCCCACTCCGTTGTGCGACCACGTGAAGCCGTGCACGAACCCGTGGGCTCGAACCGTTTCGAATACCTCGCCCGAACAGGCAGCGAACCCGAACGGCCAGTAGCCGCTCGTGGACCCCTTCCCCACCGTCACGAGGTCGGCTCGAACGCCCCAGTGGTCGAGCCCGAACCATCGTCCGGTCCGGCCGAACCCCGTCATCACCTCGTCGGCGACGACCAACACGCCGTGGCGTCGGCACACGTCGACCACGCCGGGCCAGTAATCGTCGGTCGGAACGGCCGCGGCGAGCGTGGCCCCACCCACCGGCTCGGCGAGGAACGCGGCAACCGTCGACGGGCCGGAGTCTTCGATCGCGCGCTCGAGCCTCTCGGCGTGCCAGGCGCCGCACCCGCTCGGGTGTCGCGGGTTGGGACAGCGGTATTCGTACGCGGCCTCCACGTGGCCGAACCGCCCCAGCCACGGCGCGTACGGTCGCTTGAGGCTCTCCTTCCCGCCGGCATCGAGCGCCCCGAGGGTGTTGCCGTGGTAGGAGGCCCGGCGGCCGATGACCAGCGACCTCGATTCCTCGCCGCGCGCGAGATGGTAGGCCCGCGCCAGCTTGATGGCGGTCTCGACGGCCTCACTCCCGCCGGAGACGGGGTAGATCCGGGAGTCGTCGAGCGGGAGCAACGGCGCCACCTCGTCGGCGTAGGCCTCGAGCGCCTCGGTGGTGAAGGCCGTCCCGTGGACGTAGGGGACCAGGGCGGCCTGGGCGGCCATGGCGTCGACCAGCGAGCGATCGCCGTGGCCGACGTTGACCACGATGGCGCCGCCGGCGGCGTCGAGGTAGCGTCGCCCGGCGGCGTCTTCGATCCAGACCCCCTCGGCGCGAACGGCCCGGGGGAGCTCGCGCGTCAGGACGCGGTGGAAGACGTGGCTCACGACGTGAGCGCCCCCTGTGGATCGAGCTCGGTCCGGATGATCCGAAGCTCCTCCTCGGTGGGCTCGGGAGTCTCGCCGAGGTCGGGGTCGACCTTCGGATCCCACGCCATGTTTTCGCGAACTCGGTCGAGCGTGACGCCGGGATGCACCGTCAGCAGCGTCATCTCCCCCGTCTCCTCGTCGAAGCCGTAGGTCCCGAGGTCGGTGACGACGCTGGTGGGCCCGCTGCCGAACCACCCGCGCGCCCGATCGTGTTCGGGGTCCCCCGAGTGACCAGGCGACGTGCGGAAGTGGAGCCGCTCCACGAACGACCGTGGGGCCTGGCGCATGATGACGAGGATCCTCCGGGCGTGGATCGCGATCTCGCAGGCGCCGCCCGACCCCGGCAGGCGTACCTTCGGGCTCGCGTAGTCACCGATCACGGTCGTGTTGAGGTTCCCGAACCGGTCGATCTGAGCCCCGCCGAGGAACGCGGCGTCGATCAGCCCGGCCTGGAGGTAGAAGGCGAACAGCTCGAACATCGAGGTGACCGCGGTCGAGCCCGACACCAGCGTGGGGTCCCCGATCGAAAGCGGAAGTCGCGCCGGGCGCGCGCCGAACACGCCGGCCTCGTACACCAGTTGGAGGTCGGGCGCCACCGTCCGCTGCGCGAGGTTGCAGACGATGTTCGGCAGGCCGACGCCGACGAAGCAGATGCGTTCGCCGGCAAGCGTCCGCGCGCTGGCGGCGATCATCATCTCGTTCTTGGTGTATCCGTTGGCCTCTGACCCGCTCATGCGTAGGTCCCGTAGTTGACCTGGCCGGAGAGTCGTTCGCCGGGCGCCAGCTCCGCCCGCCGGTCCGCCATCTTCTCGGCGTAGTCGCCGTGGGTCTCGAGCCCGTACACCCACTCCTTCAGCCACGCCTCCAGCGCCTCGGGATCCTTCGAGATCGCCTCCCACTCCCGGTAGAAGACGTTGTCCCGGTCGTAGTACCCCTGTGTGTAGCTCGGGTGGCAGGCGAACGGCTCCTCGACCACGGCGTGGACCACGATGCCGGGGATGACGGTTCGGTTGGGATCCTGCCGGATGACCGACTCCGGCACGATCTCCTCGCACACGACGATCACGCGCTCGGCCGCGAACGCCGCCTCCTTCTGGCATCCGAGGAGGCCCCAGATCTGCGCGTCGCCTTCGGCCGTTGCTCGCTGGGCGTGCACGATCGTCACGTCGGGCTTCAGCGGCGGAACCACGTAGACCTCGGTCGCCTCGTCGTAGGGGGAGCGGATCGGCTTGATGTTCGGATTCACGCTGGGGATGTCGCTCTCGTAGTAGCTGCGGATCGGGAAGAAGGGCAGGTTCGACGCGCCGGCGACGTAGCGGCACACCATGCCGAAGTGGGAGTACTCCTCGATCTCGAGCGGCTCGGGATCCTGGCGCTCGATCCGGCGACGGACGGCGTGGAGCGAGCCCACGCCGGGGTTGCCGAGCCACGAGAAGATCAGCTTCCGGGCGACGCCGGCGCCGATCATCTGGTCGTAGATCACGTCCGGCGTCATGCGCGCCAGCGTGAGGTCCCGCCTTCGTTGGCGAATGATCTCGTGGCCGGCGGCGAAGCAGATGAGATGGGTGAATCCCTCGATCGCCACGGTATCGCCGTCCCGGATGATCTCGGCGACGGCGTCTCGCATCGTGGCGAGCTTGCTCATCCCGTCCTTCGTTCCACCCCGGCGACGGCGTCCTCGAAGAGCTCGAGGGCGGTCTTGGCCTGATCGCGCCGGAGCACCAGCGGCGGCGACATCCGGATGGCGCTCTCGCCGCACCCCAGGACGAGCAGACCGCGGCGGAACGCCGCATGCTCGACCGAGACCATCGTGTCGTGGTCCGGCAGCTCGATCCCGATCATCATGCCGAGACCCCTCACCTCTCGCACATGCGGGTGCCGAGCCCGGATCTCGCGGAGCCCGCGCAGCAGGACCTCGCCGACGTCGCGGGCGTTGTCGATCAGCCCGCCCTCGAGCAGCTCCACGGTGGCGAGCGCCGCCGCACACGGCAGGGGGCTTCCCCCGTACGTCGAACCGTGGGCTCCGAGCTCCCACGTCATGAGTTCGGCCCGGGCCACCATCGCACCGAGCGGCATCCCGCTCGCGATGCCTTTGCCGGTGAGCAGCACGTCCGGCTCGACGCCGAAGTGTTGGATGGCCCACATCTTCCCGGTCCGGCCGGCACCGCTCTGGACCTCGTCGGCCACGAGCAGGATGCCGTGCCGGTCGCACAGCTCCCGCAGGTAGGGGAACCACCCCTCCGGGGGCGGGACGTACCCACCCTCGCCCAGGATCGGCTCGACCACGATCGCGGCGACCTCGTGGGGTGAGACCAGGTGTTTGAAGAGCACGTTCTCGAGATGTTCGAAGTCGCCGAAGTGCGTGTGGTGGATGCCGGGGAGCATCGGGCCGAAGTTCGCGCGGTATTTCGCCTTGCTCGCCGTCAGCGAGACGCTTCCGTACGAGCGGCCGTGGAACGACCCGATCATCCCGATCACGTACTGGCGGCCGGTGGCGTACCGCGAGAGCTTGATCGCCGCCTCGACGGCTTCCGTCCCGGAGTTCGTCAGGAACGAACGGGTCGGCCCGGTCATGGGGGCGATCCGGTCGAGGACCTCGCACACCTCCGAGTAGATCGGCAGGTAGAAGTCGCTCGCCGAGTAATGGATCAGCTCGGCGGCCTGGCGCTGGATCGCCTCCACCACCTTGGGGTGCGCGTGGCCGGCCGAGGTGACGGCGATGCCGGCGTTGACGTCCAAGAACCGATTGCCGTCGACGTCTTCCACCACCGACCCCGCGCCGCGCCGCGGCACGAGCTCGTAGGCGCGGGGAAGCGAGGGGCTGGTCACCTTGGCGTCCCGCTGGACGATCTCCTTCGCTCGCGGCCCCGGCACCTCCGTGACGAGGTGCGGGGCCTCGGCGTTCGCGAGATCTTCGGTGGTGGTGGCGACGGCGTTCATTCCTCGATCACCGTCCTGGACTGCTCGCGCAGGTACTGCTGGACGTAGTACGGACCGCCGCCGGCCTTCCCAGAGGTGCCGGAGCCCTTCCAGCCGCCGAACGGCTGGACGCCGGGCCACGCGCCGGTGGTCGCCCCGGCCCGGCGGTTCACGTAGACCACGCCGGCCTCGATAGAGCTCAGCCACTTGTCGATCTCAGCACGGTCCTCGCTGTAGAACCCGGCGGTGAGGCCGTATTCGGTGTCGTTGGCGAGTCGGATGGCCTCGTCGAGGTCGTCGTAGGGCGCGACCGCCACGAAGGGCACGAACAGCTCTTCTTTCCACACCCACGAGTCCAACGGCAGCTCCGCCACCGTGGGCTGGACGAAGGTGCCCTTGGCGAACTCCCCCTCGGTCAGGCGCTCTCCGCCGATGACGACCGTTCCGTTCTTCTTGGCCTCCTCGGCCGCCCGCTCGAACGTCGCTACGGCGTTCTCATCGATGACCGGCCCGAGCCAGTTCTCCTTCTGGAGGGGGTCCCCGACGGCGATCTTCTCCGTCTTCTCCTTCAGCATCCGGACGAACTCGTCGTACACGCTGCGGTGGACGTACACGCGCGAGTTGGCCGAGCACTTCTGCCCCCCGAACCCGAAGGCCGAACGCATCACGCCGTCGGTGGCCTTGTCCAGATCGGCCTTGTCGCTGACGATCGTGGGATTCTTGCCGCCCATCTCGCAGATCACGGGTTTGGGGTAGTCCCTCGCGAAGTTCTTGTAGATCCCCATCCCGACCTCGTACGAGCCGGTGAACGTGATCCCGTCCACATCGGGGTGGTTCACGATCTCGTCGCCGACGACGCTGCCCGGGCCGCTGAGGTAGTGGAACACGCCCGCCGGGACGCCGGCCGCGCGGTAGATCTCGTACAGCTTCAGCCCCGTGAACACGCCCATGTGGGCGGGTTTGAACACGACGCAGTTGCCGGCCACGAGGGCCCCCGAAGACGGGCCGGCGGCCAGCGCCATCGGGAAGTTGAACGGGCTGATCACGGCCCAGACCCCGTAGGGACGAAGCACGTCGTAGTACTCGCCGGGTGAGCCGAGCGACTGCATCGGCCTGCGGAACCCGTCGTTGCGTTCGATCTCGTTGGCGTTCCATCGGATCAGGTCGGCCGACTCCTCAACGTCCCCAAGGGCCTCGAGGCGGTTCTTGCCGACCTCCATCGCCATCAGGGCGGAAAGCTCGTTGCGCTGGTCGCTCATGAGATCGGCGGCCTTGCGCATGATCTGGACGCGCTCCCGCCACCCACGGCCGGCCCACTCCGGGAAGGCCGCCTCGGCCGCGGCCACCGCGTCGCGGACGTCTTCCCGCGTGGCCTGCGCGAACTCGCCGATCACCGTTCCGTCGATCGGCGAGACCGACTCCTTGTATCCGGAGCCCTCCCGGGCCTCCCCGTTCACGTAGAAGGGGTGTTTCTGGCCGAGCCAGGAGCGGGCCACCTCGATGCCCTTCTCGTAGGCCCGGTGCAACTCCTCGTTGTCCGCCGACATCGTCGCGTACGTGATCCGGAAGCCCTGCTCAGCCATGGAGTTCGCCCTCCTCGACAGCCCATTCTCGCCGGCCTCATCGTAGCCGTCGGCCCTCGGACCCCCCAAGTTCGGCCGACCCCCGAACTGACCGGCGGATAGCCTGGAATCCCATCGATGTCGGGCGTACCATCGGCCTCCCTTTGAGGCTCGTGACCTTCGACCGGAGGGGGCACCGGCGACTGGGAGCGCTTCTCGAGGGGAAGGTCGTGGACCTGCCCGACGCGGTCGGGCACCCCGCCTTCCCGACGACGATGGAGCGTCTGGTCAGGGGCAACGGGGGAACGGTGCTCGACGCCGCCCGGGCCGCCCTCGAGCGCGACGAGGCAGAGGCCTGCGTCGTCGCCGACGCTCGCCTGCTCGCGCCGATCCTGCCGGCCTCGCTCCGATCCGCCGACGCGATCGACGGCGCTCGGCGCGTGTTCGGGCCGGGGGACGAGATCCCCTGGCCGGCCGGCGCCGGGTGGCTCGAGTTCCGCCCGAAGATCGCCGCGATCCTGCGCCGCGCGGTCGGCGACCCCCTCACCCCGGAGGACACGCCGGCGGCGGTGTTCGGCTACACGCTGGTCGGCGACTGGCTGGCCCGGCACGCCACCGGCGACCCCATGCCCAGCCCCGAGGGCGTACCGCTGTCGATCGGCCCGTGCATCGTGACCGCGGAAGAGCTGGACCCGCAGACGGCGTTCGTGACCGTGCGCGTGGACGGCGAGGAGTGGGTCAAGGGAAACCTCAACGGCACGGCCCACGGCCTGCTGCGGGACCTCACCCGGGCCTCCCGGGCCGAAGCCCTCCGTCCCGGCGAGGCCTTCGCCTCGAGCCCGTTCGACCTGCCCGG
>DATHVC010000168.1:0-7095 GCA_035461565.1 Actinomycetota bacterium
GGTCGTCGAACGTCGCCGGGTCCGGCGGGGCGAGCGGCGGCGTGAGGTGGATACCGACGACGTGCTCGGGATCCCGCTGCCCCAACAGCGAGCTGATGCTCGTCCCCCAGTCACTTCCCTGCGCGCGGTATCGCTCGTAGCCGAGGCGAGCCATGAGCTCGATCCAGACGCCGGCGATCCGCTCGATGCCCCAGCCGGTCGTCGTCGGCTTGTCGCTAAACCCGAACCCCGGGAGCGACGGGCACACGACGTGGAAGGCGTCCGAGGCGTCGCCGCCGTGCGCGGTCGGATCGGTCAGCGGCCCGATGACCTTCAGGAACTCGACGATCGATCCCGGCCACCCGTGCGTGATGACCAGCGGTAACGCCTCTGCGTGCGGCGACCGGACGTGCAGGAAGTGGATGCCGAGCCCGTCGATCGTCGTCCGGAACTGCGGCATCGCGTTCAGGCGCCGCTCGGTCGGCCGCCAGTCGTACTCCTCGGCCCAGGACCGGCAGACGTCCCGGAGGTAGGCGAGCGGGACGCCCTGCGACCAGTCCGTGACCGTCTCGGGCTCCGGCCAGCGGGTGCCCACGAGCCGCGCCCGAAGGTCGTCGAGCTCGCTCTGGGGGACGTCGAGGCGGAATCCCTTCACCTCGTCTGAAGATGCGGTGTGTTCGTTCCGGCCGCCCGCCATGAGCGCGACCAGGGTATCGACCGCGAGGGGTCTCGCTCCCCGGGCGAGTGCGCGGACTGGCCGATCAGGATCGGTCGGGAGCTCCTTCGGCCCCCGGAGCACGTAGCCGGGTTTTTGGTCGCGCTCGTCGAGAGCTCGGGGCCGAGAACGTCAACGCTCCGGGCGCGGCTCGAGGACGACGACCGCCGTCTCCCGCGGACGTCGCGCCGCGAATCCGTCCAGGTTCTTGTCGATCTCGCGCCAGCGCTGCCACAGCCGCTCGCGCTCCTCCCCGCTCGCGGCCCTTCCGAGCACCTCACGGGGGGCTCCGCCGGCCAGGTCGACCACGGCCTCCGGATGGGCTTGCAGGTTGAGCCACCAGGCCGGCTCGGACGCGCCCCAACCGTTCATCGCCATCGTGACCAGGTTGGGCCCGTCCTCGTAGTAGCCGACGAGGACGCTCCGGGGTTTGCCGCTGCGTCGGCCCACGGTGGTGAGCCGCAAGGCGCCCCACTTGCCCGGCCGCGGCGACCACAACCCCCTGCGCCGCCCGGTGACGCGGACGATCCACCGGTGCACGTGCCAGAAGGAAACGACGAACCACCGCGGTGGCAGACGCGCCTTGTCGCTCGCCATGGTGCTCCTCTCTCGATGGCGCCAGCCTCGATCGCGCTCACCGGTCCTGGCAGGGACCTTCGACCCGGAACCGGCCCGTCGTTCTCAGCGCGGACGCCGAGCTCCTCGAGTCTCGACCACGTCGCCGGCCCGGGAAGGCCGATCCTAGGAGGAAACGCGCCGGGGCGCCCGTTCGATCGCCGCGACGAGCTCGGTGACGCGGATGGGCTTCGTCAGGTAGTCGTTCATCCCCGCGGCCAGGCACCGCTCCCGATCGCCCTGCATCGCCTCGGCGGTCATCGCGACGATCCACGGACGCTCGGCTTCGACCCACTGCCGAACGATCCGCCGAGTGGCCTCGAGCCCGTCCATCTCCGGCATCTGGACATCCATGAGGACCAGGTCGTAGGGCTGTCGCTCGAGGGCCTGGATCGCCTCGAGGCCGTTGCCGGCGACGTCGGCTCGATAGCCGAGCTTCTCCAGCACGCGGAGCGCGAGCTTCTGGTTCACGGCGTTGTCCTCGGTCAGCAGGATCCGCAACGGGTGGCGACGTCCGAGGTCGACGTCGAGGGCGGGGGCCGCCGCAGTCGGCCGATTCGAGGCGGCGTCCAGCGCCGAGGCGATCGCCGCGTGCAACGGCGAGGCCTTGATGGGCTTCGTGACCACGCCGGCGATCCGCACGCGACCCCATCGATGGTCCGCGGTGGCGTCCTTTCGCCCGGCCGAGGAGGCGAGCACGATGGGCAGGGCGGGGCGGCGACGTTCGATCTCGGCCGCGAGGTCGAGCCCGTCCGTTCCCGGCATCACCAGATCGAGGATCGCGACGTCGAAGACCCCATCGTCGAGCGCCCTAACGGCCGCCTCGGCCCCGGACACCGACACGGCCTGGATCCCCCAGGCCGACAGGAGGGCATCCAACAGCCGCCGGTTGGTGGCGTTGTCGTCCACGACGAGGGCACGGCGGCCGTCGAGTGGGGCGTCCGTTCGGAGCGCCGTCGGGGCCATCTCGCTCACGCCGGCCAGGAACTCGAGGTGGAAGGTGCTCCCCTCGCCGGGGACACCCGCGCTCTCGGCCCACATCGTGCCGCCCATGAGCTCGGCCAGGCGTCGGCTGATGGCGAGGCCCAGCCCCGTCCCGCCGTAACGCCGGCTCGTGGACACGTCGACCTGGCTGAAGGACTGGAACAAGCGGTCCAGGCGATCCGGCTGGATGCCGATGCCGGTGTCGCGAACCGTCACGTGGTAGGCGATCGTCCCCGGCCGCTCCGCCCCGACGGCCCTGAGCGTGAGCACCACCTCGCCCTCGTCCGTGAACTTCACCGCGTTGTTCAGGAGGTTGAGCAGGATCTGCCGGAGCCGGCCGACGTCGCCCACGGCCGTCTCCGGCGTGCCCGGCTCGATCTGGTACGCGAGCTCGAGCCCCTTGCCGGCCGCCACCGGTCCGATCAGCTCGACCACGCCCTCGACGCACTCCCGCACGTCGAACGGGGCCTCCTCGAGCTCCATACGGCCGGCCTCGATCTTCGAGAAGTCGAGGATGTCGTTGATGATCGACAGCAGCGCCTCGCCGCTGCTCGCGATGGTGGCCGCGTAGTCGCGCTGCTCGGGCGTGAGCTCGGTCTCCGCCAGCAGACCGCTCATCCCGATGATCGCGTTCATCGGCGTTCGGATCTCGTGGCTCATCGTGGCCAGGAAGGCGCTCTTGGCCTCGTTCGCGGAGTCGGCGGCCCGTCGGGCCCCCTGGAGCTCGCGGAACAGCCGGGCGTTCTCGATGGCGATCGCGGTCTGCTGGGACAGGCCGACCAGGAAGCTGAGGTCCGCCTCGGTGAACAGGTCGGTCGGGGCGGTGCGCCAGACGGCCATCATGCCGATCACGCGACCTCCTGCCACAAGCGGCGCGGCCATCAGCCGCTCTTCCGCGTTCTCCTCCGATCCGGGGATCTGGACGGCGCGCGTGTCGCCCGCCACGTCGTTCACGACCTCGGCAAGGCCGCGGCGCGCCAGGTCACCGATGATGCCTTCGCCCGGCAGGATCCTGTCGACCATGATCAGATCGGCCAGCTCCCCGAGCGCCACCACGGGCCGGAACGACGAGCCGTCTTCGTTCGCCAGGTAGACCGCGCTCGTCGCGGCCTCCAGCAGCTCCTGCGCCCGTTCGGTGATCCGACGCAGGACGGCGTCGAGGTCGAGCATCCCGCCGATCTCCCGGCCGAGGTCGGCCAGCGCCGCCATCTCGCGGGCCCGTCGCTGCGTCTCCTCGTAGAGGCGGGCGTTCGAGATCGCCGTCCCGACGTTGGCGGCGATCGTCGAGAGCAGACGGGCCGCGGCATCGTCGAACCGTCCGGTCTCGGTCGTGCTCTGAACGCTGATCACGCCGATGGCGTTCTCGCCGATCAGGATCGGGACGCCGAGGTACGACCGAACCGGCGTGCCGACCCCTTTCGCCTCGAGGATGTCGAAGTCTTCGGCTCGGTTCAGGAGCAACTGCTCGCGGGATCGGAGGACCTCCGAGGTGAGCCCCTCGCCGAAGCGCATCGACGGGTTCTCTCGTCGCTCGCCGCCTTCGCTGTAATACGCGAACTCGATCAGGTCCGTGGCCGGGTCGTGGAGCGCGACGTAGACGAGATCCGCGGCGAAGACGTCGCGGAGCTGGTCCCCGAGCTGTTCGATCAGGGAGTTGAGGTCGAGCTGCGCGGCCAGCGCCTGCCCCACGCTGTTGACGATCTCCAGCTCGGCGGCACGCTGCCGAGTCTCGTCGATGGCCTGCACGCGCGACAGTGCCTGCGCGATGTGCCGGCCGACGAAGGTGAGGACCTCCACGTCCCCATCGGAGTAATGCTCACCCTGCCGGTACGTCTGCACGACGAGGATCCCGAGCGTGTGTCCCTCCGCTCGAAGGGGGATGCCGAGCCAGTCCTCCCCCTCCTCGCCCACGAGCTCGATCTCCCCACGCGCGATCAGTGCGTCCCATTCGTTCCGATGGATCAGGGTGGGTTCCCCACGACGGAGCACGTACGCTGTGACTCCTCGGGCGTTGCCCACGCCGAACGTCTCCCAGACGAGGGGATCGGGGACGTCCTGGTCCACCTCGTCCACGTAGTAGGGGAAGTTGATGCGCTCGCGCTCCTCGTCGTAGAGAGCGATGTAGAAGTTGTTCGCGTACATCAGCTCCCCGACGATGTGATGGATCTCGGCGTAGAAGGCGTCGAGGTCCCGAACGGCGCCGGCGGCCTCCGCGATCCGGTACAGCGCGTCGCGGATGCGTTCGTCCCGGGTCGCTTCGGTCACGCCCGGAGCCTCTCGGACCACACAGCCGGGAGGGACGCGCGGACGCGAGCGAGCTCCTGTTCGAGCTCCTCGACCTGTGACGACCCGTTGGCCAGCGAACCGGTCCTGGCCGCCTCCTCGAGCACGCGGCTGCGTTCGGCGAGGCGAGTGGCGCCGAACGTGGCGGCGTTGGATTTCAGCGTGTGGGCGGCCCGCCGGACCTCGTCCGCGTCCTCGAGCTCGATCCCCGCGCGGGCGGCGGCAACCAACTCCGGCGTGTCGGCCAAGAACTGGTCGACGAGCTCGGAGACGAACTCCAAGTCGCCCCCCGCGTTGTCGAGCAGGCGGTCGAACGCGGTCCGGTCGATCGGCACGTCGGTCACGACGGGCTCACCTCCGTCACCGTTGAGCCCGTCACCGCGCCAAGGCCGTTCAGCGGCGCCGCTGCCCGCGGGTGCACCCCCCACAACGCGATCCGCGAGCGGCGTCCGCGAACGTCGAACTCCCCGGCGAACTCGATGTCGTCGCGCGCCTTGTGGAGCGACCGGTAGGTCTCGTCGGAGAGCAGGCCGTCGAACGGCACGTCCTTCGTCATCGACTCGATGCGTGAGGCCGTGTTCACGGCGTCCCCCACGACCGTGTAGTTGAGCCGCCGGCCCGAGCCCACGCTCCCGGACAACAGGGGGCCGGAGTGGACCCCCACGCCCATGTGGAACGGGCGGTCCCACCCCCGGGTCCGGAGCCAGGCGTTCAGGGCCGGCAGGTGGTCGCCCAGCATCGCTCGCGCGGCGTCCAGAGCCAGGTCGGCGTGGTCGTCCGACGGGATCGGGGCCCCGAACACGGCCATGATCCCGTCGCCCATCACGTCGATCAGCGTGCCCCCGTTGTCCAGGACCGCGTCCGCCATCCGGCCCACGTACCGGTTGAGCGTCTCGATGACCTCGTCCACCGGCCGTTCCTCGGCGAACGTGGTGAACGAGCGCAGATCCGCAAACAGCACCGACGCGGTCAGGTGCTCGGGCGCGATGGTGGCCTCGCCGTCGGTGCGGGCGAGCATCTCGTCCACCACCGGCTCGGGCAGGAACCTGCCGAACACGCTCCGCACCCGCTCCCGCTCCAGATCGTGCAGCGACTTCCGCGCCAGGCCGGCGTTGACCCGCGCCCGCAGGATCGCCGCGTCGAACGGCTTCGGAAGGAAGTCCTCCGCTCCCTTCTCGATGCAGCGGATGACGCTATCGGCGTCGTCCACGCCGCTGATCACGATCACCGGGAGGTGGGCGAGCGCGGGATCTTCCTTGATGTGCTCCAGCACCTGGATCCCGTCGATCCCCGGCATGACGATGTCCAGGAGGACGACGTCGGGTTCCTCGTCAGCCAGCGCCCGGAGCGCGGAGGCGCCGTCGACCGCCGTTGCCGTCCGGTGGCCCTGAAGCTGGAGGCTGTTGGTGAGGAGGCGTCGGTTGAGGGGGTCGTCGTCGACGATCAGGACGAAGCCCACGTTCCCCCTCTCGTGCCGGCCCGAGACCGACCCCCCGGAGTCTAACCGTCGTCGGCGATCTCGATCCCGGCCCGCGCAGGCGATCCATCTCACGTCCTACGGGCGCTACACGGGTCGGTGCTCGAGCACGCGCCTGCGTTCCTCGAACTCCTCCTGAGAGATCTCACCACGGGCGAACCGCTCGGCAAGGATGTCATCCGCGCTCCGGGTGCCCCGGCCTTCGTCGCCGCCGTGGCCTCCGTGTCCCGACGAGCCGTGGCCCATCATCATGCGGCCCATCATGTACATGCAGACCACCATCACGAGGACGCCGACCACCCACCATCCTTCACCGCCCCACATCATCGCCATCACCCTTCCCGTTTCCCGCCGGATCGCTCGGTGGTACGCGTGGAACGCGCGTCGCTGGCGCCGTTTCGCACCCCCCTCCACGCTCGAGACGCGCGGGTCGATGTCCGTTGAGGGTCCTCCCGCCCTCACGATGGGACAGGGCAGAACGGCCCGTCTCGGAAAGGTCGTTGGACCCGTGATCGGAGCGGACGCAACGTCCGAACATCCAGTCGCCGAGCCGCCGCCGAGCCGGTGGAGTGCGGCTAGCGCGTCCCGCGGGGGCCGGTCGCCGTGAAGTGCGCGGTCGACCCGACCACGTCGACCTCCACCGAGGTGAACGACTCCTCGAGGATCGCCCGCAGCCCCTCCACCGTGTCCCCAAGGTTGTCGAAGTCTCCATGCCAGTTGAAGGCACGGAGGACGGCGCGAGCGGGTAGCGAATGCCGCTCGGAGATCCCCAGGACGGTGCTGCCGAACAACACGCCGTCGGGCTTGAGCACGTCCGCCACGTTCCGGATCGCGACGGCCTTGTTCGACATGGGCGAACGCAAGCAGTGCAGGACGAAGCTGAGCGCGGCCGAGTCGAACCGCCCATCCACAGGAAGCGGCTTCATCACGTCCGCCTCGATCGTGGTCGGGTTCATCGCCGCGAGCCGCCGGCCGGAGCGGGCGAGCACGTTCCGGTTCGGGTCGAGCAAGGTGATCTGGGTCCCGGGCGGCGGGGCGCAGT
>DATHVC010000169.1:0-26084 GCA_035461565.1 Actinomycetota bacterium
GCGCCAGATCGGCCTGCGGTTCCACCCGTGCCGTGGTTCGATGGACCTCGGCGAGTCCGACGGCGGCCTGCCTCCGGACTCGGTCGTCGAGCCCACCGACGACGTCCTGGCGCGGACGCAGGCGGCGGTGGAGCGGTTCCACGATGCGGCACCGGGCTCGATGCTTCGGATCGCCGTCGCCCCCTGTTCCCCCTTCAGCGTGACCGAGCGCCTCATGCGCGAGAGCGCCGACCTGGCGCGAAGCCTCGCGGTCGGCCTGCACACGCACCTCGCCGAGACCCTGGACGAGGAGCGCTTCTGCGTGGAGCGTTGGGGGCGCCGGCCCCTGGAACTCATGGACGACTGGGGGTGGCTCGGTCCCGACGTGTGGTTCGCGCACGCCGTGCACCTGGACGACAAAGACGTCCGGCGGATCGGCGACACGGGCACCGGGGTGGCGAGCTGTCCCTCGTCGAACCTGCGGCTCGGCGCCGGCATCGCCCCGGTCCGCGACCTCGTGGCGAGCGGCGCCCGGGTCGGCCTCGGCGTGGACGGCGCCGCGTCGAACGAAGCGTCGGACCTGTTCGGCGAGATCCGGCAGGCCATGTTGGTCTCCCGGGCCGGCGGGCCGCCGGGGTTGACCGCGCGGGAGTGCCTCCGCCTGGCCACGCGCGGCGGCGCCGCCGTTCTCGGGCGCGACGACGTGGGGTCGCTCGAGCCGGGACGACGCGCCGACATCGCCCTGTTCGGCGTGGACGGCCTGGCGCACGCCGGTGCCGCCGAGGACCCCGTGGCCGGGTTGTTGATGGGGGCGACCGGACGGGTCCGCCATCTCCTCGTCGAGGGCAAGGCGGTCGTGCGCGACGGGCGGCTGGTCACCGCCGATGAAGAGGAGATCGCCCGGGAGGGGCATCGGGTGGGACGTCGGCTCGCGGGGAGGACGCCGTGAGCACGGGGCTGCGCGAACGCACCCGGGGCGCGGTCGGCGAGAACGTCCGTCGCGTGGACGGCGTCCCGAAGGTCAAAGGCGCGTTCGCCTACGGCAGCGACCTCTGGCACGAACACATGTTGTGGGGGGCGACGCTGCGCAGCCCGCACCCCCACGCTCGGATCGTCCGGATCGACCTCGCCGAGGCCGTCGCGTCCCCCGGCGTCCACGCCGTCCTGACGCATGACGACGTGCCCGGGAAGAAGACCTACGGGTTGGAGTTCTCCGACCAGCCGGTGCTTCCGTGGGAACGCGTGTTGTACGCGGGCCAGCCCGTGGCGATCGTGGCGGCCGAGACCCCGGAGCTCGCCCGGCGGGCCGCGTCGCGGATCCACGTGGAGTACGAGCAGCTCGAGCCGGTCCTCGACATGGTTCGCGCGCTGGATCCCGACGCGCCGAAGCTCCACGAGTGGGGGAACGTGCTCCGGCACCTGCGGATCGAACACGGCGATCCCGACGCCGACGCCGAGGTCTGGGTGGAGGGGTACTACGAAACCGGCATGCAGGACCAGGCCGCGCTGGGACCCGAGGCCGGGATGGCGATCCCGGCCGAGGACGGCGGCGTCGACCTCATCGTCTCGACCCAGTGGCTCCATGTGGACCGCCAGCAGATCGCGCCCGTGCTGAACCTGCCGGAGGATCGGGTTCGCATCACGCTGGCCGGCGTCGGCGGCGCGTTCGGCAGCCGGGAGGACCTCCACATGCAGATCCACGCCTGTCTCCTCGCTCGGTACACGGGGCGGCCGGTGAAGATGTCCTACGGTCGCGAGGAGTCGTTCCTGGCCCACGTCCATCGCCACCCGAGCCGGGTCTGGCTTCGGACGGGCGCGACCCGCGACGGTGAGCTCGTCGCGGTCCGCGGCCGGATCGTGATCGACGGCGGCGCCTTCGCCTCCTCGACGCCCGCGGTGATCGGCAACGCCACCACGTTCCTGGCCGGACCCTACGAGTTCCCGAACGCGGTCCTGGAGGGCACGGCGGTGTACACGAACAATCCGCCGTGTGGGGCCATGCGCGGGTTCGGCGCGCCGCAGGTGTGTTTCGCGCACGAGGCGAACATGGACCGGCTCGCCGCGGAGCTCGGCATGGACCCGGTGGACCTGCGGCTCCGCAACGCACTCGGGCCCGGTTCCATCTTGCCGACGGGTGCCCCGATCCGCGGGAGCGCACCGGTCCGGGAGGTGATCGAGCGGTGCCGCGTGGTTCCGATGCCGCCCGACCCCGAACCGGCGGCGGTCCGCGATCCGATCACGTTCCCCGGCGGCGCGGGCAACGTCGGCCACGGCGAAGGCCTCCGCCGCGGGGTGGGGTTCGCCGTCGGCTACAAGAACATCGCGTACAGCGAAGGATTCGACGACTTCCACCAGGCCCGCGTGACGCTCTCGGCCGGACCTGTCGGTCCCGTCGTCGAGGTGCACAGCGCCGGCGTCGAATGCGGGCAGGGGTTCTCGACCGTCGTGACCCAGGTGGCCCGGGAGGAGCTGGGGGTCTCGGACGTCATCCTGCACGCGGCGGACACCGGGGTGGATTCGGCCGGGTCGACCAGCGCGTCGCGCCAGACGTTCATGGGCGGAGGCGCGGTGCAGATGGCGTGTCGGGCGGTCGCGGAGCGGGTGTTCGCCAGGGTCGCCGACGGAATCGGGGCGGGGGGGGACCTCCGCCTCGCCGACGGGCAGGTGCTCGCGGACGGTGTCCCCGTTGCGGAGCTGGCCGACGTGCTGGAGGAGCCGATCTCCGAAACCCGGACCTTCCGCCACCGGCCGACGACCGGCCTGGACGAACGGGGTCAGGGCGACGTCCACGTGATGTTCGCCTTCGGCGCGCAGCGCGCGGTGGTCGAGGTGGACACCGAGCTCGGATTGGTGCGCGTGGTGCATCTCGCGACCGCGATCGACGCCGGGCGGGCCATCAATCCCCAGGGGGTCGAGGGACAGAGCGAAGGAGGGAGCGCCCAGGGCCTCGGACTGGCCGTGATGGAGGAGATCCAGCTCCGCGAGGGCCGGATCGCCAACGCATCGTTCACGGACTACCTCATCCCGACCATGCTCGACATGCCCACCGTCGCGACGGAGATCGTGGAGGACCCCGAACCGGACGTCCCCTATGGCGCCAAAGGGGTCGGCGAGATGGCGACCATCGTCTCGACGGCGGCCGTGGTGGCGGCGATCCGAGACGCGACGGGCCGGGCCCTCACCCGGGCGCCGGTGCAGCCCGACGACCTGGTCGGGCTTCGTGAGCCCGGGCCGATGCCTCCGTGGCCCCCGGTGCCCGACGTCCCCGGCAACCGGCCGATCCCGGAGTACCACGGCGTCGCCCTGGGACAGAGCGACCTGAAGCCGAGATCCTGAGCTTGGCGGACGCGCGGATCGGTGCCCGGTACGATGGAAGCTCGCCCGGTGGCGGGTCGTCTAATGGCAGGACGCCAGGTTCTGGCCCTGGAAGTTGGGGTTCGAGTCCCTGCCCGCCAGCAAGACAGAAGGGCCACGCCCGCCTGCGCCTCGATCTCGAGCCTCAGGCGGTGATCGGGAACGCCGCCAGGCCCGGGGACATCCCGGTTCGGAACGAGTCCACCATCCGGAAGAAATCCCCACGCTCGCTGTCCCACTGCCCCGGCGGGAAGATGGCGGCCACGAGGAACCCGGTGCCCTCCGAGCCCAGCGTGAACGCGGCCGCGACGCTCGCGGTGACGGCGCCGTCCTGCTTCACGTCGGCGACGACCAACCGCGCCTCGAGCCCGTCGATCCGGATCTCGTCGTCCACCTGCACGTCCGTGGACGGGTCGGCGGTGAGCAGGAACAGCCCCATGTCCCCCAGGTCCTCGAACCCGTCCGTGGTGATGGCGAACGCCTGGTACACGGTCTGGTCGGGCACCTCGGTCTGCGAGAAGGCCATGCCGCGCATCCCGAACCCCTGCTGCGGCGCCGGACTCGGCTGCGGCGGCCGGGCCACGACCCCGGTCAGGAGCCCCGGGCCGTCCAGCGCCGGCTGCGGCGGCGTCACGACGAGTTCGTTGGCGGCCGGAAGGCTCGTGATGAAGTACCCCCCGGGGTCGTAGTAGCGCGCGAGCTCGCGCCCGTCGCCGCCTCCGCACGCACTGAACACGGCGGTCGCGGCGGACGCGGCGATCAGCCTCCTCACGGCGCGCTCATCGTGGCATGTGCCGGTCCGATTGACCATGGGGCTCGTGGCTCGTTACGGTGCAGGAGGCATCGGGGAGGGCGTACATGAACAAGAATGGTCTCGTGGCCGAAGTCGCCAAACGTACGGGCTCGAGCAAGGCGGAGATCGCTCGCGTCGTCGACGCCTCGATGGACGTGATCCGGGAGACGGTCGCCAAAGGTGATCGGGTCTCGCTGGTGGGGTTCGGCACGTTCGAACGCAAACGACGCAATCGACGGATCGCGCGGAACCCGCGGAAGCCGCAGACGCCGATCGTCGTCCCGGCCCGCGATCTGCCCTGGTTCAACCCGGGCAAGGAGTTCAAGGAGATGATCGCGGCCAGACGCCGCCGGACGTCGTCGCGCCGCGGCTGATCGCCGTCGGTCGCCTCAGAACGTCACGATCCGGAGGGTTCGCGCCACCTTGCGCCCACCTTCCTCGACGAGGTCGAACCTCACGCGTTGGCCGATCCGCAGATAACGGATGCCCGATCCCTCGATCGACGTGGCGTCGATGTGGACCTCGCTCCGGTCGTCGGTCAGCAGCGACCCGTCACGCGAGTCCGGGTCGAAGTCCCTGATCGTTCCCTGCGGCATCCGTCCCTCCTGCGCGATCTTCAGGCGGAGTGCTGCAGCCGCTCGCCGAGGTCCATCTGGAGACAGACCTCCCGCGTTCGGCCGCGACGCCCCTCCGAGAGCAGCGTGAGGATATCGCCCGGGCGGTCCAGGTCGAAGGAGAGCTCACGACGTTCGACGATCGCGACGGGGAGCTCTCGGTCGCTCGCCAGCTGGAGGTGACGCTGGAACGAGTGGGGGCCGAACCGCGCCGGCATCACCCGAGGCGGTCGCCGTAGGAGCAGGCTGGTGCCGCTGCCGTCGCCCGAACGAGCCAGGACCACCGCGCCGAGCGTCCGAAGGGCCTCCTGCAGCGCCTCCGGGGTCACGAGCGGGAGGTCGCCGGGAAGGACGGCCAGGGCGTCGGCGTCCCCCTCCTTGGCCAGCCGCTCCACCTGGCGCACCGCATTGGCCAGCGACGGTTTCTCCTCCGCAACGGCTCGGACGCCTCGCCGCGCGGCGATCTCCAACGCCACCTCGTCCGGCGAGACCACCCACGGATCCCATCCCGGCACGGCCTGGACGGCGTCGAGCACGTCTTCGAGCATAGCCAGGGTGAGCGCCCCGCGTTCGAGCGGCGACAGCGCCGGCCCCAGCCGGCTCTTGGCTCGCGTCAGGGAGTTCACGGGAACGGCGACGATCCGCATCCGTAGCAGGCTAACGCGGCCGGCGCGGTAGCATCCGGGCGCTCCGAGGAGGCCCAACTGGAACCCTGGTATCGAACGATGGTGGCGGTGCTCCAGCCGCCGTTCGACCTCTGGTTCAACTGGCGGTTCGAAGGTCTGGAGCGCGTCCCGGCCGAAGGCCCGGCGATCCTGGCCGGCAATCACCTCTCGTACCTCGACCCGTTCGCTCATGCTTTCTTCGTGGTCAAGGCCGGCCGGCGGCCCCGGTTCCTCGCCAAACAGGAACTCTTCGATCATCGGCTGATCGGCGTGGCGCTCCGTGGCGCGCGCCAGATCCCGGTGTCGCGCGGGACCGGAGACCGATCGGCGTTGGATGACGCAGCCGCCGCGCTCGAGGCCGGCGAGGTCGTGGTCATCTACCCGGAGGGGACGACGACCACGAACAACCCGGACTTCTCCCCCGGGCGGGGCAAGACGGGAGCGGTGCGCCTGTCGCTCCGGACGGGGGTTCCGATCCTGCCGGTGGCCACGTGGGGCGGGCAATACGTGTGGCGGAGCTCCGGGCGACAGAACCTGTCGTTCGGCCGGCCGGTCTGGGTGCGGGCGGGGGACCCGTTCGATCCTTCCGCCCGGGCGGTCGACCGGGAAGATCCGGCCGCCGTTCGAGCTTTGACCGACGAGCTCATGCACGAGCTCGCCCGCCTGGTGGACGGGCTGCGGGCGCGCTACCCGACCCGGTGGGCGGCCTCGCGCCGCCCGGAACGCCGCCAGCGCCCGACCGGGTAGGCTGGCGGCGCATGCGGGAGGATGGACGGCACGGTTTCGCCACGCGGGCGATCCACGGGGCCCGGACCCCGCCGATCGAGCAGGACACGCCGAGTGTCCCCATCTTCCAGACCTCGACGTTCCGGTTCGCCACGGCCGAGGACTACGCGGAGACCATCTCGTTCCGCAAACCCGGGTACACGTACACCCGCGGGTACGGCAACCCCACCCTCCTGGCGTTCGAGAACCTGATGGCCGACCTGGAGGGGACGGAGGCCGCCTTCTCCTTCGCGAGCGGGATGGCGGCCGTCCACACGCTCGTGACGTCGGTGGCGGAAGCCGGCGACCGGATCGTGTCGAGCACGGAGCTGTACGGTGGGACGTATTCGTTGTTCCGGAGGGTGCTCCCGCGGTACGGCGTCGAGGTCACGTTCGTCGACCCGCACGATATGGACGCGGTCGCTGCCGCTTTGCCCGGTGCCAAGCTCTTCTACTGCGAGACCATCGCCAACCCGAACGTCACCGTCGCCGATCTCCCGGAGATCGGCCGCCTGTGCGACCGCGCGGGCGTTCCCGCGGCGGTGGACAACACGTTCGCCTCTCCGTACCTGTGCACGCCGGCCGAGCACGGGTTCGCGTACGTGCTGCATTCGGCGACGAAATACGTCGGCGGCCACAACGACCTGATCGGCGGCGTGGTGTGCACCTCGGCGGAACACATGGCGGCGCTGCGCGACACCGTCATCGAGACCGGCGGGACGATGGCGCCGCTCGAGGCCTGGTTGTGCCTTCGGGGCCTGGCCACGCTCGAGCTGCGGATGCAGCGCCACTGCGCGAACGCGTCGGCGCTCGCCGCGATGCTGGAGACCCACCCCAAGGTCGAGCGGGCGCACTACCCGGGTCTGGACTCCCATCCGCAGCGAGCCGTGGCCCGGAAACTGTTGCCTCGGGGGTTCGGGGGGATGCTGGCGTTCGACGTCGCCGGGGGTGTGGAAGCGGGACAACGCTTCTGCGACGCCCTCGAGCTCGCCTGGGTGGCGTCCAGCCTCGGCGGAACCCACACCCTCGTGGGGCACGCCGCCTCCACCACGCACCGCCAGCTCGACGCTGAGGCTCGGCGTGCGGCGGGGATCGCCGACGGGCTGATCCGGGTCAGCGTGGGTCTGGAGACCCAGGCCGACCTGCTCGAGGACTTCGAACGCGCGCTGGAGAAGGTGTGAAGCGGCGGGTCGTCGTCCTGTTCGGAGGCCGCTCGGCCGAACACGAGATCTCGGTGCTCTCGGCCCGTTCGGTCCTGGACGCGCTGGATCCCGCCCGCTACGAAGCCATCCCCATCGGCGTGACGAAACAGGGCCGCTGGGTGCGTTTGCCTTTCGGTCCGCCGGCGCTCCCGCTCGGGGCCGAAGGAACCCTCCCGGGCGTCGAGGCCCTCCCCGGCAACGAGGTGACGCTGGATCAGGAGCCCGGCGGGCACGCGCTGGTGTCGACGGACGGGTCCCGGACCGAGATCGACGTGGTCTTCCCCGTGATGCACGGGCCGTACGGGGAGGACGGTTCGATCCAGGGGTTCCTCGAGATGGCGGACGTGCCCTACGTTGGCGCCGGCGTGTTGGGCTCGGCGCTCGGCATGGACAAGGCGGTGCAGAAGGTCGTCTGCGCCGACGCCGGGATCCCGGTGGTCCCGTACGAGGTCGTCCAGGAGCGCGACTGGGAGCGCGACGCCGACGGCGTGACGGCGCGGGCGCACCGTCTCGGGTTCCCGTTGTTCGCGAAGCCGGCCGCGCTGGGATCGTCGATCGGCATCACGAAGGTCCGCCACGAGGCAGACCTTCGGCCGGCGCTGGAGGACGTGTTCCGCTACGGGCGCAAGGCGCTGCTCGAGCGCGCGCTGGAGGGCGCCCGCGAGATCGAGTGTTCGGTGCTCGGCAACGACGACCCGGTCGTCTCGCTGGCGGGCGAGATCGTCCCGCGAGGGGACCACGAGTTCTACGACTACGAGGCGAAGTACCTGGACGAGCGGGGAGCCGAGCTCCGGGTCCCGGCGGACCTGCCGGACGAGGTGCTGGCGGAGGTCCAGCGGCTTGCCGTCGCGGCGTTCCGCGCGATCGAGTGCGCCGGGATGGCTCGCGTCGACTTCTTCCTCACGGCGGAGGGCCGCGTGATCCTGAACGAGGTGAACACGATCCCCGGCTTCACCACCATCTCGATGTACCCGAAGTTGTGGGAGGCCTCGGGCCTTCCCTATCCGGACCTGGTGGACCGGCTGATCGAGCTCGCGATCGAACGACACCAGGTGGAGGGGAAGAAAGGCACCGCCTGAGCCGGCGGGCCTGCCGCCGCTCGCGCTCGGGAGATCGGGCCGGAGCGAACGCTCAGAGGTGGACGACGGGGCAGGTGAGGGTCCGCGTGATCCCCTCGACGCCCTGGATCCGCGCCACGACGAGCTTGCCGAGCTCGTCGACGTTCTTGGCCTCGGCCCGCACGATGACGTCGTACGGCCCCGTGACGTCTTCGGCCTCGGTCACGCCGTCGATGTCCCGCACCTCTTTGGCGACCTGCGCCGCCTTGCCGACCTCGGTCTGGATCAGGATGTAGGCCTGAACCACGCTCGACCTCCCTCGTCGCGAAGAACGCCATGCTATGCAGCCGCTCGCCGGCGCGGCAAACCGGTGGCGCCCGTGTCCGAGCGGGTGGGCGGTGCCGTCGTGAGAGGATGGAACCATGGCTGAGCGCAAGAAGCGCTCGCGCAGGCGAGAGGACCCCCTCGCCGCCTACCGCCGGATCCGTCGTCCGATGCCCCCGCCGGAGCGCGTGATCCGGGATCGCCGCCGAGACCTCGAGGAACGCCGGGCCGAGCGCGAGATCGAGGAGGAGCGGTGATCTTCGCCGACCGGGCAGAAGCCGGCGAGCGACTGGCGGAGGCGCTGCTGGACCTGTCCCGACCCGACGTGGTGATCCTGGCGATCCCGCGCGGCGGTGTCATCGTCGGCGAGGTCGTGGCCCGGGCCCTCGGCGCTCCGCTCGACGTGGTGGTGCCGCGAAAGATCGGCGCGCCGGGCAACCCGGAGCTCGGCATCGGAGCGATCGCCCCGGGGATCCAGGTCCTGGACCGGCGGATGGTGGAGGCGTTGGGGGTTCCCGACGCCTACCTCGAGCGCGAGATCGCCGAGCAGGAGCGCGAGATCGAACGCCGCCAACGGGCCTACCGGGCCGGCCGGCCTCCCCTCGACGTGCGAGGCAAGGTGGCGGTGGTCGTGGACGACGGCATCGCCACCGGCGGGACGGCCATCGCCGCGCTGCGGTGGGCCCGGTCCCAGGGTGCGGACCGGGTCGTGTTGGCCGTCCCGGTGGCGCCGGGCCGGTCGCTCACCACGCTCGGCCGAGAGGCCGACCGCGTGGTCGTTCTCGCCACGCCCGAGCCGTTCCTGGCGGTCGGCGAGTGGTATCGGCGCTTCGACCAGACCACCGACGACGAGGTCGTGCAGGCGCTCGGCCGGGTCCGCGCCGCATGAGGCCGCTGGAGTTCGCCATCGCCGGCGGATTGGCCCTGGGGGGCCTTCGGTCGATGTGGACGTGGAGCCGCAGGCGGATCGAGGGCACCGACGTGGTGGATCACCTGCTCTACGCGATGTTCCTGACCGGGCGCATCGGCTTGTGGTTCTCGATCGCCGGCCTGTTCCTCCTCTACGCGTCGGTGGACGGTCAGGGTCGGGCGGCCCTCGACGAACTCCAGCCGTACCGGTGGTACCTGGTGGTGCCGCTGGCGCTGGCGGGGATGCAGCTCCTCGCGGGGTGGTTCCTCGGGCGCCGGGGAACCGCGCGCAGCGACCCGGCCGATCAAGCCGAGAGTTAGCCCGCCGCCTTGACGATCTCCGGCGCGAGCTCGGGGAACTCCTCGAGCCGCGCGACGCGATCCGCCTTCAGAGCGTCGACGAGGTCGTCGTATTCGGACCGGCGTCCCTGCCGCTCGTACAGCCGGCGGGGCTGCAGGAGCTCGGGGTCGTCGATCCCGGGGACGTCCTCGGCCACGAGGTAGCCGAAGTCGTCGTCCTCGGACCACGAGATCGACCGCTCGGCGATGCCCTTCACGCACGCGGACGTGTGCGGGATCTTCACCTTCTTCGAGCGGTCGTCGCCGTCTTTGCCTCCCACGCGGCCCGTGTTGAGCAGGTAGGTCTCGATCGGATGTGTGGCGAGGAGCTGGAGGATCCGGTTGCCCTGCAGGTCGTGGGGGAGAGGGAAGAACGGGTTCGTTCCCGGGACCCGGAGGAACTTGCCGGCCTCCGAGGCGCCGCCGGCCGAGGTGCCGGTGGTCTCGCCGAGCATGAAATACGCGGCCGCCTGCTCCTGGTTCAGCTTCGACACGGCGGGGATGATGTTCTCGTTCCGGTTGAGGATGAGGAGGTAGTCGACGATCCCCACCGTCCGGGAGTCGCGGAAGCGCTCGAGGTCGTCCATGCGGAACACGGCGCGTCCGTTCTGCGTGTAGCTCTCTTCGAAGAAGTTCACCTTGCCGCGTTCGTCCTGGTACACGTTCTCGAGGTAGGCGCTCGGCCTGATGACGGCGTTGTAGATGTTCGGCTCGAAGTCGGGGTCGAGACTGAAGGTCTTGGCGAAGCAGCCGTTCTCGGTGCCGTGGGCCACGCCTTGGGGCATCAGCGCGACGAAGTCGTCCTGGACCGGCAGGGACTCGTTCTGGGTCGTGAACGTGGTCGTGGTCTTGCCGGTCCCCGACAGGCCGATGATCATGAAGACCTTCTCGCCGTCGGCGGTCGGCACCACCTTCAGGCCGGCGTGGAGCGCAAGGCCGCCGAGCGCGTACACCTTCGCGTTCCACATGCGAAGCCCGCCCTTCTTGGACTCGCCGAAGTAGTCGGAGTTCAGGACGCGCGTCACGCCGTTGTCGAGATCGACCGCGATCACGCGGTCCTCGGGGTAGCCCGGCGCCGCGAGGTTGGGCGTGTAGATCACCTGGACCTCGGGCTCGCCACCGTCACGCGGGAAATACAGCTTCTGCTGCATCCCGGCCACGTTCGCGTTGGCTTTCTCGATCGTCAGGCGCGCGGCCGTGCGGAAGTCGGGGTCGTTGCCGATGTAGCCGTCGATGACGACGGCATCCTGATCACGCAGGTATTCGTCCTGCATCGCCGCGATCCGGTCGAACTCCTCGCGCGTCATCGTCTTGCCGGACGAACGTTCGGCCACGACGTAGGTGCTGCCGGCGCTACGGGAGGTCACGCGCGTCTGGACGTTCACGTTCCCGTATTCGGTGACGCGGGCCTGCGGCATCAGCTCGGTGAAGGCCCGGAGCTCTTCGGCGGAGGGGTTGTCGTGGATCGCTCGCGCCTGGACGTCCAAGGAACTCTCCTTCGGCCGGATTCGAGGACCGAGCGACGGAACGTCCCCGCTCGGAGGCCCATTATCCTACCCAAGGGATTGCCCGGCGCCGTCGCCGGAACGGATCAGACCGGGCCCAACGACCCGACGAAGCGGATGGAACTCTCCGAAGACGAGCTGGTCGCCGCCATCACTCGCGTGCTCTCGGGTGAGCAGCCCGGGGTCGTGCTCGGCCTCGGCGACGACGCCGCCGTGCTCGAGCCCTCCTCGGGCCAGCAGATCCTGACCACGGACCTCCTCATCGAGGGCGTCCACTTCGACCCGGCCTCGATCGCGCCCCGCGATCTGGGCGCCAAGGCCATCACGGTCAACGTGTCCGACGTGGCGGCGATGGGCGGCAGCCCGCGCGCGGCGGTGGCGTCGCTGGTCCTTCGGACGGATGTCGAAGCGGCGTGGGTGATGGAGCTCTCGGCCGGGATGCGCGAGGCGTGCGCGGAGTACGCGCTCTCGTTGGTGGGGGGCGACACGAACCGCGGACCGGTGCTGGTCGTCTCGGTTTCCTTGGTGGGCGAGGTGGCCCCGGGCCGAGCGGTGACCCGTTCCGGAGCCCGGCCGGGAGACCACATCGCGGTCACGGGCTCGCTCGGCGCGGCCGCCGGAGGGTTCGCCATCTCCCGTGCGTCCGCGTCCAGGATCGGTGAAGCACTCTCGAACCCGTGGGGGCGCGAGCTCGTGGACGCGTTCGAGCGGCCGGTGGCCCGAGTCGGTGAGGGGCAGGTGCTGGCGCGATCCGGCGCGACGGCGATGATGGACCTGTCGGACGGGCTGGCCAAGGACCTGCACCGCCTGTGCGCGGCGAGCGGCGTCGGGGCGCGTCTCGATCTGGAGGCGATCCCCGTGGCGCCGGCGCTTCGCGCCGCGGAGGGATGGCTCGGCGCGGACCCGCTGCAGCTCGCCATCGGGTTCGGGGAGGACTACGAGCTGCTGGCGACGTTTGCCGAGGAAGACGTCGGCCGCGCACGGGAGGACCTGGACCCGTTCGGCGTGACGCTCACGGTGGTGGGAACGATCATCGAGGGGTCGGGGGTCGTGGCGGTCGACGGGGACGGCGTGGAGACGCCGCTCGAACCGAGAGGATGGGATCACTTCTCGTGAGACGGGTCAACGGTGGGCGGGCGCCGCGGCCTCGGGCGCTGTCGATCGCCGGCTCGGACTCGGGCGGCGGCGCCGGGATCCAGGCGGACCTGAAGACGTTCAGCGCGCTCGGGGTGTTCGGGATGACGGCGATCACCGCCGTCACGGTTCAGAACACGAAGGGCGTCTGGGGGTACGAGACCCTCTCTCCCGGCCTGGTGGGCGAGCAGATCCGGGCGGTGGCCACGGACATCGGGGTGGATGCGGCCAAGACGGGCATGCTGGCGTCCGCGTCGATCGTGGAGGCGGTGGCGGATGCCGTGGCAGAAACCGCGATCCCGAACCTGGTGGTCGACCCCGTGTTCGTCTCCAAACACGGGCACGCGCTGCTCGAGGACGACGCCGTGGCGGCGCTTCGAGGACGGATCCTGCCGCTCGCCACCATCGTGACGCCGAATCTCCCGGAGGCCGCCGGCCTCGCCGGGGTTCCCGTCGAGTCGCGAGCGGACATGGAGCGGGCCGCCCGGGCGATCCGCGCGATGGGGCCGGCCGCGGTCTTGGTCAAAGGCGGGCACCTCGAGGCATCGGACCGCGCGGACGACCTGTTCTTCGACGGCGAGGATCTCGTGTGGGTGGGCGGCGGTCGCGTCGACACCCCTCACACCCACGGAACGGGATGTGTGCTGTCGTCGGCCATCGCGGGGTACCTCGCTCGCGGGGAGGGACTTCTCGAGGCCGTGCGCCGGGGCAAGGCCTTCGTGACCGAGGCCATCCGCCACGCCCTGCCGATCGGGCAAGGCATCGGTCCGGTGGACCCCCTCGCCGCGGCTCCCGGCAGCTGATCCCCGCGTGTCGGCCGAGCTGCCGTCGGCCGCGGGGACGACGGATTGGCCGCAGCCGGAGTTTGAGCGGCCATCCCGTTTGCGCCCGCGCCGGCGTGGCGCCGATGTTCATGGGGAGGTACCCGATCGGAGGTAGGCGGGTGGATCCCCGGAACGAGGTAGGCGGCGGGCGCGTGGTCATCGCCGACGACCACGCCGCGGTGCGGCGGCATCGAGGCCATGGGCCGCATCCGCGATCTCGACCCCGACGTGCAGATGATCGTCTTCTCCGCCGGCGCCTCGGGGCGGGGGGGAGCCTAGCCGGCCCGCTGGACCTTGCCGGCCTTCAGGCAACTCGTGCAGACGTACAGACGGCGGGGGGTCCCGTCCACGACCGCCCGAACGCGCTGCACGTTCGGGTTCCACCGCCGGGAAGTCCGGCGGTGGGAGTGGGAGACCTGTTTGCCGAAGAACGGCTTCTTCCCGCAGATGTCGCAGACGGCGGCCATGGCCGTGGAAGGGTAACAGAGGACTCCCGCTTCCCAGGGTTGCACCGGGCGACCGATGCGATGGAGAGTTACGGGTCGAGCCTCCGAGGCTCGAGTGGGGAGGGGCGACGATGCAGACGAATGGCGACGATCTCCACTTCCACGTGTTCTCGCATGCCGAGGACCGCCGGCCCGGGGAGGTCGTGGACGCGGTGGCCGAGAACGCGGAGCTCGGCGTGGACTTCGTGGGCCAGTTCCTCGGGTCGTTCCAGGTGTACGCCCACCTTCGCGTCCCGCCGGGGGACACGGCGTTGGGCGACGTCCAGCAGATCGTCGACGACCTGTGGCCGCAGGGGCTCCGGACGGAGTCGTCGTTCGAGATCCAGCCCAGTCGGATCATGGGGCCGAAGCGCCGCAGCCCCGACTTCTGTGCGCTGGTTCGGATCCGGCCCGACGACGACCCGTTCTCCGTGCTGGAGCGACTGGACGACCACTTCGAGCCGTTGTTCGACGAGGACACGTTCTGGTACGGCGCCGCCGTGGTCACCGGGCGGTACGACCTCCTGGTGGACCTGGGCCGGCCATCGCTCGAGGAGCTGGGTCAGACCATCCGCACCCACCTGCGGGAGATCCCCGGGATCGGGAAGACCGACACCGCGCTGGCCGATCTGCGGAAGAAGTCCTTCCGCCGGCACTGACGCCCGGGTCCCCGTGGCGCGATGAGCGGCCGCCGCCGGCCGGTTCAGCCGCACGGCGAGCGCAAGTTCGTCTCGATCCTGTTCGCCGACCTCACCGGGTACACCAAGCTGTCGGCCACCCTGGATCCGGAGGAGGTCTATCGCTTCCTGCGGCCGGGCGTGCTGGAGCTCCAGCGGATCGTTGAGGGGTTCGGGGGAACGGTGCCCCAGATCATGGGCGACGGTTTCATGGCCGTCTTCGGCGTGCCCGTGGCGGGCGAAGACGATGCGGAGCGGGCCGTCCGGGCGGGGCTGGCGGTGCGCGACCACGTCCGCTCGTTGAACGCGGGCCGGCGAGGACTGCGGTTCCCCGAGGTGCACGCCGGCGTGAACTCGGGCGAGGTCATGGTGGCGCCCTCCGAGGAGGCCTCGGGCTTCGCCGTCATCGGCGACCCCGTGAACACCGCCTCCCGGATCGCCGATCTCGCGCCGAGCGGCGTCGTGCTCGTGGACGACGAGACGCGTCGGCGGACCGCCCGCTCGATCCGGTTCGGGCCGCGCCGGATCCGCCGCGCCAAGGGCAAACCCCGCCTGGCCGTGCACGAGGCGCTCGGCATCGTCCCCGCGCCGCCCGGCCGACGGGAAGGGCCCTGGACCTCTCCGCAGTTCGTCGACCGCGTTTCGGCCGTCACCCGGGTCGAGGCGGAGCTGGCCGACGCGGTGGCCGCGGGGCGCGGTCGGCTCCTCCTCGTCCTCGGGGAGCCCGGGGCAGGGAAGTCCCGCCTCGCGGCGGAGCTGGCCGCGCGAGCCCAGGGGCGGGTGGTCACCGGACGGTGCGCGCCGTTCGGGCAGCGACTGCCCCTGCAGGCGCTCGCCGAGGCCCTCGCGCCGGCGCTCGGCGTCTCGCCCGGCTCGCCCCCACAGGAGGCGCGGCGGCAGGTCCAGCGGTTCGCCCGATCCGTCGGGCCCGGCGACCGCGGCCGGGCCCTCGCGGGCGGGCTCCGGTTCCTCCTGGGGCTCGGAACGGAACAGGGCGACCCGCGGGAGCGGGTCGTCCAGTCGGTGCGGGCGGCCCGGCAGACCCTGGAAACGCTGGCCGCCCGCGGGCCGACGATCGTCGTGCTCGACGACCTGCAGTGGGCGGACGAGGACCTGCTCGACTTCCTGCGGGAGCTGCGGGGCTCGCCGCTTCGGGGGCCGGTGCTGGTTCTCGGGCTGTCGCGGTCGGCCCTTCGGCTGCCCGGTGTGCCGCGAATGGAGCTTCGCGCCATGGAGGCTCAGGACATGCGGACCCTGGTGGCCCAGCTGCTCGGACCGGACGTGGACGAGTGGGCGCTGCGGTCGGTGGTGACTCGCGCTGAGGGCAACCCGTTGTTCCTCGAAGAGAGCCTGGGGATGCTGGTCGAGGCGGGGATCCTGGTCCGCGCCGACGGGAGGTGGCGCGTCGCCGATGCCGAACGGCTGCGGGCCGTTCCCACGACCATCCGGCTCCTGATCGGGGGGCGGATCGACGGGCTCCCCGACGAGGAGAAGCGGGTGCTCCAGGACGCCGCGGTCTCGGGCGTGGTCACCTGGGACCGGTTGATCGAGTCGGTGTCCGAGGTCCGCAACCCCCAGGCCGCGATTCGGTCCCTGCAACGTCGCGGGCTCGTCCGGCGTCGCCCGGACAGCCGGATCCCCGGCGCGTCCGAGCTCGAGATCCGGCACGCGATGATCCGCGACGTCGCGTACGAGCAGCTGCCGCGGGCCGAACGGTCGCGCCGGCACCTCGCGATCGCCGAGTGGCTCCGGGCGCGGGAGGGCTCCGGGCCTCGTCGCCCCATCGCCACGATCGCGCATCACTACGAGCGCGCGTGGGCGCTCTCGCGGTCCCGAGCCGCGGCTCCGGCCCTCGCGCGTCACGTCCCCCGGCGGGCCGTCGAGTACCTGCTTCGGTGGGCGGATCAGGCGATCGTTTATCAGGCGCGGTCGGCGGCCGACCTGTACGAACGCGCGAGCCGGATCGCACGCGAAGCCGATCGCCAGGTCCCCGAGCGGCTCCGGGCCCGAGCGCTGATCGGCCTCGCCGAGTGCCTCGTGGAGATGGGTCGGTACGAGGAGGCACAGGAGATCGTGGCCGAGGCGCGAGCGGCGGCGGACTCCTCCGGCGATCCGCGGCTCCGCGGTCGCGCGCTCCTGGCCGCGGGCAGGCTGGCTTCGGACCTCGGGAAGGACCTCGGCCGGATCGCGGCCTCCCGGCGGCTGCTTCGCCGGGCCCTGGTCCTGCTGAGCGAGGAGGGGGACCTCCGGGGACAGGCATGGGCCCACCACCGGCTGTCGGAGACCTGGTCGTGGACGGACTATCGGCGTGAGCTCGACGAGCTCCGAGAGGCCCACCGCCTGTTCGTTCGCGCCGGGGACCGGTGGGGCCGATCGGTCGTCGCGCAAGATCTCGCCTTCCTGCTCACCACCGAAGGCGGCGCCGAGTTCGACCGCTGGTACTCTGAGGCCTGGCGCCTGGTCAACGACGAGCAGGACCTGCGCTCGCGCTCCGGCATGCTCAGGACCTGGGGGTATGTGTCGTTCTACCGGGGCGAACGCGCCGAGGCGATCCGGGCCATGCGCGAGGCGAGGCCCCTGGCGGTGGAGGCCGGAGATCCCTACGTCGAGGCCGACACCCTCCTGATCGAGGCCGCCGCGGCCTGTTCGACGTCCACACCGGGCGAGGTCGAGGCGTTGGTGCGCCACCTCCTCGAGATCGCGCGGAGGACCCGCTCGACACGGCTGCACGCGCTCACGTTGCTGGTGGGCGCGCGGTCCGCCCTGCGGGCGGGCAAGCCGAAGGTCTCGCTCGATCGTTTGAGCACCGCGACGGCGATGCTCCGCGAGCGCGGCGTACGGCTCGAGATGGCCGAGGCACATCTGGCGGCGGCCGAGCTCCGGCTCGAGCGCGGCCGGTTCGAGGGCGTGGCGCCGGACGCCCGTCAGGCGGTCGCCGTGGCGACGCAGAACGGATGGGTGCTCTGGCAACCGCTCGCTCCGTTGCTCGAGGGACGTGCCGCCCTCGGCGCCGAGCGAACGCGTGCGGCCGTGCGTCCGCTCCGCGACGCGGTCGGACGGTCCTCGGCGCTGCGGGCGACCGGCACGATGGATCTGTCGTCGGCGCTGCTCGTGCAAGCCCACCTGCTGTCCGGAGCCGACGCGCCGAGCCCGGAGATCGGGCCGACCACGGACCGCGACGTCACGGCCATCGAGCACGAGAACGACGCGCTGCGCGCGCTCGCCGCGAACGACCTGACCTCGGCGATGGGCTCGTTCGTCGCCGCGGAGGAGCACCGGGCCCCCATGGGCCAGACGGTCTGGCTCGCGCGGACGCTGGGGTTTCAGGCGGCGCTCGGCCGGGCGCTGCGGGATCGCCGGTCGGTGAACCGGGTGGAGCGTCGGGCCGAGTCCGTGCTTCGGTCCGTGGGGGCGCCGTCCCGTCTGGCGACGCGCATCCTTCGGCCGGCGATCAGCCCCGAAGGATCGCGGTGATCCGTGCGTCGAGCTCGTCGCGGGGGATCGGCCCGGCCCAACGGTCGACCAGCGCTCCCTCGGCGTCGTAGAACAGCGTCACCGGCTGACCGAGCAGACCGAGCCCGTCCCGGATGGCCGCCGGCGGGTCGAACACGCTCGGGTAGCGCCAGCCGAACTCGGCGATGAAGGCCCGGGCGCTCTCTCTCGCGTCGAGGATGTCGACACCGAGGAACTGCACGTCGTCACCGAACTCGCGGTGGGCCGCCGCGAGATCCGGCGCTTCGTCGCGGCACGGCCCGCACCACGACCCCCAGAAGTTCACGAGGATCGGCGTCCCTCGGAGCTGCCCGAGCAGCTCGTCGTAGGCTGCCACGTCGAACTCCGGCAACGCCGCGGCATCCGTGGGGAGCAGCGCGGTGGATGTGGCGTTGCGCGCCGCGACGGCCGCGTCACCCCGCCTGCCGTCGACGTTCGTCCCCTCCCCGTCGCCACACGCGACGGGGAGGAGCACCAGCGACGCGAGGAGGAGCAGGTGGCGGAACCTCACCGAACGCATGGTAGAACCCACCCGTGTCTCTGACGCTCGATTCGCCGATCGAGGCGATCGACCGGCAGGTCGCCGGTCGGCGAACCGGGGTCCGGACGAAGGGTCCCCCGGCGGCGGAGGTCCTGGCGGGGATCGAGATCCGCACCGTCCGCGACCTCCTGCACCACTATCCGCGGCGATACCTCGACCGGTCCCGCGTGGCCCGGATCGGGGGTCTGCACCGGGAGCCCGGGCTGGGCGGGTACGCCACCGTGATCGGCCGGGTCACGAAGGTCGAGAGCCGGCGCACGCGCCAGCGCCGGCCGATGGTGACCGTCACGCTGAGCGACGGCACGGGTTCGCTGAACCTGGCGTTCTTCAACCAGCCGTGGATCGCATCCACCTACCGACCCGGCTACGAGGTGGCGGCGTCGGGGATCGTGCGCCTGTTCGGGCGGAACCTCCAGCTCGCCAACCACGAGGTCGAGCTGCTCCGTGGCGGCGACCGCGATCTCGTCCACACCGGGCGGATCACGCCGATCCACCCGGCCACCGAGGGCATCTCGACCCGGACCATCCGCGCCCTGGTCTGGCGGGCGCTCGAACGACTCGGCCCCCTTCCGGATCCGCTGCCGGAGGACGTCGTGCGGGCCGAGCGCCTGAGCTCCTTCGACGACGCCGTCCGTCGCATCCACTTCCCGCAGGCGCCCGAGGAGCTCGCGGCCGCCGAGGAACGCCTCAAGTTCGACGAGCTGTTCGTCCTGGAGCTCGGCGTGGCGTTCCGGAAGCGCCGAGTCGAACGCGCCCAGCGCGGCGTCGCTCATCGCGCCGACGGTGAGCTCGTCCAGCGGCTGCTCGCCACGGTTCCGTTCGAACCCACCGGCGCGCAGCGGCGGGCCATGGAGGAGATCGGCGCCGCGATGGCGCGCCAGCGTCCGATGAACGTCCTCCTCCAGGGCGACGTCGGGTCGGGCAAGACCCTCGTGGCGCTGCACGCAGCGTTGATCGCGATCCAGAGCGGTCACCAGGCGGCCGTCATGGCCCCCACGGAGGTCCTGGCCGGCCAGCACTACCGGTCGATCGCGGCGCTGCTCGGCCCGTTCGGCGCCGTCCCCTTCCTGGAGGCCGAGCAGCCGACGAGCGGTTCGGCGCACCAGCCCTCGCTGCTGGACGGCGTGGACGAGCCGAAACGCGCCGCGGTGACGTACGCGCTCCTGACGGCCTCGGTCGCGGGTCGCGATCGAACCCGGATCCTCGAGGGAGTGGAGCGAGGGGCGGTCGACCTGGTCGTCGGCACCCATGCGCTATTGCAGGAGGGGGTGGCCTTCGCCGATCTGTCGCTGGCGGTGATCGACGAGCAGCACCGCTTCGGCGTCCACCAGCGGATGGCGCTGCGGGGCAAAGGCGGCTCGCCGGACGTGCTCGTCATGACGGCGACGCCGATCCCGCGGACCCTTGCCCTCACCTACTACGGGGACCTCGACGTCGTCGTCCTGGACCAGATGCCGGCGGGCCGTCAGCCGGTCGAGACGAGGATCGCCCGAACGGCCGCCGAGCGGCGGGCCGCCTACGAGCTTGTGCGCCGAGAGGTCGCCGCCGGCCGGCAGGCGTTCGTGGTGTGCGCCGCGATCGACGAGGCCAACAAGTCGGAGGTTCGGGCCGCCGAGGCGGAGGCCGAACGCCTGGCGACGGACGTCTTCCCCGACCTGTCGGTGGAGCTTCTGCACGGGCGGATGCGTCCGGCGGACAAGGAGCGGCGCATGGAGGCGTTCCGCGCCGGGGAGCACCACCTGCTGATCTCGACCACGGTGATCGAGGTCGGGGTGGACGTGCCCAATGCGACGGTGATGCTGGTCGAGAACGCCGAACGGTTCGGGCTGGCCCAGCTCCACCAGCTTCGGGGCCGGATCGGCCGGGGAGGCCACCGCGCCACCTGCATCCTGTTCGACGAGAGCCGTGAGGACCAGGCCGAGGCGCGATCCCGGCTCGAGGCCATGGTGGCGACGACCGACGGGTTCGCGCTGGCCGATGAGGATCTGCGCCTCCGCGGCGAGGGGACGTTGTTCGACGTGCGGCAGGCCGGGTTGCCGGACCTGCGGCTGGCCCGCCTGGCCGACGACCTGGATCTGGTCCGCCGGGCACGGGCGCGTGCGTTCGCCACGATCGACGACGACCCGGGCCTGGACGCCCATCCCTCCTTGATGCGAGAGGTCGAGAGCCGGTTCGAGCGCTCGATCGACTGGCTGTTCAGCGCGTAGATCCTTCCGGAGCCCGGCTGACGCGGTCGCTACGGACGCCGGCTGCCGGATCAAGGTTCGCCCGGGGCTGCCGAGGACAACCCAGGGAGAGACGTTCCATGACGAAGCTTGGGGCTGGCCGCGCTGCGGCGGCTGGCCGACGAGGTGTCGTCTCCCGATCTCACGGTCGATCTGCACCAGCAGGTCGGCGACGTCCGCCCGTCGCCGGACGCCGAGGCGGTCGTCTATCGCGTGGTCCAGGGATGCCGGCTGGAACCAGGGTTAGGCTACTGGTGCCGATCGGCTCGGCCGAGTTGTTGTTCGAGGAGGCGAAGACATGAGCGACGCAGCGATCTCCGTGTTGCTCATGGACGACCACGTGGTGGTGCGCGAAGGTCTCCGCGCCCTCTCGAAGGAGACGGCGAGCACGGAGCTCGGCGAGGCCGTCCGGAAGGTTGCCCGCGGACAGGACTACCTCCAGCCCGGTCACACCAACGCCGAGATCGCCTCGATGTTGTACGTCTCCGTCCGCACGGTGGAGAACCACCGGGCGAGTGTGATGCGCAAGCTGGGCCTGCGGACCCGCGCCGACCTCGCCCGGCGCGCGAACGAGGCCGGGCTGGTCTGAGCGGCCGGCCGCATCTCGCATGCGCGTGATCGCGGGATCCGCCCGGGGGGTCCGGCTCGCCCCGGTCCCCGCCGGCGTCCGGCCCGTGGCCGATCGAGCGAGGGAGGGCCTGTTCTCGAGCCTGGGCTCGGCCGTCGTGGACGCCGAGGTCCTCGACCTGTACGCGGGGACCGGGGCGCTCGGGATCGAAGCGCTCTCCCGCGGCGCGGCGAAGACGACCTTCGTGGAGCGGAGTCGAACGGCGCTCGCGACCCTCCGGGTCAACCTCAGCCGGGCGCGCCTGGCCGACCGGGCGGCGGTGATGGCGTCGGATGTGTCTCGATTTCTCATGAGAAATGGCAAGAGCCACGGCGATCGATACGATCTGGCGTTGGCGGACCCCCCGTACGAGGCCGCACCCGCCGAGGTCGATTCCGTGCTCGCGGCCCTGGATGCCGGATGGCTGCGGCCCGGGTGGACGGTCGTCCTGACCCGTCGTCGGGGGAGTTCCACGCCTGTCATTCCAGTACACTGGCGCCTCGCGAGACGTCTCGAGTACGGCGACACCGCCGTGCTGATCTTCCGGGAGGCATAGATGGGCTTGACCGCCCTGTGTCCGGGGACGTTCGACCCCGTGACGAACGGTCATCTCGACATCATCGAACGTGCTGCTCAGCGCTTCGACGCGCTGATCGTCGGTGTGCTCGACAACCCCTCCAAGGAACCGCTGTTCGGCGTCGAGGAACGGGTCAGCCTCCTCAAGGAGGTCACCCAGGGACTCCCCAACGTCGAGGTGGACGCCTTCTCCGGGTTGCTCGTGGAATACGCATCCCGCCGCGGGGCCGACTTCGTGGTCAAGGGGCTTCGTGCCGTCACCGATTTCGAATACGAGATCCAGATGGCTCAGATGAACCATTCGCTGACCGGCATCGAGACGTTGTTCATGACCACCGCGCCGCAATGGTCGTTCCTGTCGTCCTCCCTGGTGAAGGAGGTCGCCCGATTCGGCGGGGACGTCGCCGGCCTGGTGCCTTCGATCGTGTCGGAGCGCCTGCGCGAGCGGCTCGGAGGTGGTCGGTAGATGGACCTGACGAGCCGGATCTCCCAGCTCGAGGACCTGATCCGCGACGCCAAGTCGATGCCGCTGTCGTCCTCGGCGCTGCTGAATCGCGACGAGGTGCTCCAGCTCATCGAGGAGATGAAGGACACCCTCCCGGACGAGATCAAACAGGCGCGGTGGATCGTGAAAGATCGCGAGGAGCTCCTCGCCAAGGCCCGTCGGGACGCGGAGGCGCTCGTGGAACAGGGCCGGGAGGAACAGCTGCGCCTGGCATCCCACGAGGCGGTGGTCCAGAAGGCGAACGAGGAGGCCGAGCGGATCGCGCAGGACGCACAGGACGACGCGCGGCGCCTGCGCCTGGAGGCAGAGGACTACGTCGACGCGAAGCTCGCGCAGCTGGAGAACCAGCTCCAGCGGATCCTCGAGGACGTCATGTCCACGAACCAGTCCCTGACCCGCACGGTCGACCAAGTGCAGGCGGGGCGCGAGAAGCTGCGCGGCGCGGTCCCCACCACCAACGTGGATCTCGGCCCGGAGGTCCAGCTCCTGCCAGACGAAGGTGAGGAGGGGACGTGATGCGCGCGATCGACGTCCGTGATCTTCTCCAGAACCCCGGCGCCGCTCGGACCGTCCACGTGGGGGAGACCGTGCCGGACCTGCGGACCGAGCTCGCCGACGTGGCCGAGGACGCGCCCCTGGAGGGCGACCTCACGCTGGAGAGCGTGGTCGAGGGCATCTTCGTGCACGGCAGCGTGGCCGGGCGCTTCACGATGCGCTGTGCGAGGTGTCTGAAGGAGTTCGCCCGCCCCTTCGATGTGACGATGGAGGAGCTCTACGCGCGGGAGCCGGGGCCCGAGGACGACTACGCGCTGACGCCCGAGCTCACGCTGGACCCCGAACCGATGGTCCGCGACGCCGTCGTGCTCGAGATGCCGTTTTCCCCCCTGTGTCGCCCGGACTGCCTCGGCCTGTGTCCGCTGTGTGGTGGCGACCGCAACCTGAGCGAGTGCCCGGGGCACGACGAGCGGGACCCGCGGTGGTCGGCGCTCGACGGCCTCGACGACCTCGACGACACGGATGACCCGGACGACCCGGCGACCTGACCGATCTCGACGAGCGACGAAAGGAACGAACGATGCCGGTCCCCAAACGAAGGCAATCGCACACCCGCGGCGCCAAGCGCCGGGCGAACTGGAAGGCGCAGCCGCCCACGTACGCCGAGTGTCCGCAGTGTCATCAGCCGAAGCTGCCGCACCGCGTCTGCTCGAACTGCGGCTATTACGCCGGTCGGCAGGCGATCGAGGTCGAGTGACGGCGTGAGCCGGAACGGCGATCGCGAGGACTCCAAAGCGCTCGACCGCGTCCTGCGCGTCCGGTTCAAAGATCCGACGCTCCGGGAGACGGCGCTGACGCACCGGTCCTACGCGTTCGAGCAGGGCCTGGCCGCGAACAACGAACGCCTGGAGTTCCTCGGGGACGCGGTGCTCGGCTTGGTCGTCACCGACATGGCGTTCCGCGAGTTCACCGAGCTCCCCGAAGGCGAGCTCGCGAAGTTGCGCGCCGCCATCGTGAACATGGGGGCGCTGGCCGAGGTGGCCCGCGACCTCGGGCTGGGCCGGTTCATCCGGCTCGGCAAAGGTGAGGAGTTGAGCGGCGGCCGCGACAAGAGCAGCATCCTCGCGGACGCGCTCGAAGCGCTTCTGGGGGCCATCTACCTGGATCGCGGGCTCCAGACGGCGTCGAAGATCGTCGTGCGGCTGTTCCGGCCGCGGATGGTCGCCTACGCGAGGGGCGAGGGGGCACGCGACTACAAGACCATCCTCCAGGAGCTGGCGTCGGCCGAGATGCACGCGTTGCCGGAATACCGTATCTCCGAGCGCGGGCCCGACCATCAAAAGGAGTTCACGGCCACCGTGCACCTGGCCGGCAGGCAGTGGGGGACGGGGATGGGCCGGTCGAAGAAGGAGGCCGAGCAGCAGGCCGCGCACGAGGCCTACGTCCGGCTGTCCGAACGAGCGGCCCCCCAGGCGGTAGCCCTCCCGAGGAAGGGAGCGTAGGTGGAGCTGCCCGAAGTCGAGGTGATGCGCCGCGATCTCGAGAAGGACGTGGTCGGACGAAAGGTCGCGGAGTCGGAGGTCCGGCCCTCGCGGAACGCGATGCGCGTCATCCGACGGCACGGCAAACGCAAGGAGTTCACCGACCGGCTGGCCGGCAGGAAGTTCACGAAGTCCGAACGACGCGGCAAATACGTCCTGCTGTCGATGGACAACGGCGACGTGCTCGTCGTGCACTTCGGGATGAGCGGCCAGTTCATCCGTGGCAACAAACGCGTGGCGCTGCCGCCACACACGCACGTCGTCATCACGTTCCAGCAGGGGGGCGACCTCCGGTTCGTCGACCCGCGCACCTTCGGCGAGCTGTTCGTGACGGCCGCCGACGAGCTCGGCAAGGTCAAGGAGCTCCAACACATCGCGATCGATCCCCTGGACCACGTCTTCACCTGGAACGCGTTCGGCGCCGCGCTGGCCGACCGCGCGTCGAAGATGAAGCAGCTGCTGATGGACCAGAAGTTCGTCAGCGGGCTCGGCAACATCTACTCGGACGAGGTGTTGTTCGGGGCCGGGCTTCGTCACGATCGGATGTCGGATTCCCTTTCGTCGCAGGAGGTCCGCCGGCTGTACCGGGCGATGCAGGAGGTGCTCCAGGACGCGATCCGCTTCCGGGGGACGACCCTGGACGACGAGGCGTACGTGGACCTGTTCGGGAAACCCGGCGAGTTCCAGAACGAGCTGAAGGTCTACGGGCGGGCGGGGCTACCCTGTCGCCGATGCCGAACGCCGATCGAAGCCGTCAAGATCTCGGGCCGGAACGCGTATTTCTGCCCGCAGTGCCAGAGCTGACGAAACCGTGCGAAGCCGCCGTCAGATCAGCTCGGCCCCAGCCTCCCTGATGCGCGCGAACGCCCGGTCGCCGTCACCCGGCTCCAGGTCGACCGCGCGGACAGCGTCGCGCAAGACACTCGTCGGATGCCCGAGGCGCCGGGCGTCCAACACCGTTTCCACCACGCAGTAGTCGGTCGCCAGCCCGGCGATCACCACCTTCTCCAGGCCGCGCTCTCGCAACAGGGACTCCAGGCGGGTCGCCTCGACATCTCCGCTCTGCGGGTCGCGAACGCTGAACGCCGAGTAGCCGTCCCGCCCGTCGGTTCCCTTGCGGATCACCGGCGCGTCCGGGACCACTCGGAGGTCGGCGTGGAACTCGGCGCCCCAGGACTCGGCCACGCAATGGACCGGCCAGATCCCGCCGTCGGTCTTGAAATGGGGGGTCACCTCCGGGTGCCAGTCCTGCGTGTAGACGACGGTGGCGCCGGCCGCACGAGCGCGTTCGATCTCTTCGTTCACCAGGGGAACGATCTGCTCGCCGCTCTTCACGTACAGGGATCCCCTCGGGTGGGCGAAGTCGTTCTGCAAGTCGACGACGAGGAGCGCGGTCGAAGGTTCGTAGCGGTCCACGTCCCTAGTATGCCGATTGGTGAAGCGGGTTCGCGTGACGGTGATCGGCCGGGTCCAAG
>DATHVC010000170.1:0-2269 GCA_035461565.1 Actinomycetota bacterium
CGAGGTGCCGCTCAAGGCGAACGCCGACGAGGCGTTGGCCGAGTGCCCCTCGATCGAACACGTGGTCACGGTTCGCCGCACCGGAGGCGACCACCCCTTCACACCGGGCCGCGATCTCTGGTACCACGAGCTGATCGCCGACCAGCCTGCCCAGTGTGAACCCGAGCACCTGGAGGCGGAGGACCCGCTCTACCTGCTCTACACGAGCGGGACCACGGGCAAACCCAAAGGCATCGTGCACACCACCGGCGGGTACCTGACCCAGGTGGCGGCCAGCCACCAGATGATCTTCGACATCCACGACGACGACGTCTTCTGGTGCGCGGCAGACATCGGATGGGTCACCGGGCACTCGTACATCGTGTACGGACCGCTCGCCAACCACACCACCGGGATCATCTACGAGGGCGCTCCGGACTGGCCGGACAAGGACCGGTTCTGGCAGATCGTCGAGAAGTACAAGGCCACGATCCTGTACACCGCGCCGACGGCGATCCGGGCGTTCATGCGGTGGGGCGTCGAGTATCCCCAGAAGCACGATCTGTCCTCGCTCCGGCTGCTCGGTACGGTCGGCGAGCCGATCAACCCCGAGGCCTGGGTGTGGTACTGGGAGTTCATCGGCGGCGAGAAGTGCCCGATCGTGGACACGTGGTGGCAGACCGAGACCGGCGCGATCCTGATCACGCCGCTCCCCGGCATCACGGCGCTCAAGCCGGGCTCGGCCACGTTCCCGTTCCCGGGGGTCGTGGCCGACATCTACGACCAGGCGGGCAACTCGGTCCCGCTCGGCGGGGGCGGGTACCTCGTGCTCACCCGTCCGTGGCCGGCGATCGCCAGGACCATCTGGGGCGACCCCGACCGGTACGTCCAGACGTACTTCTCGCAATACGGCAACGAGGTCTACGTTGCCGGTGACGGAGCAAAACGCGACGAGGAGGGGTATTACTGGCTCCTCGGCCGCATCGACGACGTGATGAACGTCGCCGGCCACCGTCTGTCGACCTACGAGATCGAGAGCGCGCTGGTCGACAACTCCAAGGTGGCCGAGGCCGCCGTGGTCTCCCGTCCCGACGAGCTCGTGGGCGAGGCCATCGTGGCGTTCGTCACGCTGAAGTCCGGGTTCGAGGGGACCGAGGACGTGGCCAAGGAGCTGCGCAACCACGTGTCGGAGAAGATCGGCAAGATCGCCCGCCCCCACGGGATCATCTTCACGGCGGACCTGCCGAAGACCCGGTCGGGCAAGATCATGCGGCGCCTGCTGCGGGACGTGGCGCAGGGCCGGCCGCTCGGGGACGTCACCACGTTGGCGAACGCCGAGATCGTCGATCAGATCCACACGATGGTCGACGCCGGCGCCGGCGGCGGGGACGAGTAAGCCCGGCCGCGGCGAGGGGGGTCTAGCGGCATCCCGCGGCGCGGGCGGGATCGGGCTCTGCCGTCCTATTTGGTGGCGCTGCTCGTCGGCCGCACGCATCGTGAGCGGGGGACCCGGCTCCGACATCGTTCGGGGCGGCCGCGGCCCGGACTTCTGCGAGTCCAGCAGGGATGGCGTGGAGGGCAACGACGTCGGAACGGCGGCTCGGTCCGGGATACCCACGACGCCGACCCGGGGGACCTGCTGATCTCGGTCGAGGTGCCCAGGAACAGCTCGGGCCGGCCCTGTAGTGGGTCGCCGGGCCTTGCCACTCGGCGGCCTCCTGGTTAGCATTCTTAGCACTCGATTGCTCCGAGTGCTAGCAGTCGGGGCCGAGAGTCGCTTGGAACGGAAGCCGGCCAGAGCCGGCAGAAGAGCAGAAGCCAGACAGCAGGAAGAGGAGGGCAGGATATGGCACCGAAGATCATCTCGTACGACGAGGAAGCGCGTCGGGCCCTCGAGCGCGGCATGGACATGCTCGCGAACGCGGTGAAGATCACCCTCGGACCCAAGGGACGCAACGTCGTCCTCGAGAAGAAGTGGGGCGCCCCCACGATCACCAACGACGGGGTGTCGATCGCCAAGGAGATCGAGCTCGAGGATCCCCTCGAGAAGGTGGGCGCCGAGCTCGTCAAGGAGGTCGCGAAGAAGACCGACGACGTGGCCGGCGACGGCACCACCACGGCGACGGTCCTGGCCCAGGCCATCGTGAAGGAGGGCCTGCGCAACGTGGCCGCAGGGGCCAACCCGATGGCCGTCAAACGGGGCATCGAGCGCGCCGTCGAGCTCGCGGTCGAGAGCATCAAGAACCAGTCCAAGGACATCGAGGCCAAGGACGAGATCGCGCACGTTGGG
>DATHVC010000171.1:0-2022 GCA_035461565.1 Actinomycetota bacterium
GTCCTGGACGAGCATCGCGCGCCCCCCGACCTCCCAGGTGGGGATCACGTCGACCGGGATCTCGGCCTGCACGAGGTGCGTCGCCGGATCGATGCGGACGATGCGCCCCTCGAACGTGCCGTCGTTGTTGGACGCCGCGACCCAGACGCTCCCGGCGCCGTAGGCGACCGAACGGACGTCTTCTCCAACGGGGATCACGCCCACGACTTCGGCGCCTGTGGGGGGTGAGGGCGATGCGGTCTCGACCGGACCGACGACGGGTCGCCAGGCGACGTCGCCCGCGACGACTCGGCCCTCGGCCTCCGCGACGAGGCGGACGTCGCTCCCGTCGGTGCGCATCACGTACAAGCCGTCCTCCGGGCTGCGGTCACCCGTTGCGAGATCCCCCACGAAGGCGATGAGCGTCCCATCTGGCGACCAGACCGGGTTGTCCGTGTACCACACATCATCTCCTCCGAGGAGGCGCCGTTCGCCGGAGCCGTCGGAGCTCACCACCCAGATCCCCCAGTCCTCGTACCGGGTCGCCGCGAAGGCGAGCTCCGACCCGTCGGGAGACCAGCTCGGAGAGAAGTCGCTGCCTCCGTCGCCGCTCGAGACCCGGCGGACGTCGTCTCCGTCCGGAGCCATGGTGAAGATCGCCGGCGTATTGAGGATCTGGTCCGGTGTCACGCGGCGCACCGTCCGGACGAAGGCGATCTTGCTCCCGTCCGTCGACCAGGCCGGCTGGTACTCGGGCGCAGGATCGGTTGTCAGCCGCGCGATGTTCGAGCCGTCGGCGTTCATGGCGTAGATGTCGGTCGGACACGCGAAGTCCGCGTCGGCCGGCTCGCACGGGCCGATCGACGGGTCGGATCGCGAGCTCGAGAAGACGATTCGAGTCCCGTCGGGCGACCACGAGGGCCAGGCGTCGTTCGCCCCGTCGGTCAAAGGCACCGCGTCGCTCCCGTCGGCGTTCGCGACGTAGATGCCGCGTTCGTCGGCGATCGGGTTCTGGTAGGCCATTCGGGAGCCGTCGGGAGACCACGCGATCTGGGCGACCCGAGCCGGCTCGCCGTCGAACACGACGCGCCGATCCGATCCGTCGGGCTCGATCGACTCGATGCGGCTGCCTCGGTCCCCCCCGCCGACCCGAAAGTAGATGGGGCCATTCCCTTTCTGGATGGGCGGAGCGGCCGTGGGCGTCTCCCGAGCCGTCCGATCCGTCGCCTCGAGGTTCCCGAGCACGAGCGCGCCTGTGGTGAACCCGCCCGCGGCGACCGCCAGGGCCACCAACCCCGCAACCAGTCTGGACGAGCGGCGGCCCGGGGGGAGCGGGCGGGGTTCCCGCTCTCGGATCTCGGGCCACAGGTCCGGCGCGGGTGCCCGCATGGCCGAACGGAACCGCTCTTCGAGATCAGGCATCCTCGTCCCCCAGGAGCTCGCGCAGACGGCGGCGGCCGCGCAGCAGATGGACCTTCACGGCCGCCGGGGTCGAGTCGATGATGGCGGCAACCTCACGCACGGAATAACCCACCGCGTGGTGCAGGACAACGGCGGCTCGCTGCCGCTCGGAGAGCGAGCCAGCGCCTCGACGAGCTCCCGAGCGGGATCCTCCATCTCGTAGGCGGGCTCGACGTCGCCGCGCGTGAGGCGGCGTCGGGCGTGGAGCTCCCCCGCGGCGATCCGAAAGACGGCGCGCCAGAGCCAGCGCTCCGGTCGACGGATGGCATTGCCCCGTCTCAGCGCCTGCGCGAAAGCCTCGGCCACGGCGTCGCTCGCCACCTCCGGGTCGCCGGCGAACGCCAGGACGGCACGCCACATCCGAGCGCCCTGCTCTAACAGGGCTTCGAGATGCCCGCCCTCCACGACGTCCACCGGGGCGTGGTCCACCTGTCCCATACAGGAGCAAGGACCGGCTCAGAGGTGAACGTGGTTCCGACGATTTCCCAGAAAACCGACGGCCCAAGCCCTGCTAGGCTCGCCGGCCGTGGACGATCCCCTCGACGAGTTCCCACGGCAGGTCGCGAGAACCCGCGGGTTCTC
>DATHVC010000172.1:0-20986 GCA_035461565.1 Actinomycetota bacterium
CTCTCGGCCCTTCGGGCGGTGCTCGATGCCGAGTCCCGCTCCCGCCGGCCCGAGGACGAGCGCACCCCCGCCCAGCGCCGGGCCGACGCGCTGGTGGAATCTGCCGTCAGTGGCTGGACTCCTCCGACCGGCCGGCAGTCGGCGGGGAACGGCCCCACCTGGTGGTGACGGTGCCGGTGCAGGCGCTCGAACAGGCCTCCGAGGACCGCTCGGTGGTCGATCCGGCCCGATGGGCCCGCTCGGTGGTCGAGGCCGATCACGTCGGACCGGTTCCCGACGAGGTGCTCAGGCGCCTGGCCTGTGACGCCTCGGTGCGCCGGGTGGTGCTGTCTGGTCGTTCGGAGCCGCTGGACGTGGGTCGGCGCACCCCGGTGATCTCGCCGGCGATGCGGCGGGCGCTCATCGTTCGGGACGGAAGGTGCCGCTTCCCCGGCTGTGACCGGCCCCACCACTGGTGCGACGCCCACCACGTCGTCCAATGGACCGAGGGCGGGCCCACGGCGGTTGCCAACCTGATCCTGCTGTGCCGGCGCCACCATGGGCTGGTGCACCGCCACGGCGGCTTCACGCTCGAGCGGGAGGAGGGACGCCCGGTGTTCCGGCGGCCGGACGGGTCGGTGCTGGAGAAGGATCGGGCGCCGCCGTAGGAAGCACTCGACTCGTCCCGCCTATTTCGGCGTATCGGGGACCGACCCCTCGCTCTCGGTCCGGCTGTCTCCAAGGTCGTCCGCGAGCTCGGCCAATGCGGCCGCCGACATGACGTCCAGGGGTGCCGGCTGGGCGGTCCAAAGCTCAAAGGACAGGGCGGCCTGCTCCAGCAGCAGGCCCAGGCCGCCGAAGGCCGACCCGCCCGCCGCCTTCGCGGCCGCCTGGAACGGCGTCTCGCGGGGGCGGTAGAGCAGGTCCACGGCCAGCACGTCGGGGCCGAGCGCCGGCAGCGGGAGCGCTTCCCCGCGAGCCCCGAGCGGGGTGGCGTTCACGATGAGATCCGCGGGCGTGGTCGACGCGCGTTCGAACTCCACCACGGCCACCTCGGTGTCGAACCCGTTCACGGTCCGCCGGAGCGGCTCCGCCCGGTTCGGATCACGCAGGGCCACGGTGAGGTGCTCGAGCCCGCCACGGGCGAGCGCCAGGGCACACGCCCTGGCCGCTCCCCCGGCGCCGAACAGCAACGCCCGCCGGCCCGCCGGATCGAACCCTGCATCACGCTGGACGAACCGGTCGAACCCGGGGGCATCGGTGTTGTGGCCGGCAAGGCCGTCGGGGCCCGCCACGATCGTGTTGACTGCCTGGAGCCGCCGGGCGTTGTCTGACAGGTCGTCGAGCAGGTCGGCGACCTCCGTCTTGTGCGGCATCGTCACGTTGGCCCCGACGAACCCGAGCGCACGCAGGCCCGCCACGGCCTGGGACACCCGGCCGGGGGCAACCGGAAGCGCGACGTAGGTCCAGTCCAGGTCCAGGGCCGCGAAAGCCGCGTTGTGCAGGGCCGGCGACAGGCTGTGCGCCACCGGCCACCCCATGACCCCGACCACGCGGGTCGTCCCGCGGGCCCGGGCGCGGGGGTCACTCATTGCACCTGGCGCGGTTGGCGGCGTGATCGGCCTCGGTCACGCCGAACTCGTGCCGCCCGTCCTCCCCACACAACACGTAATAGAAGTACGCGGTGTCCTCGGGCTCCAGCGCCGCGAGCAGCGAGGCCTGGCCCGGGCTGGCGATCGGGGTGGGTGGCAGCCCTGCGTGGATCCGGGTGTTGTACGGACTGTCGTATTCGAGGTCCGAGAAGGACAACTGGCCGTCGGGGGTCGGGTCGTCGTACAGCAGCGTGGCATCGATCCCGAGCACCATACCGGCGTCGAGCCGGTTGTAGATCACGCCGGCGATCAGCGCTCGCTCCCCCTCGAGCGCGGCCTCCTTCTCGATCATCGAGGCGATGATCACCACCTCGTACGGCGTCACCCCGAGGTCTTCGGCGTTCTCCCACGGAAGCGTCTCGGCCACCGCTCCGAACTGCTCCAGCAGACGATCGATCACACGCGGCGCCCGCGTCTGGCCTTCGACGAACTGATAGGTCTCGGGGAACAGGAACCCCTCCAGGGACGAGGCGTCCTCCGGCAGGTACGGGGGAAGTGCGCGGTCGCCTCGCTCCGTCTCGCGCAGGAAACGCTGCGCCGGGATCCCCAGGACCTCCCGCACACGGTCGGCGATCTGCGTGAGGCGGAACCCCTCCGGGATGGTGAGCCGAACGGTCGGCACCGGGTCCGGCGGCCGGGTGAGGACCTCGAACGCCTCGTCCGGCGTCATGTTCGTCGTGAGCTCGAACGTCCCCGATCGCAGGTCGCTCTCGAGGCCGCTGCGCCGGAGCAGCCACTTCGAGACCAGACCGCACCGCAGCACCCCGCGTTCGTGCAACGCGTCGACGACCTCGGAGCCACCCGCCCCCTCGGCCACCTCGAACTCGAGCGGTTGCCTCGGCCCCGAGGCACCCTGACACCAGTCGTAGTAGCGGACGGCGGCGAGGCCGGCCCCCAGAAGGAGGAGCACCAGCAGGAAGCTGATCCGCAACCCCCAGTTGCCACGCCGAGGCCGGTGACGGCCGGAACGGGCCCCCTCGGTGCGGGCGGACGCCATGTCCTGCATCGGCCAGGGAGCATACCCGCGGCGCCGGGGTCGGCGCGGGCCGCCGGTCAGCGGCGGGCGTCGAGCCAGGACTGGAGGATCACCGCGGCCGCCGAACGATCGACGACCCGGCGGCGATCGGGTCCGCGGACCCCCGCGTCGCGGAGCGAACGTTCGGCTTCCACCGTCGACAGACGTTCGTCGTGCAGCTCCACCGGCACCTCGAGGAAGCCACGCAGGGCCTCGGCGAAACGTTCGGCGTGGTGGGCTCGCTCACCCGCTTCCCCGGAGAGCAGCAGTGGGTGGCCGACTACGACCAGACTCGCGCCGTGCTCGCGGACGAGCCCGGCGATCGCCTTCAGGTCACCCGGCGCCCCCGTCCGGACGGTTCCGAGCGGCACCGCCAGCCGCCGGTCGTCGTCGGAGATGGCGACCCCGATCCGGGCGTCGCCGAGGTCGAGGCCGAGAACGCGGCCCCGAGTGTTCATCGTCGCTCGAGGAGCTCCCGAAGGCGCGGTTCGATGGCCTCGAGCGCCTGCCCCGTGGCCTCGCCTCGCGGTCCGCCGGAGAAGGCCAGGCCCGGCTTCCCCCCTTTTCCGCCGCCCACGAGCTCGGCGGCCGGCGCCAGCAGCTCGTCGGCCGTGACGCCCCGCTCCTGGAGGTTCTTCGAACACGCCGCGACCAGCAGCGCCTTCCCCCCTTCCCCGCTGCCGAGGACCACGGCGGCCCCCTGCCCGTTCTCCAACCGGTTGACCACGTCCTGGGCGAGCGCCCGCAGCGCGTCGGCCGCGAGGTCCTCGCGCCGGGTCACGAGCCGGACGCCGGACACCTCGCGCGCCGCGGCCGCGATCTCCACCGCCCGCTCGCGCTGGGCCTCCCGGTCCTTCTTCCCCTGTTCGCTCTCGAGCCGCTTGACGCGTTCCACGAGTTGCCGCACGCGCTCGGTCGCCGCTTTCGGCTCGGTGCCGAGCGTCTCCGCGACCGCCCGCAACCACTCGCGCTCGAGGTTGATCTCGCGGAGCGCGTCCGAGCCGACCACGGCTTCGACGCGCCGCATCCCGGCCCCGATCGAGCCCTCGTGCAGCACGCGAACGACGCCGATGTGCCCGGTGTGGTGGACGTGCGTCCCGCCGCACAGCTCGATCGAGTAGTCGCCGACCTCGACGACCCGAACGAAGTCCCCGTATTTCTCGCCGAAGAGCGCGATCGCGCCCTGGTTCCTGGCCTCGTCGAACGTCGTTTCGTAGATCGTCACCTGGTCATCCGCCGACGTCTTGGAGTTCGCGATCTCCTCCGCCTGCTCCAGCGCGTCCCAGCCGACCGCCGAGTGGTGCGGGAAGTCGAACCGGAGCCGGCCGGGCGCCACGAGTGATCCCGCCTGGCGGGCGTGTTCGCCGAGCAGGTGTTTGAGGGTCCAGTGCAGGATGTGCGTCGCGGTGTGGGCGCGCGCCGTCGCCTCGCGACGGTTCGCGTCGACCTCACCCTGGACGGCCTCGCCCGCGCGGATCTCGCCGGAATCCACCACGCCGAAGTGCACGATCACATCGCCGGGGCCCAACTGCGCGTCGGTCACCCGCACCGTCCCGTTCCGCCCCCGCAGGATCCCCTGGTCCCCGATCTGGCCGCCGGCCTCGGCGTAGAACGGCGTTCGGTCCAGGACGAACCGAATCTCGCGCCCCTCCTGCGCCGCGGGGACGCGCCCATCCTCGTCGAGCAGCGCGACCAGGTTGGCCTCGGCGTCGAGCCGTTCGTACCCGACGAACTCCGTCTTCCCCGCTTGGCCGGCGACGGCGACGAGCTCGTCCTCCGCCCGGCCCCGTTTGGCCGCGCGTTTGGCGCGCTCCCGTTGTTCGGCCATCAACGCCTCGAACCGCTCCTCGTCGATCTCGAGCCCGGAGTCTTCGGCGAGCTCCCGCGTGAGCTCTTTCGGGAACCCGAACGTGTCGTGAAGCTTGAACACCACGTCGCCGGGGAGACGCCGCCCCTCCCCGACGCGCTCCACGTGCTCCTCGAGCAGGGCCATGCCCTGGCGGAGGGTGGCCGCGAACCGCTCCTCCTCCGACATCGCCACCTGCTCGACGTATGCGCGGTTCTCGACGAGCTCCGGATACGCGTCGCCGAACATCTCGACGGTCCGGTCGATGAGCTGCGGCATGACCTCGCGGTCGATCCCCAGACGCCGGGCGTGGCTCACCACCCGCCGGAGCATGCGGCGCAGCACGTAGCCTCGCCCTTCGTTGGAGGGCTGCACGCCGTCGGCGATCAGGAACGCCGTCGCCCGGCCGTGCTCGGCGATCACCTTCAGCGACACGTCCGTTCGCTCGTCCTGTCCATGGGTTCGGCCGGCCAGTGACTCCGCGACCTCGAGCAGCGGGCGGAACAGGTCGGTCTCGAACACGTTGTCCACGTCCTGGAGGACCACTGCGACTCGCTCGACGCTCGACCCCGTGTCGATGTTCTTGGCGGGGAGCTCGCGCAGGATCGTCTCGTGTTCGTCCACCTCGTCCTGCATGAACACGTGGTTCCATATCTCGAGGTGCCGCTCCTCGTCGACGTCGGGGCCGCCCTCTCGGCCGTACCTCGGTCCTCGGTCCACGAAGATCTCCGAACACGGCCCGGCCGGACCCGCCGCGTGGGTCGACCAGTAGTTGTCCTCCTTGCCCCGGCGGACGATCCTCTCGCGAGGGATGCCGATGTCCTGCCAGATGTCGATCGTCTCGTCGTCGGTCTCGAACACCGAGACCCAGAGGCGGTCGAGGTCGACGCCGAAGACCTCCGTGACGAGCTCGAACCCCCACCCGCAGGACTCGCGCTTGAAGTAGTCGCCGAACGAGAAGTTGCCGAGCATCTCGAACATCGACAGGTGCCGGGCGGTGTGCCCGACCAGGTCGATGTCCACCGTCCGGAAACACTTCTGTACGGAGGTGGCCCGGGGGAACGGCGCCGGCGTGTGTCCGAGGAAATACGGGATGAACTGGTTCATCCCCGCGTTCGTGAGGAGCAATCCCGAGTCCGGCGGCGGGATCAGCGACGAGGAGGGCACGACGCGGTGACCACGCTCCTCGAAGAAGCGCAGGAACGTCTCTCGGATCCGCCGGCCTTCCATGGAAGGGTCAGTCTACGGGCGGCGAAGCTCCTCCTCGCGCTGCCGCATGGCCTCGCGCCCCTCGGCCATCGACTCCGAGACCAGCCTGGCCAGGTCCATCAGGCCGCCGCGAGCCTCGCGGGCCAGGGTCGCCGGCGCCACCTTGTCGGCCTGCCTCCGAGCCCAGCGTGCGGTCAGGACGGCCCCCGCCACGCCGGCGCCCAGCCCCGCCGCCAGCCAGAACAGGCGTCTCACCGGCTACCCCGCCGACGAGCCCTTCTTGCCCTTGCCGAACCGGCTCGCCGCCTTCCGCAGCCCGGCGCCCATCGAGATGATCTTCACCAACGGCGACGCCGTGGCCTGTTCGACCAGGCCCGCGATCCTCGAGACTCGCTGGACGATCTCACCCGCCGAGACGAGCATCCCATCGACCCGATCGAGTTCGCGGTTGGTCCGCTCCACGGACCCCTTGACCTCGGTGAGCAGGGGAACGGTCTCCTCGCGGATGCCGTCGATCAGCATCTTCGTGCTCTCCAGGACCCGGAACGTGTTGATGAGCACGACGCACAGGAACAGGACCAGCAGTCCCCAGAAAGCAGCCAGGATGATGAGGGCGACGTCTCCCCCTTCGAGCGCGGCGATCACGGCCATCGAGCGGTCTCCTCAGGTCGGAGTCACGGAAGTCGGCATCATATCCGGCGCCCGGCCCCGGCCGTCGGGATCAACGGCCGCTCAGCCGCTCCGCGAGGTCGCGCATCGAGACCACCCCCACCACCCGGTCACCCTCCACAACGGGCAGGTGCCGGAACGCGCCGAACAACATGCGGTCCAAGGCATCCGCGGCCGTGGCATCGGGGTCCACGGTCTCCGGGTCCGCGGACATCCACCGCGTAACCGAGGACACCCGGGCCAGGTCCGCGCTCGGCGATCCTCCGAGCGCCCGCAGGATGTCGCGCTCGGTGAGGATGCCGACGAGCGCTTCCTCCTCCAGCACCAGGGCCGAACCGGCGCCGGCGATCGACATGACCCGCGCGGCCTCCGTCAACGTGGTGGACGGATCCACCGTCACCAGCTCGGTGCTCATGATGTCGCGGACGGTCGTCACGGCGCACCACCTCCCACCTCGTCATCAGGGCGGTTATCGCTCCCCGCCAACGGTCCGAAGGTAGCGCGGTGCGTCGTCACGCGCCCGTCTCTTCGCCTTCTCCGGACGGTTCGTAGTACCTCGTCCCCTGGAACCGGACCGGCCGGTACTCCTGCTCGACGTGGTGACCCGGGTAGTCGTGCGGGTACTGGTATCCCTTGCCGTACCCGAGTTTCCGCAGAGCGGGATGGCCTGGCTCGCGCAAGTGCAGCGGCACGGGATCGCTCGAGGCCGCGTCCTGCTTCGCTTTGCCGAGCGCCGCGATCACGCTGTTGGACTTCGGCGCCCGCGCCAGGTAGATGGCCGCCTCGGCCAGATTGAGCTGCGCCTCCGGGAGGCCCACGTATTCGACGGCTTGGGCCGCCGCGACGGCGACGAGCAAGGCCCGGGGATCGGCCAGGCCGATGTCCTCGCTGGCGTGGACCACCATCCGCCGGGCGATGTAGCGAGGGTCCTCGCCCGCCTCGATCATGCGCGCCAGCCAGAACAGTGCCGCGTCCGGGTCCGACCCCCTGATGCTCTTGATGAACGCCGAGATCACGTCGTAGTGGGCGTCGCCCTGCCGGTCGTAGACGATCGCCTTCTTCTGAACCGCATCGGCGGCGATGTCGCGGTCGACGGCGTTCACCCCGGCGGACGTCGCCGCGAGCACGGACGCCTCGAGCCCCGTGAGCGCGATCCGAGCGTCGCCGCCGGCCACCTCCACGAGGTGCTCGAGCGCCTCGTCCATCACCTCCACGTCCATCTTCCCGAGCCCACGACCTTCGTCGGAAAGGGCTCGGCGCAAGAGCTCGCCGATCTCCTCGGGACCCAGCGGCTCCAGGCGCAGCAACAGGCAGCGCGAGAGCAGCGGCGTGACCAGCGAGAAATAGGGATTCTCGGTGGTCGCGCCGATCAACGTGATCGTGCCGTCTTCGACCGCCGGGAGCAGCACGTCCTGCTGCGCCTTGGACCACCGGTGGACCTCGTCGACGAACAGGACCGTGCGGAACAGGCCGCCCTTGGCCTGCTGCATCACCTTCCTCGCGTCGGCCACGCCCGACGAGACGGCGGAGAGCTGCGTGAGCTCGGCCCCGACGGCGTCGGCGAGCAGATAGGCGAGCGTGGTCTTGCCGGTCCCGGCGGGGCCCCACAGCAGCAACGACGGGAGGTGGCCGCCTTCGAGCAGGTTGGTCAGCGCCCTCCCCGGTCCCAGCAGGTGGGTCTGGCCGACGAACTCGTCGAAGGACCTCGGGCGCATCCGAGCGGCGAGGGGGACGTCCGCCATGGGTCAGTCTTTGTAGCGGATGATCCGATCGGGACGGATCGTGAGGATCTCGCGTACCTGGCCGGGGGTGTACGTGTACCCGTGGCCGTCGTAGCGCCACGAGAGCTCGTCGATGTGGCGTTCGGCCCGTTCGCCCTCTTCGATGTCGACGACGGTGCCGGTGATCGAGAGCCAATCGAACCCATCGCCGCCATGCATGACCGCGATCGACACCTTCGGATTCGCCCGGACGTTGCGGTCCTTGACCCGTCCGCGAGCCGTGTTGACCAGGACGTGCCCGTCGGCCGCGTCCACCCAGGTGATCGTGGCATGGGGGGACCCGTCGGGCCCCACCGTGACGAACGTGGCGAAGTTCGGGGCCGTCAACATCTCGACGTCGCGCGGGGTCAGCTCCTCGCTCATGTGGGTTCCTCCGGCGGGGCCACCACCGCGATGCCGAGCTCGGCGAGCTGCTCCGCGGACACCGGCGAGGGCGCGCCGGTGAGCGGGTCGGCCCCCGACTGCGACTTCGGGAAGGCGGTGACGTCCCGCAACGTCTCCTTGCCGGCCATGAGCATCACCAGGCGATCGATCCCCATGGCGATCCCGCCGTGCGGCGGGACGCCGAAGCGGAACGCGGTGAGCAGGTGGCCGAACTTCTCCTGGATCTCCTCCTCGGACAACCCGAGGACCTCGAACACGCGGTGTTGCACCTCGGGGTCGTGGATGCGGATGCTCCCGCCCCCGACCTCGTAGCCGTTCAGGACCAGGTCGTAGCCGCGCGACCGCGCCGTCTCGGGGTTCAGGTCGTCGCCGGCCGGCGCGGTGAACGGATGGTGCGCCGAGACCCACTTCCCCTCGTCGTCGGACCACTCGAACAGGGGCGGGTCGACCATCCAGCAGAACCGCCACTCTCCCTCGGGGATCAGGCCCAGCCGGTCGGCAAGAAGGCGGCGGAGGCCGTCGAGCGCGACGTTCACCCGGTCGGGCGTGTCGGCCACGATCAGGACGAGGTCGCCTGGCGCGGCGCCGGTGGCCTTCCGGATCCCGTCGACCTCCTCCGCCGACAGGTGTTTCTCCACCGGCGAACGCACGCCGCCGTCCTCGACCGCGAGCCAGACCAGCCCGGCTGCTCCGCGGCCGCGGACCACCTGGACCAGGTCGTCGAGCTCCTTGCGCGAGAGCTCGGCCCCGCCGCCCGGTGCCGCCAGGCCCTTGACGATCCCGCCGTTCGCGAGCGCCGACTCGAACGCGCGGAACCCCGTGCCCCGGAACACCTCGCCGAGGTCGGCGAGCTCCATCCCGTGGCGCAAGTCGGGCTTGTCCGACCCGAACCTCGCCAGCATCTCGTCGTACGACATCCGCGGGAACGGCGTCGGTACCTCGACGCCGTGAAGCTCCCGGACGACACGAGCGTAGATCGGCTCGATCACCCCGAACACGTCGTCTTCGTCCACGAACGACATCTCGACGTCGAGCTGGGTGAACTCGAAGCTTCGATCGGTGGTCGGCCGCTCGTCGCGAAGGCACCGGACGATCTGGTAGTAGCGGTCCTGGCCCGCCACCATCAGCAGCTGCTTGAGCTGTTGCGGCGACTGCGGGAGCGCGTAGAACGTCCCCGGCCACATCCTCGACGGGACCAGGAAGTCGCGGGCGCCCTCCGGCGTGCTCCGCGTCAGGAACGGCGTTTCCACCTCGAGGAACCCTCGCGCCTCCATCTCCTCCCGGATGATCCGGTTGATCCTGTGCCGCAGCCGGAGGACGTAGCTCATCTCGGGCCGGCGCAGGTCGAGGTAGCGGTACTTCAGACGAAGCTCCTCCGAAGCCTCGATCCGGTCTTCGACCGGGAACGGCGGCGTCTCGGCGACGGACAGGATCTGCACGTCGTCCACCGCGATCTCCACTTCGCCGGTAGGAAGCTCGGGATTCACCGTGCCGTCGGGCCGGCGCCGGACCTCGCCGCCCACACGGATCACCGACTCGGACTTGAGCCCCTGGGCGGCGGCGTGGGCCCGAGCGGCGTCTTCGGGATGGAACACCAGCTGAACGAGGCCCTCACGGTCCCGGAGGTCCACGAACGTCACCCCGCCGTGGTCGCGCCGGCGCCACACCCAGCCGCAGAGCTCCACGTGGTCCCCCACGTGTGCGGTGCGCAGCTCCCCGCACGTGTGGGACCGCATCGCGGTTCGATGGTCGCTCATCCGGTCCCCGTGGTCCGTCGGACGAGCCAGTTCACCACATCCGCCAGCGGGACTCGCTCCTGGGCGCCGTCCGAGAGCCGGCGGAGCGTTACCGACGACTCGGCCACCTCGTCATCGCCGATGATCGCCGCGTAGGAGGCGCCGGTCCGGTCCGCCGTCCGTAGCTGCGCCTTGAGCGTGCGCTCGGCGAAGGACGTGTCCGCCGACAGCCCGGCGGCGCGCACCACGCGCACGAGCTCCCGCCCGGAGGCTCGGCCGGCGTCGCCCAGCCCCACCACGAAGATCGCCAGGCCGGGCTCCTCGGGCGGGGCCAGTCCTTCGTCTTCGAGCGCCAGCAGGACCCGCTCCAACCCCATGCCGTACCCGACGCCGGGCACGTGGGGGCCCCCGATGGCCTCGGCCATCCCGTCGTACCGCCCGCCGCCGAACAACGTGGCCTGCTGCGGCGACAGTCCCTCGGCCACGAACTCGAAGGCCGTTCGCGTGTAGTAGTCGAGGCCGCGGACGAGCGTCGGCGTGACCACCGGCTCGAGGGCTTCGGCGCGCAGGCCGTCCAGCACCGAGTCGAAGTGTTCACGACACGGAGCACACAGGCGATCGGTGATCTTCGGCGCCTCCGAAGCCACGGCGCGGCAGTCGTCGTCTTTGCAGTCGAGCACGCGTAGCGGGTTGTCCTCGAATCGGTCGCGGTGTTCGTCGGTGAGGGAGTGGCGCCGGTCGCGAAGGAACGACACCAGCTCCTCCCGGTACGCCGGCCGGCAAGCGTCGTCGCCGATCGAGTTCACCTCAACCCGATACCGCGTGAGCCCGAGCTCGCGGAGGAACCGATCGCCGACCTCGATGACCTCCACGTCGGCGCCCGGACCCTCCTCCGCGAACACCTCGATCCCGAACTGCCGGTGCTCCCGATGCCGACCGGCCTGGGGCCGCCCGTACCGGTACATCCGCGTGAGGTAATACGCCTTGAACGGAGTGGCCATCTCCTGGCGCTGGTCCAGGTAGGCCCGCATCACCGGCGCCGTTCCCTCCGGCCGCAGGGTGATCGAGCGGCCGCCGCGGTCCTGGAACGTATACATCTCCTTGGTCACCACGTCGCTGCTCTGACCCGAGGTGAGCGCGAACAGCTCCGTGTGCTCGAACCCGGGGGTCTCGACGTAGCGGTAGCCGTACCGGCGGGCGAGATCGGCGGCGCGGTCGTAGAGCGCGCGCATCCGGCTGCCGGCCGGTGGAAGCAGGTCGAGCGTTCCCCTCGGCGGCCGGTGCTCCACCTAGAGGAGCTCCCGCAGGAACGGGTTCCGTTCGCGCTCGCGTCCGACCGACGTCCTCGGTCCGTGCCCCGGGTAGACCTCGAGCCCGTCCGGGAGCGCCAGGAACCGACGGAGGCTGGCCATCATGGCGGGCTGGGACGAGCTGGGGAAGTCGTACCGGCCGATCGACCCGGCGAACACGAGGTCGCCCGAGAGCACCCACCCGTCGGTCCGGTAACACACGCTGCCGGGAGTGTGGCCGGGCGTGTGCACGACTTCGATCCGGAACCCGGCGAAGGTGAGCTCGTCGCCGTCGGCCAACGTCCGGACGTCTTTCACGGGAACGGTCGGCGTGCCGCCGAAGGTTCCACCCCAGGCCTCGGGGTCGGTGAGCGCCAGCACGTCGCCCTCGTGGATGTAGAACGGGAGGTCGTCGCCGCAGAACTCGGCCGCCGCGCCGATGTGGTCGTAGTGCCCGTGGGTCGCCAGGACGGCCGCCAGCCGGCGTCCTTCGGTCTCGAGCATCCGGTGGACCAGCGCCGGCGAGAAGCCGGGGTCGACCACGACAGCGTCGTCGGTTCCTTCGGCCCCGATCAACCAACAGTTGGTCTCGAAGGAGTTGTCGGAGAAGACGTCCAGGTACATGGAGCGGTCAGTCTATCGGCCGCCCGGCGCGGCCCTCAGAGGTCCGCGGCGTCAATCCACAGGGTCACGGGGCCGTCGTTCACGAGCGCGACCTCCATGTGCTCGCGGAACGCGCCGCGGCGGACCGCCGCCCCTCTGGCCTCGAGCGCCCTCGCGAAGGCTTCGACCCGGTCGGCCGCGACCTCGGGCGGCGCGGCGCCGTCCCACGACGGGCGCCTGCCCCGGCGGACGTCGCCGAACAGCGTGAACTGCGGCACCAGCAGGATCTCGCCGCCCACGTCGGCCAGGGACCGGTTCATCTTGCCCTCGTCGTCCTCGAAGACCCGCAGGTGGAAGACCTTCTCGGCCAGCCGGTCGTATTCGCCGAACGCATCGTCTTTCCCTACGCCGACGAGCAGCAGGAGACCCGGCCCGATGGACGCCACGGGCTCCCCTCGCACCGTCACCGAGGCGCGCGACACGCGCTGGAGCAGGACCCGCACCGGTCAGTGGGGCACGACGCGGAACGCGTCGTAGACGTTCTCGACCTTCTTCACGGCCGTGAGGATGCCGGTCAGGTGGGTGATGTCGGCCAGCTCGAAGGTGAACCGCAGCGTCGTCGTGCGGTCCCGGCTGACGGCCGAGGTGGCCGACAGGATGTTGACGTGGTGGTCGGACAGGACGGTGGCCACGTCCGAGAGCAACCTCGTACGGTCCAGCGCCTCGACCTGGATCGCGACGACGAACGAGGTGGGTTTGCCCGTCCGCCAGGACACGTCGATGAGGCGCTCGGACTGCGACGAGAGCGCCCGCGCGTTGGGGCAGTCCGTTCGGTGGACGCTGACCCCCTGGCCGCGCGTGACGAACCCCATGATCTCGTCCCCCGGCACCGGCGTGCAGCACCTCGCCAGCCGAACCCACACGTCGGCCGAACCCGGCACTACCACGCCCGAGGTCACGTCCTTCGCGATCCGGACCGGCCGGGCCAGCGGGACCTCGGTCACGTCCTCCTCGGGGGTGCCCTGGACCAGGCGCGTCAAGCGGGCGACCACGGACTGCGGCGACACGTGGCCCTCGCCGAGCGCGATGTACAGGGCGTCGAGGCTGGGGAATTTCATCTCGTCGGCGAGGTGCTTCAGGGCGTCTTCGGTGGCGAGGCGTTTGAACGGGACGTTCTGCCGGCGCATCAGCCGCTGGAGCGCGTCCCGGCCCTCCTCGAGCGCGTCCTCCCGGCGCTCGCGGCTGAACCACTGGCGGATCTTGTTGCGCGCCCGGGGGGTGACGACGAACCGGAGCCAATCCTGCGACGGGCCTTCGCCCTGGGCCTTCGACGTCAGGATCTCGACGGTGTCGCCGGTCCGGAGCTCGTAGTCGAGCGGGACCAGCTTCCCATTCACCTTCGCGCCGATCGTGCGGTGACCGACCTCGGTGTGGATCGAATAGGCGAAGTCCACCGGGGTCGCGCCGGCCGGCAGGTTCGTGACATCGCCTTTCGGGGTGAAGCAGAAGACCTGGCCGCCGTACAGGTCGATCTTGAGGCCCTCCATGAACTCGCGAGGGTCGGCCATGTCTTTCAACCACTCCATCATCTGGCCCAGCCACGCCAGCTCGGCGGCCTCTTTGGCCTTCTTGCCGTCGCGGCCCTCCTTGTAGCGCCAGTGCGCGGCGATGCCGAACTCGGAGGTGCGGTGCATCTCTCGGGTTCGGATCTGGATCTCGATGGGCCGCCCCTGCGGACCCACCACCGTCGTATGGAGCGACTGGTACATGTTGGACTTGGGCATCGCCACGTAATCCTTGAAGCGGCCGGGCACGGGCTTCCACAACGAGTGGACGGCGCCGAGCGCTCCATAACAGTCCCGGATCGAATCCACGAGGATCCGGATGCCGGCGAGGTCGTAGATCTCGTTGAACTCCTTGCCGCCGATCACCATCTTCTCGTAGATCGAATAGAGGTGTTTCGGGCGGCCGGCGACGTCCGCCTTCACGCCGGCCTCCCGCAGGCGCCTCCGCGCGGCCTCGAGCACCCCGTCGACGTATTCCTGCCGCTCCTCGCGGCGCCGCTCGACGAGGTTGGCGATCTCCCGATACGGCCCGGGGTGCAGCGTCTTGAACGCCAGGTCCTCCATCTCCCATTTGATCTGCTGGACGCCCAGCCGGTGTGCCAGCGGCGCGTAGATCTCCATGGTCTCGGTGGCGATCCGCCGCTGCTTCTCCGGCGCGAGCGGGGAGAGCGTGCGCATGTTGTGGAGACGGTCGGCGAGCTTGATCAGCAACACGCGGATGTCGCCAGCCATCGCGACGATCATCTTGCGGACGTTCTCGGCCTGCTCCTGCTCTCGCGTTCGGAACTTGATCGAGTCGAGCTTGGTCAACCCGTCCACGATCCGGGCGGCCTCGGCACCGAACTCGCCCTCGAGATCCTCCAGGGTGACGTCCGTGTCCTCCACGGTGTCGTGCAGGAGCGCGGCCTGGAGCGTGGTGGTGTCCAGGCCGAGGTTCGCCAGGACGCGCGCCACCGCCAGCGGGTGTTCGATGAAGTCTTCCCCGGACAGACGGGTCTGACCCGCGTGGTGCTCGGCGGCGAACCGGTAGGCGCGTTCGATCTCCTTCAGGTCCGCCTTGGCGTTGTAGGACTTGACGGTACGAAGCAGGCCCGCCAGACCGTCTCCGGGACCCTCCTCCCCCGGACGGAACCGCGACAGCAAGCCGCCGCGCCGCTCGGTCTTGACCTGTTCACCCGTGTCCACGCGTACGCAACCCCCAGGCCAATCAGTCTACGCCGCGACTACGATCGAACCGTGGCGTGGGTGCTGGTGTACGAGGGCGAGTGCGGCTTCTGCCGATGGAGCGCCGACCTGGTCCTGCGATGGGACCGCCGTCGTTGCCTGCGCGCGGTGCCCATCCGAAGCGAGGAAGGAGACCGCCTCCTGGCGGGGATCCCGTTCTCCCGGCGGGTCGCGACCTGGCACCTCCGGGCGCCGGAAGGCCGGGTCGAGTCCGGAGGCCGGGCGGTCGCGCCGCTGCTTCGGCTCCTTCCGGGCGGGGCGCCGCTCGCGGCGACGGCCGAACGTTTCCCGGGGGCGACCGACCGGCTGTACGAGCTGGTGGCCCGTCATCGGGAGCGCTTGGGGCGGTTGATCGGCCGCCGAGCCTGTTCGGTGGACCCGGCCGGCTCGGCGGGCCATGCTCGCGCCGTCCGCGCTCGCTCCTCGAGCTCCCGCTAGTAATCAAGCAGCGTGAACAGGTCGTAGCCCTCGAGCTTGTCCCGCCCGTTGAGGAACCCCAACTCGATCAGGCACGAGATGCCGATCACCTTGCCGCCGATGCGTTCGACGAGATGTGCGGCCGCCCGGGAGGTCCCGCCGGTGGCGAGGACGTCGTCGACGACGAGCACACGTTCGCCGGGAGCGACGGCGTCTTTGTGGATCTCGAGGGTGGCCGTCCCGTATTCGAGATCGTATTCGGCCGCCTCCGTCTGCCACGGGAGCTTGTCCTTCTTGCGGACCGGCACGAACCCCGCCCCGAAGTGATACGCCACCGGCGAGGCCAGGATGAAGCCCCGCGCCTCGATCCCGACAACCTTGTCCACGTTGCCCCGGCCGAAGTGCACGACGATCAGGTCGATCACCGTCGAGAACGCCAGCTCGTCCGCGAGCAGCGGCGTGATGTCCTTGAACACGATGCCTTCCTGCGGGAAGTCGGGCACGTCCCGGACCAGCGCTCGGAGCTGATCGAGGTCCACCGAGGTCACCTCCGTTTGCGTTTGGCCGGCGGTCGCCGCCGGCTCTTCGGGCGCGGGCGTTGGTTCGACGGCCGACGTGACGCCGAGGCGCCGACCGGCGTCGGGCGCGCCGAGGGTTCGCCCTCGTCGGTGGTTTCGGGAACCGCCTCAGCCTCGTTCGGCTCGGGGATCGGCTGGAGCCGGCGGGCGCCGACGCGGCCCTCGAGGCGGGCCCGGGCCTGCCGGTACCGAGGCTCACGTTCTTTCAGGACCACGAGGATCGGCGCGGCCACGAAGATGGACGAATAGGTACCGACCATCACCCCCACCAGCATGGCGAAGGCGAAGTCCTTGAGCGTCTCGCCCCCGAACAGCAGGAGCGACGAGATCGGCAGGATCGAGACGATCGACGTGTTGACCGACCGCATCATCACTTGGTTCAGCGAGACGTTGGCGGCCTGCTCGTAGGTCTGCTTGGCCATCACGGCCGGAGAGCTGACGTTCTCCTCGATCTTGTCGAAGATCACCACGGTGTCGTACAGCGAATACCCGAGGATCGTCAGGATGGCGATGATCGCCGCAGGCGAGACCTCCCGCCCCGTCAACACGTAGACACCCGTCGTGACGATCAGGTCGTGGACGAGGGCCACCATGCCGGCCGCGGCCATCTTCCACTCGAATCGCAGCGTGATGTAGAGCGTGATCGCGATCAACGCGATGATCAGCCCGATCACCGCCTGTCGCGAGATCTCGGCCCCCCACGTGGGGCCGACGACCTGCGTGCTGACCTGGTCGGAAGCGATCCCGCCCTGAGCCGCTAGCTCCTCGATCAGCTGGGCACGCTGCTCGGCCGTGAGGTCGGTGAGCGCGGAGGTCCGGATCGAGACCTGGTTGCCCGCGACGAGCTGGATCTCCGCGTTCCCTCGATCGTAGGGGGACTGCCCGAGCACAGATCGCACGTCTTCGACGGTCGCTCCCGCCGGGTTCTCGAACAGGATCTGCGTCCCGCCCGTGAAGTCGATCGAGAAGTTCAGGCCCCGCCACAGAAGTCCGATCACCGAGATCGCGATCAACGCGGCGGAGACGTAGAACCACCAACGGCGGCGCTGGACGAACGGCAGGTTGGGCGCCTCGTACCCGCGGAAGACCCGGAAGGCGTGCCGAAGCGTCACTTCGACCCTCCCGCGACGGCCGGAGCCGGCTCGCGCTCGAGCGCGACGCCGCTGGTCACCCCGACCCCGCGCATCGTCACCAGTCGCTCGCTGCGCGCCAGCAGGTAAACGGCCGGTCGTTTGAAGAAGTACACGATGAACAGGTCGAGCGTCACGGCGACGCCGAGCGTCAGCGCGAACCCGCGCACGGAGCTGACCGCCGTGAGGTACAGGACGGCGGCGGCCAGGATGGTCACGATGTCCCCGGCCACGATGGTGCGGAACGCACGCTTGAACGCCGGCTGCACGGCGGCTCGCGGTGTCTTGCCGCCGTGGATCTCGTCCTTGAAGCGTTCGAAGAACACGATGTAGGAGTCCGCTGTGACGCCGAGGGAGATCACCAACCCGGCCACGCCGGCCAGCGTCAGGCTGTAGCCGATGGCGCTGCCGGCCAGCGCGACCAGGCCGAGCGCCAGCACCGTCCACATCGCCATACCCAGCCACGCCACGAGAGCGAGGATCCGGTAGTAGTACAGGAGGTACAGAGCCAGCAGGATCCATCCGCCGACTCCGGCCAGGATGCCCTGGTCCAATGACTCCCGGCCGAGCGTCGGGCTCACCGTCACCACCTGCTCCGTCGTGAGCTCAACCGGGAGGGCGCCCGCGTTGAGCTGGGTGGCCAGGTCCCGAGCTCGGTTCTCGGTGAAGCTCCCGGTGATGAAGGCCGAACCGCCCGTGATCGGGTCCTGGACGGTCGGCGCCGAGATCACGCTGCGGTCGACGACGATGCCCAGCTGACCGCCGGTCGGCGCCAGGCGCGTGGTGACCTCTCCGAACGCCGCCGCCCCCTGGCTGTTCAGGTTGAAGTCGATCTGCCAGCCCTGGCCGACCTGTTGTTGGGCGAACACGGCCGCCGCCCTGGTGATGGCGTCTCCCGTGAGCTCGACCGGGCCGAGCCGGTACTTCGTTTCGCCGTCCTCCGCCAGGAACACGACCTCGTGGTCCTGGAGCGCCTCGAACGAACACTCGGGGCTGTCGGCCGCCTCGGGGGTGGCGCAGTCAACCGGCGTCGCCTCGTAGTTCGGCACGCCAGGCGTGAGCGTCTCGCGGACCTCCCGAAACTCCAGCCGGGCGGTCTCCCCGATGACCTGGAGCAGGCGCTCCTGGCCGGTCTCCTGGAGCCTGGCGCGCGCGTCCTCGCGGTCGAAGAAACACCCGAGATCGCGGCCGGCCGAGCTCACCACGCAGAACTGCCGGTCGATCCGGGCCGCCTCGATCTCGGCCAGCGTCGTCTCGGCGTCCTGTTCGGTCGGGTAACAGGCCGCCCCCCCGACGTCGCTCGCCAGGTTCTGGCCGTCGGAGCCACGCACGCAGTAGCTGTTCACGACGTCTTTCTCGATGGCCGCGAGCTCCGCCTCGGCTTCTTCGCGAGTCTCGAAGCACGGGTCGGGCTCCAGCCCCGTCCCGCGAAGGCACGACTGGCCCTCCTGCCGCCGAACCTGCATCGCCGCGATGGCCTGATCGGCCTCGCCCTCGGTGCCGAAGCAGGACACGGCCTCCTCGTCCTCCTCGTAGGGGCCGCCGGCCAGGCACACACGCTGCACGACCGGCTCCACCGTCGCCCCGCCGATCAGGTCCCGCGCCGCCAACTCCTCGTCGAAACAGCCGTAGCTGGTGCCGTCCTCGTCGAGGAGACACCACTGATCGCCGGTCCGCTCCTCGATCGTGCCGCGCGCCAGGCCCGGGATCTGCACCTCGATGTTCGTCCCGGAGACGAACAGGATGGGTTCGGAGGTCCCGAAGGCATCCACTCGATTGCGGATGTTCGCGAGGGCCTGGTCCATCACGTCGCTGTCCGTGCCGTCCGGGGCCGAGAGGATGACCGAGACGCCGCCCTCCAGGTCCAGCCCGAGGATCGGCCGCGTCCCGAGCGCGAACGCCGTCACCGACGCCCCGACCAGCGCCACCACGAACAGGATCGAGAGCCACAGGGCGCGGGTGCGTCTCACGCCAGCTCGGCCCCGTTGATCGTGAGCTTGAACTTGCAGTCCAGGACCTCGGCGGCGCGTCGGCACATCACCATGCGGCCGAGGAAGATCTCGAAGTACTCCATGACCTGGCTGATGGCCGTATCGATGGTGAGCTCCAGGGTGATGGTCTTGGCCGAGGCATCCACCCGCAGGAACGACTGCTCGGCCGCGAAGTTCACCCGGTCGTGGATGTCGAACTCGATCTGGCCGGACTTACGCACCCGGCTGCGATGCACGTCGGACTTGTCGGCCAGGATCACCGCGGCCGAGACCGGAGACACTTCGGCGCCACTGGGGTCCTCGTGGTTGGCGATCGCCGCCACGATCATCGCGAGGTCCGAGGCCGCCACCCGTTCGCGCAGGGCCTGATAGACGAGGAGCGCGCCCGTCTGGCCGTGTACCTCACGGGCGATCATGTTGCCGACGTCGTGCAGGTACCCAGCCACAGACGACAGATTGGCGATGCGGTCGTCGAACCCCGCCCGCCTCATCAGGTTGTAGGCGATTCGCGCGGTGAGGTTGGCGTGACGGAACCCGTGTTCGGTGAAGCCCAGGCCCTCCATGAGCTTGTCGGCGGCCGAGATGAAGCTCGACAGCTCCTCGTCGTCTTTGACGAGATCGAGGGTGACGAGCTCGGGTTCGGCCGCCGGGGCCGCAGGCGGCACGGGACCCGGCGTGGACAGTTCCGAGGTCACGGCTTCCCGATGGGCCCCTCGACGTCGTCTTCGTCGTAGCCCTCGCCTTCGGGCTCCTCCACGAACCGCTGCGAGATCCCCTGCCGCAACATGCGGATGCGCGTGCCTGGGGCGATCTCCACGGTGAGCACGCCTTCTTCGTCGTCGATCTCCACGATCGTCCCGAAGATCCCGCCCGTTGTCATGACATCGTCACCGACTTCGAGCGAGCTGAGGACGGCCTGCTGCTGCCGCTGGCGGTTGCGCTGCGGTCGGATGAGGAGGAAGTAGAAGCCGACGATCAGCAGCAGCGGGAGCAGCAGGGCTCCGAGCGCGGATCCTTCGGCCTGCCCATCTTGGGCCAGGAGCTGGACGAGCATGGGGACTCCTTACGAGGTGACGAGGCAGCATACAGGCTACCTAGGTGAGCGGAAGGACACCCTCTGCGCTCGCGCCCAGGTGTCGCCGCGCCCGGTCGGTGGCCACCCGGCCGCGTGGAGTCCGCTGGAGGAACCCGAGCTGCAGCAGGTATGGCTCGATCACGTCCTCCACCGTGTCGGCCTCCTCACCCACCGCCGCCGCGAGCGTGGACAACCCCACCGGCCCACCGCCGAACTTCTCCACGATCGTCCCGAGGATCGCCAGGTCGAGCTTGTCCAGGCCTTCCCCGTCCACCTCGAACAGCTCCAGCCCGGCTCGGGCGATGTCGCCGGTGATGCCGCCGTCGTGGCGGACCTCGGCGAAGTCGCGGACCCGCCGGAGCAGCCGGTTCGCCACGCGCGGGGTGCCCCGGGAGCGGCGGGCGATCTCGGCGGCGCCGTCGGCGTCGAGCGACACGCCCAGGATGCCGGCGGAGCGCTCGGCGATGTGTTCCAGGTCGGAGACCGAGTAGTAGTCCAGCCGCGGCGCGAACCCGAACCGTTCCCGGAGCGGGAGCGTGATCCGGCCCGGGCGCGTGGTGGCGCCCACCAGGGTGAACCGGGGCAGGTCCAGGCGGATGCTCCGAGCGCTCGGGCCTTTGCCGAGCACGACGTCGAGCTTGAAGTCCTCGAGCGCCGGATACAGGACCTCCTCCACCGGGCGGGGCATGCGGTGGATCTCGTCCACGAACAGGACATCGCCCTCCTCCAGGTTCGTGAGGATGGCGGCCAAGTCGCCCGGCCGGTCCAGCGCCGGCCCCGACGTCGGCTGGAACCCCACGCGGAGCTCGTTGGCGACGATGCCGGCGAGGGTGGTCTTGCCCA
>DATHVC010000173.1:0-4436 GCA_035461565.1 Actinomycetota bacterium
CGGGAGGCCGGGAGCGCGCGTTCGCGCGCCTCCATGCGGGCGTCGAAACGACGGCGGATCTGATCGGAGGTCTCGTCGAGGTTCACGCCGCCCTCTCCGGTCGAACCCGCCGCCTCGCCGGCGCCTAGACGCGGGCGCCGACCGGGTCGGCCGGCTTGACCGCGATGTTCACCAGCTCGTCGCCGAGCGCGGGCAAACCGTTGAACGCCGCTCGCGGCGTCCGGCCCGCGGCGTCGGTGGTGTATCGCCGCCTGGTGGGCCTCGCGGGCTCCGCCGTGGCCTTCCGCGCCGCCGTGCGGAGGTCGGCTCCGTCGGCGCGCGCCTTGAGCGACACGAGCAGCCACACGTACACCGCCAGGAGGGCCACCATCACCCCGGTCGCGTACCACATCGCCCGCAGTGGCGGGACGAGGCCGATCAGGAGCGTCAACGCGATGCTCTCGAGGAGGAACACGAAGACGCGACGACGGCGAACACGGGCCCGTTCCCTGGCGCGTTCGCGGGGACCGATGAACGCCATCCCCTTACGCGGCGTCACGATCCAGCGACCGTGACCGTTTCCCCCCGTGTCCGCGAGCAGGTCCATGCGCCGTTCGAAATCCTCCACGCTCCGAGTGAGGGAGCTCCGCCGGCCGGGGAAGAGGACCGCCGCCCACACGCCCACCAGGGCCGCGAACAGCAACCAACCGATCACGCCCCAGCCCCCTCGGATCCCCGGTCCGTCACAACTCTGGGCTGGGACCGGAACCTAGCAGCCTCGATGGGGCGCTACAAACACCATCGGGCAACTCGTTCGGACCCGATGGACCTGGTCAGCGCGTCGAGGTGGCCTCGGAGGTTGCGTGAACTGACATCATTCGGCCACGTAGTGGCCGGACTTTCCGCCGCGTTTCTCGAGCACGCGGAGGCCGTCGATCTTCGCGGCGCGGTCGTAGGCCTTCGCCGTGTCGTACAAGCTGAGGGCGGCCACCGCGGCGGCGGTGAGCGCCTCCATCTCGACACCGGTCCGGTCTCGCGCCCGCACGGTCGAGCGCACCAGGATCGTGCCGGTCTGCGGCTCGGGGGTGACGACGACCTCGGCGCCGGTGATGGCCAGCGGGTGGCAGAACGGCAGCAGGTCCGGGGTTCGCTTCACGCCCATCAGCCCGGCGATCCGGGCCGCCTCGATGGGGTTTCCCTTCGGCGTGCCGGCGACGAGCGCGGCGCACGCGTCGGCCGTCATCGTGACGACACACTCGGCGACCGCCTCACGTTCGGTCACCTCCTTCCCGCCGACCTCGACGATCCTCGCGGCATCGGCGCCGGGCTCGGTGGGTTCGGCATCGGCCGCGTCCCATCCCGTCTCCGAGGAGGTCACCTCAGTCCTCCATCGAACGGAACAACATCACGCGGACCTCCGAGCCGGACTCGGCCGTCTCCACGCCGGGCGGGACGATCGCCAATCCGTTCGCGCGCACCACGGTGGCGATGAGGTTCGAGCCGCGGGCACCGGTCGGCGCCGCCATCCAGCCGTCCCGCGTTCGCCGCACCCGGACCCGAGCGAACTGCGTCTTCCCGTGCGGCCCCGAGATCGTTCCGTCGAGCCGGGCGGTGATCTCGGGCCGGAACAGGGTCCGCCGGCCCATCATCTTCATGAGCGCCGGCCGGATGAACACCTCGTAGCTCACGAAGACGCTGACCGGGTTCCCGGGCAGTCCGAAATACGGCCTGCCTTCGATGTGGCCGAACCCCTGCGGCATCCCCGGCTGCATGGCGACGCCGTAGAACTCGAGCTCGCCCCGGCCGAGGAACGCCGCCTTGACCACGTCGCGCTCCCCCACCGAGACGCCGCCCGAGGACACGAAGACGTCGGCCTGGAGGCCGTGCGAGAGCACCGTCTCCTTCAGCACCTCCACGTCGTCTCGGACGATGCCGGCGAGAGTGGGCACCGCGCCCGCCTCGCGAAGTGCCGCGAACAACGTGTAGGCGTTCGAGTCGCGAACCTGGCCGAAGTCGGGGGTCTCGGTCGGCGGCACCAGCTCGTCCCCGGTCGAGAGCACCACCACTCGCGGCCGCGGCCGCACGAGCGGGTGCGACACGCCGGCCGCCGCGAGCAGGCCGAGCTCGGGGGCTTGCAGCCGGCGGCCGGCCGGCACGAGGGGGTCACCGCTTCGGACGTCTTCCGCCGCCGGCCGGATGTGTTTGCCCTCGGGGGAGGGATCCAGGATCCGCACCACCTCGCCGGCCACCTCACACACCTCGATCGGGACGATCGTGTCGGCTCCGGCCGGGACCGGTGCCCCGGTGGCGATGGCCATGGCCTCGCCGCCGCCCACGGTTCCCTCGGGTCGGCGCCCGATCACGGCGCGGCCGGCCACCCGCAGCTCGACGGGCGCGGACGAGGACGCGTTCGCCACGTCGGAGGACCGCACGGCGAACCCGTCCATGGCCGAGCTGGCGAAGGGAGGAAGGTCCATCTCGGCGACGACGTCCCGGGCCAGGACGCACCCGTACGCCTCGGTCAGGGGGAGCTCGAGCGGCTGGAGCGGCGCCACGCCGGCAAGCACGTGGTCGCGCGCCTCTTCGACCGAACGCAGCCCGACGCCGCTGTCGTGGTCGTGCACCCGGTGCGCGTGGGCCATGGCCGCCAGTCTATCGGCGGCCGGCCGTCTCCCCGAGGGAGGTCAGAGCAGCTTCTTGCGCTCGGCCAGGTCGGCGAGCCAGCGGCGCAGGTCCTTGCCGATGTCCTCACGTTCGATCGCGATCTCGATCGTGGCCTTCACGTAGTCGAGCTTGTTGCCGGTGTCGAACCGGCCGTCCTCGAACACGTGGGCGTACACGGCCTGCTCCTGCGCCAGCACGTTGATCGCGTCGGTGAGCTGGATCTCGCCGCCCACGCCCGGCTCGAGGCCCCGCAGGGCGTCGAAGATCTCGGGCGTGAGCACGTACCGGCCGATGGCCGCCAGGTTGGAGGGGGCGACCTCCGGGTCCGGCTTCTCCACGATGGAGAGCACCCGGGCCAGTCGGTCCTCCTCCACGAACTCGGGCTCGATGCACCCGTACAGGCTGATGTCGTCGCGGAACACCTGCATGGCGGCGAGGACGCTCCGGCCGTACCGCTCGTGGATCCGCAGCATCTCCGAGAGCAGCGGGTGGGACTCGGCCATGATGTCGTCGCCCAGCAGCACGGCGAACGGCTCGTCCCCCACGTGCATCTCGGCGACCGACACGGCGTGACCGAGCCCGAGGGGATCCCGCTGGCGGATGTAATGGATCGTGGCCATGTCCGAGATCTCGCGGACCTGCTTGAGCTCGTCGAACTTCCCCTTGGACTCGAGGAAGTGCTCGAGCTCGATCGACCGGTCGAAGTGGTCCTCGATCGACCGTTTCCCCCGGCCGGTGATGATCAAGATGTCGGTGAGGCCGGCGCGCACCGCCTCCTCGACGACCCACTGGATCGCCGGCTTGTCCAGGAGCGGCAACATCTCCTTGGGCTGGGCCTTGGTCGCCGGGAGGAACCGCGTGCCGAGACCGGCCGCGGGGATGACGGCCTTGCGGACCTTCGCGAACTTCGCCATGACTCCTCCGGTGGTGCGCGCTCCTGCCGAGCGGGGACGGCAGGATACCCCTCCGGCCCGTCCGGCATACATCCCCCCAGTGGCCGACAGCGCCTCGGCTACACTCCCCACGTGCCCACCTACGAGTACCAGTGCACCGCCTGCGGGCAGCAGATCGAGGTCTTCCAGCGGATCACGGAGGACCCGTTGACCACGTGCGGGGTGTGCGGCGGCCCCCTCCGGAAGGTCTTCCATCCGGCGGGCATCGTGTTCAAAGGTTCCGGCTTCTACGCGACCGACAGCCGGAAAGGCGCCACGCCCGGATCGGGAACGAAAGACGCCAAGAAGCAGAGCGGTTCGGGGACGGACGACGCCTCGAGCTCGTCCTCTTCCGATGGCGCGTCGAAGCCGTCCGGCGAGGGATCGACGGCCACGTCGAAGGAGCGCTCTGCCTCGTGAGCACCGCCGAGATCGGGGTGTTCGGCGGCTCCGGCTTCACCGCCTTCCTGGACGACGCCGAAGCGGTCGAGGTCGACACGCCGTACGGCAAACCGGCGGCGACGCCGGTGGTCGGCGAGGTGGGCGGGCGCCGGGTGGCGTTCCTTCCCCGCCACGGGGTCAAACACGAATACCCGCCGCACAAGATCCCCTACCTGGCGAACGTCTGGGCGATGAAGGAGCTCGGCGTCACGCGCGTGATCGGGCCCAACGCCTGCGGGTCGCTCCAGGACCACGTCAAACCCGGCGACTTCGTCATCTGCGACCAGCTCGTGGACCGGACCCGCGATCGGCCGAACACCTTCTACGACGGCCCGGTCACCACCCACATCTCGTTCGCCGACCCGTATTGCCCCACGATGCGCTCGGTGGCGATCGAGCAGGGCCGGGCGCTCGGGATCA
>DATHVC010000174.1:0-3923 GCA_035461565.1 Actinomycetota bacterium
CCTCCGAGCTCGGCCCCGGGCGGCGCCGGGCCCCGCGATCGCGATAGCCTGCCGGGATGGCAGAGGTTCTCGTCTTCCACCACGCGCTGGGGCTGACCGCCGGCGTCCGGTCCTTCGCCGACGAGCTTCGCGCGGCCGGGCACGAGGTCCGTACGCCCGACCTGTTCGACGGCAAGGTCTTCACGGACCTCTCCGACGGTGTCGGGTTCGCGAAGGAGACCGGGTTCAGCGAACGGGCTCGCGCCGTCGCGGACGGGCTGCCGGACGAGCTCGTGTACGCGGGGTTCTCGCTCGGCGTGATGCCGGCGCAAATGCTGGCCCAGACGCGTCCCGGCGCCAAGGGGGCCCTGCTGCTCTACTCCTGCGTTCCAGCGGAGGAGTTCGGCGGTCCGTGGCCGGAGGGCGTTCCGGTGCAGGTCCACCTGATGGACCGCGACGAGTTCGCGCTCGAAGGTGATCTCGACGCCGCCCGCCGGCTCGCCGAGACGACCGAGGCGGCCGACCTGTTCGTCTACCCGGGCGACCGGCACCTGTTCGCCGATCGCAGCACGGCCGACTACGACGAAGACGCCGCCACGCTGGTCATGGAGCGCGTCGTGGCGTTCCTGGACGGGATCCGGTAACCACCGGCCAGTGCTTCGAGGAGTTGTCGTTCGCTCGCGATCCGTTACGATCTATCGCGATAGCCCGGCGACAGGTCGAGAAAGGAGACCGGGATGGGCCACACCAGGTACGGAAGGCACGGGCGGCACCACGAGCGGATGCATCACGAAGAGATGCACCACGAGTTCGGTCCGTGGGCCCGGCACTTCGAACGGGCCGTGTTCGGCGGCCAGTGGGGCGGGGGCCGGCGGGCCCGGCGCGGCGACGTCCGGGCCGCGATCCTGACCCTGCTCGCCGACGAGCCGATGCACGGCTACGACGTGATCCGGCGGCTCGAGGAGCGCAGCGGTGGCCGCTGGCGACCGAGCCCGGGGTCCGTGTACCCGACGCTCCAGCTCCTGGAGGACGAAGGGCTGATCGCCGGCGAGGAGCGCGACGGCAGGCGGGTGTTCACGCTGACGGACGCCGGCCGGGTCGAGCTCCAGGACCGCCGAGAGCGCGGCGAAGGTGAGCCGTGGGCGTTCGGCCCGAGCGGCGAGGGGTTCGGCCAGCTCCGGGACGCCGTGTTCCAGCTCGGCGCCGCGGCGTTGCAGGTGGCCCGCACCGGTTCGGAGGCCCAGCGGACGCGCACGGCGGAGGTGCTCTCGGAGGCGCGGAAGAAGATCTACGCGCTGCTCGCCGAGGACTGACGGGCGCTCCCGTGGCATCCTCGTGAGGTGACCTCGATCCTGGTCGGCGCGGCCGACGGCGTGCACACGTTCGGGGACGGTGCGCACACCCTCGAACGTGTTGGTTGGGCCGAGGACCGACCGGGAGCCGTGACGGCACTTGCCCGAGCGGGGTCCGAGCGCTGGGCGATCGTCGACCGTCACGAGGTCTGGCGCTCGGACGGTGACGAGTGGTCCCACGTCGTGCAGTCGGTCAACCTGGAGCTGCACTGCCTGGCCGACACGCGGGCCGGGATGCTCCTCGGCACCGCCGAGGCCCACCTGGCCCGCGTCGTCGCGCCGCCGAACCCGCTCGAGTCGGTCGAGTCCTTCGATCGGGTCGAGGGTCGCGATCGCTGGTACACGCCATGGGGCGGGCCACCGGACTCGCGCTCGATCTCGGAGGACGACGACGGCCTGTACGTCAACGTTCACGTCGGAGGGATCGTCCGGTCGCGCGACGAGGGTGCGACCTGGGAACCGACGATCGACGTCGATGCCGACGTGCATCGAGTGTGGGCGGGCGACGCGGGGGTCTTCGCGGCCTGCGCCCGGGGACTGGCGGTGAGCCACGACGGTGGCGAAACCTGGGAGACACGGCGGGACGGTCTCCACGCCCCATATTGCCGAGGGGTGACCGTGTCCGGCGACACCGTGCTGCTTTCGGCGTCGCTCGGCCCTCGTGGCGGGCGGGCCGCCGTGTACCGCGGCGGTGTTTCGGGTGGCCCGCTCGAACGCTGCGCGACCGGCTTGCCCGAGTGGTTCGAGGGCAACATCGACAGCGCCTGGCTCGACGCGACGTCAGAGCTCGCGGCGTTCGCCTCGGCCGACGGCCGGGTCTTCGCCTCCGGAGACGAAGGGGTGACGTGGGGCGAGGTCGCCTCCGGCCTCGAACGGGTGGGCGCCGTGCTCGTCGTACCGTGACCACCGGTCACGGGCCGCGCTTCGGCCGCGCCTGGAGGCCCGACTACACTCCAGCCTCCGACCTCGAGGGGGACCGATGACCAAGGGGATCCTGGAGCGGCTCGCCGAGGGCCCGGTGCTCGGCGACGGCGGGTATCTGCTCGAGCTCGAGAAACGCGGCTACGTGCAGGCGGGCCCGTTCACGCCGGAGGTCGTGATCGAACATCCCGACGCGCTCGCGCAGCTCCATCGCGAGTTCCTGCGCGCCGGCGTGGACGTGCTCCAGACCATGACGTTCTACGCGAGCGACGACAAGCTCGCCACGGTCGGTCTGGCCGGGCGCGTCGACGAGATCAACCGAACCGCCGTGAAGGTCGCCCGCGAGGTGGCCGCCGAAGGTGACGCGCTCGTGGCCGGCAACCTCTCGCTCACCTGGGCCTACCTGCCCGAAGATCCCTCGAGCCCCGGCCACGTTCGCGAGCTGTTCGACCGTCAGCTCGGGACCCAGGTGGACGCCGGGCCGCCGGACTTCTGGATCGGCGAGACGTTCAGCTATCTCGGCGAGGCGCTGCTGTTCGTCGAGCGTGCCAGACGAACCGGCCTGCCGGTGATGGTCACGATGTCGTTCGAACAGCCGATGCCACGCTCGTACGAGGGCGACACGCCCGCCGAGTGCGCGAAACGCCTTCGCGACGCCGGCGCCGGCATCGTGGGCGTGAATTGCCTGAACGGCCCCGAGCAGCAGCTGCCGATCGCGATCGAGATGCGCGGCGCCGTGGACGGCCCGGTCGCCGCGCAGCCGGTCGCCTACCGCACCAGCGCCGACCACCCCGACTTCACCTCGACGCCGAACTTCCCGTACGAGCTCGACCCGATCCAGCTCTCGCGGCAGGAGATGGCCGAGTTCGCGCGTTCGGCCCGCGAGGCGGGGATCGACTACATCGGTTCGTGTTGCGGCTCGGTCCAGGCGCACGTGCGGGCGATGGCGAAGGCGCTCGGCAAGGTCCCCTCCCAGGAACGCGAGTGGCGCAGCGAGACCGGGCGGGCCATGAGCGCGTACGAATACCACGCGCACACCGAAACCGAAGGGTAGTGGCCGAGCGGAAGGAGTTCGAGGTCGCCATCGTCGGCCTCGGCGGGATCGGCTCCGCCGCCGCGTATTGGGCCTCGGCTCGCGTCGGCGCCGGCACGCTCGGCCTCGAACGGTTCGAGCTCGGCCACGAGCGAGGGGCCTCGCAGGACCACTCGCGGATCATCCGCCTCAGCTACCATCGCGCCGATTACGTGCGGTTCGCGCGCGATGCCTATGCCGCCTGGGAGGAGGTTGAGGAGGAGTCGGGGCGGCGGCTGGTGATCCGGACCGGCGGGCTGGACCTGTATCCGAAGAGCGCGTACCGCTGGATGGACGACTACACCAACGCGCTCGACGAGGTCGGCGTCCCGTTCGAGTGGATGGACGCCGCCGAGGCGATGTGGCGCTGGCCGCAGTGGCGCCTGACCGACGACGTCCGGGTCATGTTCCAGGCCGAGTCCGGCATCGCGGCGGCGGCCGAGGCGAACGACACGCATCGGCGCCTGGCCGAGGCTCGGGGCGCCACGCTGCTCGACAACGCCCGCGTCACCGAGGTGCGCGAGAGCGGCGGGATGTACGAGGTCGAGACCGAAGCCGGGACGTTCCGCGCCGAACGGCTGATCGTGGCCGCCGACGCG
>DATHVC010000175.1:0-2313 GCA_035461565.1 Actinomycetota bacterium
GGCTACTACGTCGTACCGGTGGGGCAGTTCCGCGGCCTCACCGAGCAGCTCGGCTCTCCCGGTGACTTCGCTCTCGTCTCGGTGTTCCGCACCGAGGAGGGTGCGGCCGAGTTCGCCGAGATGGCCGCGACGTTCGGTCAACCCGCGACGGTCCTGGCCGAGCGGGTTCAGAGCCTGGGTGGGCTGTATGCGGGCCTGGGGCAGGAGACGAACCTCGACGGTACCGGTCCGCTCCTCGGTCCGATCCCGGAATCGCTGCCCACGCCGGGCCCTGAGCCGATCGGCGACCCCCCGTCCCAGCCGTGATCCGTCGGCCCATACCCCGACGCCTGGGTGTCGTTGCCTCGGTGCTGCTGACGTTGCCGCTCGCTGCCTGTGCCGGCGACTCCAGGGAGTGCGAAACGCCGCTGGATCCACCGGATGGCTTCACGCGGGTCGATGCACTCGAGGAGGAGTACGAGGATCGCGTTGGGGTCCGGTTGACCTATCAGGACGAGGGCGACCGGTTGTTTCACTCGGCCGCGGGCATCCCCGGAGAGTGGGGCGAAGGGCTCCCGTTGGCCGGTGAGGTCCCGCTCGCGTCAGGGGGCACGGCGGTGCTTCTGGAGGGGATCGAGGGGATCTGGTTCGCCATCTGGGAGCAGGGCGACCGGTGTGACCCACGGGTCGTGATCGGCGACGGTTTCGATCGATCGGAGTTCCTCGCCGTGCTCGAGGATGCCGGGATCGCGAGCCCGTAGTCGGGCTGAGGAAGGCGCGGCAACCGAACGGTGGCGAAGGGCCGCTCCTCCCTCATGAGCATAGGAGGTCGCCTAACAACGGGACCCAGACGACCCCGTTGTTAGCATCGCGGCGTGGGCGTGCTGCGCCGTCATCCCGTCCTGACGATCCTCCTCGCCGTGGCCCTGGGGATCCTCCTGGTCCTCGGGTTGACCGCGACCGCGGTCTGGCGCGCCGCGCACACGGACGACGCGAGCCGGGTGAACGGCGTCGACGCGATCCTCGTGCTCGGGGCGGCGCAATACGACGGCGAGCCGTCGCCGGTGTTCCGTGGGCGGCTGCGGCACGCCGCGCTCCTGTACCGCAACGGGAGATCCGACACGGTGGTGGTCCTCGGCGGGGCCGCTGCGGGAGATCGCGTGTCGGAGGCGGAGGCCGGCCGAGACTGGCTCGTCGAGCAGGGGCTCCCGGCCGATGACGTGGTGGCCTCGCCGGTCGGCCAGACGACCCTCGAGAGCCTGGAGGCGGCGGCCGCCTGGATGCACGAACACGCGCTCGACACGGCCTTCCTCGTCTCCGATCCCTGGCACAACCTCCGCGTGAAACGGATGGCGTCCGACCTCGGCATCACGGGGTACGCCTCGGCCACGTGGCAGTCGGCGGCCGTCACGGAGCGCACACGGCTGGACGGCTACGTGCGCGAGACGTTCGCCTATCTCGCGTACCGCCTGCTCCGGAGGTAGGCCACGCGGAGGCCGTCGGGGCCGGGCGTTACCATGCGCCGGTGACCACCGCCCGCGAGCGCACCGAGCAGATCGAACGCGAGACGCTGTCGCCGCACGCCACGTTGTCCTCGGCGAGCAAGGGCCGCGAACGCGATGAGCCGCACGACCCGCTCCGGACGTCCTTCCAGCGGGATCGGGACCGGATCGTGCATTCGAAGGCCTTCCGCCGGCTCAAACACAAGACGCAGGTGTTCCTGGCTCCGGAGGGGGACCACTACCGGGTCCGCCTCACCCACACGCTCGAGGTCAGCCAGATCGCTCGGACGGCGGCCCGCGCGCTCCGGTTGAACGAGGACCTCACCGAGGCCATCGCCCTGGGTCACGATCTCGGGCACACGCCGTTTGGGCATCTGGGGGAGCAGGCCCTGACGCCCTTCCTGGACCGGCCGTTCCGTCACAGCGAACAGAGCCTTCGGATCGTGGACCATCTCGAGCGCGATGGGCGCGGCCTGAACCTCACGTGGGAGGTCCGCGACGGCATCGTGAACCACACCTGGTCCATGCCGCAGCCCGCCACGGGGGAGGCCCAGGTCGTCCGGTACGCCGACCGGATCGCGTACCTGAACCACGACGCGGACGACGCGGTGCGGGCGGGGGTGCTCGAGGAGCGCGATCTGCCGGACGAGGTCGTGGAGGTCCTCGGGCGGACGCACTCGGAGCGCATCGACACGCTGGTCACGGATCTGGTGGCGAACAGCGAGGCGTCGCCGGAGGTCCACCTGTCCGCCGACGTCTTCGGGGCGCTCGACCGCCTGCGAGACTTCCTGTTCGAGCGGGTCTACCTCCGCGACCAGGCGCGAACCGAGCA
>DATHVC010000176.1:0-11239 GCA_035461565.1 Actinomycetota bacterium
CAACGACGTTCTCCGCGGCGGTCCGGGCAACGACGTTCTCCGCGGCGGTCCGGGCAACGACGTGCTCCGAGGCGGGCCCGGGGTCGACACCTGTCTGGGCGGCCCCGGTCAGGACGCGATCGCCGGCTGCGAGAACTGACCCACGAGCGACGAGGGGCCGGGTGCCCCTGCCCGGCCCTCCGCCCGCCTGTTCGGAAGCTTGTCGGTGGCTCAGCGAGGGATATCCGCCGCGGGACGCGTGGAGTCGTTCCTGGAGGGTGATCCGACTCGAGGCTAGGTTTCGCCGGGGTCGGGGCCGGGGAGCACCAGCACCGCGTTCGTGACGCGCCTCGGACGAGCCTCCGACGGCTTGTTCACGATCTTGTCCCGAATCACCATGGTGGTGGACCCACCGCCGTCCAGGTTCAGGGCCTGCACCGCTCCGAGGTTACGCATGATGTTGGCAAATTCGCGGAGGGTGGCACCCGTGGACCATTTCTCCCTGCGGCCGTCCACCACCACCAGCAGGATGTCGCCGTTCCTCGCCACGCCGATGCCGGTCCGGGGATGCCGGCGACAGAACGCGCTGGAGCACGGCGGCACGACGTTCCGCCCGTCGCTCACCAGGACCGGCATTCCACCGACGAGGTCGAAGACCCCCTTCCACCCGACGGACCAGCGGAGTCGCAGGCGTGTCCCGGGGACCATCGCCAGCAGGTGAGTCGCCTCGTCCGTGGCCGGGGCGGCGGAGAGCACGACGCCGCCGTCCCGGGACATCCGGCCCGGCGTGCACGCCGACTGATCGACCAGGAAATCCCGGACGACGCCGGTCCCGTTCTGATCGAACGACGTCTTGCCGTCGGGCGCGAGGTGCACCGAGCACGAATACTCCGGAGGGAGCTCGAGCGTCCCACCCTCCGGGCTGAATCCGGCGATCTCGCCGGGCGGCGGGGGTCCCTGATTCCATCGGTCGAGCTGCCAGGCCTGGCCCGTGTCGCGGTTCGCGACCTCGACGACGACCGGCGGCGACCCCACGAAGACGGTGGACTCGTCCCGCGACAGCGCGAACAGCGGTCCGCCGCCGGCTTGCACGAGGTTGCCGTCCTGGGCGAACGCGTGGCTGGGCCGTCCGAGGCTCGGGCTGCCGAAGTCGCCGTTCACGGCCGCCAGCGCGCCGTGGGCCTTCGCGATCTGCTGCACGGTTCGGTTCGAGGGCAGCGACGCCGTCGCGAGCGTCACGTCCAGGGTGACCGGTTTCGACGGCTTCATCCGGAGCACGAACGTCCGGCGGGGGATCTTCCTCTGGACGATGCGCGTGAACGTCAGGCCGGGGGCGATCCTCCGCGTCTTGATGATCGGCGCCCGCGCCGTTCGCCCCTCGGGATCGCCCTCCCGGTCGGCGCCTGCCGGCACCGCGACGAGCAGTGATATCAGGCAAACCACCGCCGCTGCGGCGGCGGCCCCCCTGCCGGTGATAGGTTTCACGGCGACACATCCTAGAGGGGACTCGTGCGGCGAACCACCATCTGCTCGATCCTGATCTCGATCGCCCTCGTCACGCTGGGCACGCATGGTGTAGAGGCTGCGACGTCTGCGTGGCCGTCGACGAACGGGGTGATCGTGTTCCGCTCGGACCGCGACGGCCGGCCCGCGCTGTATACGATCGACGAATCCGGCGCCAACCCCGCCAAGCTCACCCGACAGGGCAACGTCTCAGACCTCCAGGCGGCCTGGTCCCCCGACGGCCGCCGGTTGGCGTTCGTCCGCAAGGTGGGGGAGCGCGGTCGGCCCGACCTGTTCGTGGCCTCCGCCCAGGCGAAGGGGCGGAGCCGCGTCACCCGGACGCCCGTGGCCGAACGCGACCCCGCGTGGTCGCCCGACGGCACCCGGATCGCGTACGCGGCCAGGACGAGCGCCTCAGGGCCCCTCCGCCTGTTCGTCATCAACCAGGACGGGACGGGGAAGGTGCAGCTCACGACCCAGGCGCGGGGGCGGGCCGACCGCTCGCCCGTCTGGTCGCCGGACGGCTCCCGGATCGCGTTCGTCACGGATCGGGACGGCGGGTTCCCCGAGATCTACACGATCAACGCGAACGGCACGGGGGCGCGCCGACTGACGACCAACACCGCCGTGGACGGGAACCCCTCGTGGTCGCCGGACGGCTCGAGGATCCTCGTCGAGCGGTGCTGCCCCGAGGGTTCCTCGGACATCTTCTCCATCGACCTCGTCACCGGGGCCGAGACGAATCTGACGAACAGCACGTCGTTCATGGAATTCGACCCGGTGTGGTCCCCGGACGGGAGCCGGTTCGCGTTCGTGTCGTTCCAGGTGAACGAGGGCAACATCGACATCTGGTCCATGAGCTCGGACGGCACCGGTTTGGTGCGGCTGACCAATTCGCCGGGTCCCGACCTCTCTCCGGACTGGCAGCCCAATCCCACCTGCACCATCCGCGGCACGCCCCAGAACGACGTGTTGATCGGAACGGACGGGAACGACGTGATCTGCGCGCTCGCCGGAGACGACGTCGTGCGGGCCGGGGCCGGGCACGATCTGGTGTTCGGCGGTCGTGGCAACGACGAGCTCCACGGCGAGGATGGATCGGACACGTTGTACGGAGAAGGGGGCGACGACCTGCTGATCGGTGGCTCCGGCTACGACGTGTTGGACGGGGGCGCCGGTACCGACAGCTGCCAGCGCGGGCTCGACGGCGCCTTCACGCGCAATTGCGAGGTCTGACGGAAGGTAGGCGTTATGCCTTCGAGATCTCCACGCGCTCCAGGACCACGTCGGTGGTGGGACGGTCCTGCGAGCCGGTCGGTACGTTCGAGATCGCCTCGACGACGTCGTAGCCGTCGGTGACCTCGCCGAAGATCGTGTGCTTGCCGTTCAGCCACTCGGTCGGCGCGGTGGTGACGAAGAACTGGCAGCCGTTGGTGTTCGGCCCCCCGTTCGCCATCGCCAGGAGGCCCGGACGGTCGAACCGTGGACCGGCCGCGGGCACCTCGTCCTCGAAGCTGTAGCCCGGCCCGCCGCGCCCGGTCCCCGTCGGGTCCCCGCCCTGGATCATGAAGTTCGGGATGACGCGGTGGAACACGGTGCCGTCGTACAGACGGTCGGTCGTCTGCTGCCGCGTCCGCGGGTCCGTCCACTCCTTCGCCCCGGTGGCGAGCTCGACGAAGTTCGCGACAGTCATCGGCGCGTGCTCCGGCATGAGCCGGGCGGTGAACGATCCCATGGATGTGACGAACGTGGCGGTGGTCATCGCGGGCCTTCCTGTCCGGGGAAGCGAGAGTCTATCGCCCTCAAGACTTCAGGTGAGCTGCGAGGCGAGCTCCTCGGGTTCGGTCACCGGGAGCCGGCAGGTGAACCGCTCGCACACGAAGGCGGTGGGCCGACCGTCGCGCTGGGGTCGGTCCTGGAGCAGGGCCACGCGGTCCCGCGCCTCGGCGTCGTCGGGCGAGGCGACCGCGAGGACGTGATTGGGGAGGAACCGCCGCACCGTGATCTCGTCCACCAGCCGGCGGGTCGTCTCATCCTGCGGGTCGCCGACGATCGCCACCTCTCGCACCGGCCCGAGGTACAGGTCGAGGGCGCACAGGGCGTGGCCGAACCCGGACGGCGCGCCCGCCATCGCGTCGCGGACCAGGCGGAGGGCCGACGCCCCGGCGCGTTCGTACTCCGGCTCGCCGGTCAGGTGCGCCAGGCGGAGCAGGATGTCCGCGGCGGCCGAGTTCCCGCTCGGGACGGCGTTGTCGTAGAGGTCCTTCGGTCGCAGCACCAGCGCCTCGGCGTCCGAGCCGGTCTGGAAGAACCCGCCGCGATCGGGATCGCGGAACAGCCGGAGCAGCTCGTCCGCCAGATGCCGGGCGCGATCGAACCAGCGGAGCTCGAACGTCGTCTCGTACAGCGTGAGGCAGCCCTCCGCCAGGAGCGCGTGGTCGTCCGCGTACCCGGGAACACCGCCCCGTCCGTCCCGCCAGGACCGCAGCAGCCGGCCGTCCTCGCGCCGCAGCCGGGACCAGACGAACTCGGCCGCCGCCACCGCCGCCTCCAGCCAGTCGCGGCGGCCGAAGGTCCGCGCGGCGTCGGCCAGGGCCGTGATCGCCAGCCCGTTCCAGGCCGCGAGCACCTTGTCGTCGGTGGCCGGACGGATCCGCTCCTCCCGCCGGCGGAACAGCTCGCGGCGGGTTTCGGCCACCGCGGGCTCGAGCTCGGTCTGGTCCATCTCGAGCTCCTGCGCCACCGCGGCGAGGGGGAACGGACGCCACAGGACGTTCGTCCCCTCCCAGTTGCCCCCGGGACCGGCCCCGAAGGCGGTGGCGACCGCCTCCCCGCCGACCGAGACGAGCTCGTCCCAGCTCCACACGAAGAACCTGCCCTCCACGCCCTCGCTGTCGGCGTCCTGGGAGGAGAAGAACGCGCCCTGGGGATGGCGGAGCTCGCGCAGGAGGTAGTCGCAGGTCTCGGTGACGATCCGGCGGTAGGTCTCGTCGCCCGTGACCTGCCACGCGTGGACGTACAGGCGCGTGAGCAGGCCGTTGTCGTAGAGCATCTTCTCGAAGTGGGGGACCAGCCACCGCTCGTCGGTCGAATAGCGGTGGAAGCCGCCACCGAGCTGGTCGTACATCCCGCCCGCCGCCATGTGGTCGAGGGTCAGCTGGACCGCGTCGAGCGCGTCGGGGTCGCCCCGCAGATGGCGCCGGAGCAGGAACTCGAACGTCATCGGCTGCGGGAACTTCGGCGCCCCGCCGAGCCCGCCCCACCGGCGGTCGACGGAGGCCTTCAGGCGTTGAAGGGCTTGCGCCGCAACTTCTTCTGACAGCACCTCCCGCGACTCCGAGAGCCGGCCGGTTCGGGAGATGGCCTCGACCACGCGCCCGCCCTGCTCGTCCACCTCGGACCGGCGGGTGGCCCACGTGTCCGCGATCGCGGTCAGGATCTTCCGGAACGACGGGAGCCCGTGGCGATCCTCGCTCGGGAAGTAGGTGCCGGCGTAGAACGGCTTGCCCTCGGGGGTGAGGAACGCCGTCAGCGGCCAGCCCCCGTGCCCGGTCATGGCCTGGACCGCATCCATGTAGATCGCGTCCAGGTCGGGGCGCTCCTCGCGATCGACCTTGATCGACACGAAGTGCTCGTTCATCACGGCGGCCGTATCGGGATCCTCGAAGGACTCGCGCTCCATGACGTGGCACCAGTGACAGGCGGCGTAGCCGATCGAGAGCAGGATCGGCTTGTCCTCGCGCCGGGCGCGCTCGAGCGCCTCCTCGCCCCAGGGGTACCAGTCGACCGGGTTGTCGGCGTGTTGGAGCAGGTACGGGCTGGTCTCGCCGGCGAGGCGGTTCACGAGGACGCCGCGGCCGCCCGACCGCGGGCGGCGTCGATCCGTCGAACCATGGTCTCCGCGCCGAGCGAGGCGAACAGCGCGCGGGCCTGGGCAACGAGCTCGGACGCCCTGTCCTTCTCCCCCAGCGCGCCCCGGCACCGGCCCTCGCCGAGCACCGCGTGGGCGCGCTCGAGCATAGAGCCGTAGGTCAGCCATCCCTGGGCGGTGTCGGCGTACCGGTCGGCGGCCTCCGCGAAGCGTCCCCGCCCCTCGGCCTCCAGGGCGCGAGCCGACGCGAGCGCGTGGCGGGTTCGAGCGTTCCTGGTCCGGTCGTCGTCGAGCATCAGCGACTCCAGCACGTCGAGCCGGCCGGTGTCGACCAGCACGCGGGCGGCGGGCGGCAGGTACTGCAATCGGTAGGAGTCATACCCCTCGGTCACCCGGCCGAACTCGCGCACCAGGTCCACCGCCATCGCCTCGTGTCCGCGCTCGAGCTCAAGGAGGGCGGAGAACGCGAGCGCCGGCGCCAGGAACTCGGCCCGGCGCAGGATGCGCATCCGGGGGAGGACCTCCTCCTCGAGCAGGACCGCGGCCTGGAGGTCGCCTCGGTACCCGAGCACCATGCCGCGGTACATCTCGGCGAACGACCGCAGCTGGCCGCCGCCCTCCTCCCGGTCCCACTCCTCGATCTCGGCGGCGACCAGGACGAGCTCGTCCCACCGGCCGAGGTCGAACAGGACCTCGAGCCGGCCGCCCTTGCACCAGAACGCCTCGTGGACGAACCCCCGGACCGTGGCGAACTCGACCCCCGAGTCCCAGACCTGGAGCGCGATGGCCGGCCCGTCCAGCAGCCAGAGCTGGAGCGCGAGGTTCATGTACGTGACGGCGATCTCGACCCCCCCACCCTGCTCCAGCCCCAGTCGCAGGGCCGACCAGAGGTCGGCCAGCCCGCCGGCGTCGCCGAGCTCACAACGCGCGGCCCCCAGGTTCTGGCGGGCCCGGACCACCTCGTCCTGTGGTCCCACCCGCTCGGCCAGGGCGAGCGCGAGCTCGGCGTTGCGTCGGGTCTCCTCGTAGTCGCCGATCGCCAGGCGATGGCTCGCCATGCGCGAGTAGGCCCGGGCGAGCTCCGGGCCCGGAGGCAGCTTCTCCAGGATCGCGATGGCCTCCTCCAGCAGGTCGGTCGCCCTGCGGAGGTCGCCCAGCTTGTGCAGGGCACGGGTCTTGAGGGCGAGCGCCTCGCCCACGCCCCGCTGGTCGTCCTGGGCCAGGAACCCCACGATGGCCAGGTCGAACCTGCGCCCGGCGTCGGAGAACCTGCCGAGCATGGTCTCGATCTCCCCGAGACGGACCAGAAGGCGACCGCGAGCCGGATCGCCCTCCGGAAGCAGGTCCACCGCGCGAACCAGGTGGCGGTGGGCGGACTCGGCGTCCACCCGAGCGGCCCGGTCGGCCGCCTCGGCGAGGTGGTGCACGGTGTGTTCGCGGAGCTCGTCGACGTCTCGGCCGTCGGTGGCGAGCGCCAGCTCGAGCGCTCGGCCGTAATGGTGGGCCAGGATCTCGGCCGGGTCGCCTACGCGGTCGCCGGCGACCGCGGCGATCCACTCGGCCGCCGCCCGATGTTTGGTCCCGCGCTCGGCGCGTGGAAGCTGCGCGTAGGCGACGTCGCGGATCAGCAGGTGCCAGAACCCGTACTCCTCGTCGTCTTTGATCGAGGACGGCTGGACCGGACGGATCAGCTCGAGCCGCGCGGCCTCCTGCAGACGGGTCCGGACGAGCTCGGGCTCGACCCGGCCCATCATCGCGAGCGCTCCCGCCCAGAACTCGCGCCCGATCACGGACGCGTCCTGGAGCAGGGTTTTCGTCTCGGGCCCCAGCGCGTCCAGCCGGGCACCGATGATGGCCTGGATCGATTCGGGAACCGGCACCCCGGCGACGTCCTCGCGCAGCCGGACGGCCCGGCCGCGCTCGAGCAGCCCGCGATCGATCAGCATCTGGACGAACTCCTCGGCGTACAGCGGGTTGCCGCCGGCCCGCTCGAGCAGCGCGCGTTGGGTTTCGGCCGGCAGGACCGCCCGGTCCAACAGGGCCGAGATCAGAACGGCGGTCTCGGCATCAGACAGGGGCGCCAGCGAGATCGTGGTGGCGTTGCGCTTCCCGCCGCCCCAGCCCGGGGCCCGCTCGTACAGCTCGGGACGCGCGGCGCACACCAGGAGGACCGGCAGGTCGATCGTCCAGTCCGTGAGGTGCTCGACGAACTCGAGCAGGACCGGGTCGGCCCAATGCAGGTCCTCCAGCACCAGGACCAGCGGGTGCTGCGTCGCCAGGGCCTCGAGGGAGCGGCGCCAGGCCGTGAACGACTCGCTCCGGTCGCCGGCCGAGCCCATCTCTCCCAGGCCCACCAGCGGCCCCAGCCGGGCCAGCAGCCAGTCGCGCTCGGAGGGGTCCTCGACGACGGCGTCGATCGATCGCGAGAGCTTCGTTCGCGCCTCGTCGGGTGGGTCGGACTCGAGGATCCCGGCTTCCGCCTTCACGATCTCGGCCAGGGGCCACAACCCGACGCCTTCGCCGTAGGGGAGCGCCCGCCCCTGCCGCCACCGGATCAGCTCGGGCTGGGCATCCAGGTGTTCGGCGAGCTCCGCGATCAGCCGGCTCTTGCCGACCCCCGGCTCGCCGATGATCGTCACGAGCTGGACGGAGCGCTCCGAGACACAGCGGCGGAAGGCGGCGCGGAGCAGCGCCGCTTCCTCCTCGCGGCCGACGAAGGGGGAGTGGGGCGTTTCGCGGACGAGCCGGGAGACCTCGGTGGGTTCCCAGGCCGACAGGACGCCGTCGGAGGTCTCGAGCGGCCGGAACGAGAACCGGTCGCTCGTGGCGCGCCGGGTGGCCGCGCCGACGGCGATGCCGCCGATGGGGGCGACCGCCTGCAGGCGCTCGGCCGCGGCGATCACGTCGCCCGTGATCCGCTCCCCGACCTGGCGGCCTGGACCGATCACGGCCACCGCCTCACCGGTGTCGATCCCGATCCGAACGGCGAGCGGGGCCTGCGTCCGGCCTTCGTTCAGCCCGTCGATCTCGCGCCGGATCCGGAAGGCGGCCCGGATGGCTCGCTCGGGATCGTCCTCGTGGCCCGTCGGCGCGCCGAACACCCCCAATACGCCGTCGCCGACGAACTTGTCCAGCGTTCCCCCGAACGTGTCCAGCACCCGCTTGATCGCCGCGTGGTACGGGCGAAGGGTCGCCTTGATGTCCTCGGGGTCGGCCCGGTCCGACCGTTCGGTGAACCCCACCAGGTCGCAGAACAGGATCGTGACGACCTTCCGCTCCTCGTGGCGGCGGCCCGGTCCCTCCAGGGGCATCCCGCAGCGCAGGCAGAAGCGGGCGCGATCGGGGTTGCGCTCACCGCAGGAGGGGCAGACCACGGTCCGCTCAGTGTACGGGCGCTCAGGTTTTCGATGCCGAGACCGATGTAGAGACCGAGGTATGCAACCCGTTCCGGACGCCACGCGCGTGCTCGTCGTGGAGGACCACGAGGTGTTCTCCGCTGCCGTGGCAAGGCTTCTCGAGCGCCACGCCGACGTTCGCCTGGTCGGCGCGGTCCACGACGCCGAGGAGGCCATCCGGATGATCCAGGTCGGGGCGGACGAGACGCCCGACGTCGTGTTGATGGACGTCAACCTGCCGGGCGTGAACGGGGTCGACGCCACCCGGAAGATCCGCGACATCTCCCCGCAGACCCGGATCGTCCTTCTGACCGCCACCCACGACCCAAACGTGGTCGCCGACGGGCTTGCCGCGGGAGCCTGCGGCTACGTCCCGAAGACCAGTGCCGTGGGCGAGTTGATCGACGTCGTTCGTCGGGTCGCCGCCGGGCACTTCGTGGTGCCCACGAGCCACCTCGGGCCGGTGGTCGACCAGCTCCGGAGTGCCCGGCGCTCGGAGCGGGTCGTGGATCGTCTCACCACCCGGGAGACGCAGATCCTGCGCCGGATGGCGGAGGGCGAGACCACCACGCAGATCGCCGAGCACCTGGGGATCAGCGCCCTGACGGTGCAGACGCACGTGAAGAGCATCCTGGCCAAGCTCGGCGCGCGCTCGAGGATCGAGGCAGTCACGATGGCCTGGCGCGAGGGGCTCGCCCCGGCCGGCGGTCGGGCGGACTGAGCGACGTTCGGCATCGGCCTCCCGGACCGCCGGCCGACGAACCGATCCCGCCGTTGGGACCTACGCCTCGCTCGGGACCGTCTCCTCAACGTCCTCGTCGGCGTGCGACCCCTCGCCGCCCTGGCCGGCTGCCTCCGCCACCGTCTCCGTCACGTCCGGCAGGAACACGCGGAACGAGGCGCCACCACCCTCGCGCTCCTCGACCCAGGCCCTGCCGCCGTGGACCTCCGCGAGCCGTTGCAGGAGCGCCAAGCCGGTCGGCGCCTGCCCGCGGCCGGACCCGTCCTTCTCGTCTGATTGGGCCGTCGAGCCCGTGCGCAGCCCCTCCGGAAGGGTCTGGCCGATGTCGTCGACGGCGACGATGGCACCCTCCGCGTCGCTCGACACCGTGATCCACACCGGACTGCCGGAGGACGTTCGCTCGGTCGCGTTCGCCAGCAGGGTCTCGACCATCTGTTCGACCATGGACCGGTCGACCGGTACCACGACCCTGTCGGCCTCGACGTAGATGTTCCGGCTCGCCAGATCGGGCGAGTCCTCCACCAAGCGGCGGACGAGCGCCTGGAGGTCGGTACGGCGGCGGTTCAGCCTCAGGGTGCCGTCGGCGAGCCGGTCGAGCTCCAGGAGCACACCGACCATGCGATCGAGCTTTCGGGCATTGGTTCCGAGCTGTCGCACCAGTTCCTGGCCGTCACGCGTATCGGGATCGTTGTGCCGAAGCGCGAGGCTGACGCCAAGGATCGACGTCAGCGGCCGGCGCACCTCCGTCGTCAACGCGTCCGCGAGGGCGTTCCGGTCCTGGTCTCGGATGGCGCCCACCGGCACGTCGGTCTTCGCGACCGTCAGCCGCACCTTGAGCTCGTTGATCTGTCGTTCCAGAACCTCGACCCGCTCGTTCGCGGTCCGGAACCGTTCCTCGCCCAGGCGGGCTCGCTCCTCGGCTCCGACCAGCTCCCCTCGGGCCTGTTGCAACTGCTCGAGGAGCTCCGCGTTCTTGGCAGCCACCTCGGCGGACTGATCCTCCACCGCTTTCGAGCGCACCTCGGCCTGCTTCACCTTGGTCTCGGCGACCAGCGCCGACGCGGTGGCCTGGTTGGCCTCGTCCTCGGCCGCCCGCATCCGCCTGACGGCGTCCTCGGCCTCCTCCTCGGCGGCGCGCATCCGAAGGTCCGCCTGCTGGGCATCCGCCTGCGCGCTCCGCTGACGTTCCGAGGCCTGGCTGGCCTGCTCCTCGGCGGCGTGCAGCCGCCGAGTGAGCTGTGCGACCTGCTCCTCCGCGTCCTTCGCACGGATCTCCACCTGTTTTGCCTCGGTCTCGGCGGCGAGCAGCCGCGAAGCGATCTCTCTCGCCTCCTCCTCCTGGGTCTTCAGGCGCTGGGTGAGTTGAACGTCTTTCTCCTCAGCGGCTCGGAGCCGCTCGGTGAGCTGTTCGATCAGCTCCTCGGCGGCCCTGGCCCGCTCGCCGGCCTTCCTGGTCTGGTCCTCGGCCGCTTGGATGAGCTCGTTGGCTTCTAGAGCTTGATCGTCGGCAGCCCGGTTTAGCCGTGACACCTCGTGCTCCAGAGAGTCCCGCTGCTCGGTGAGCTGTTCGATCTGCTCCTCGGCTGCCCTGGCCCGCTCATCGGCCTTCCTGGTCTGGTCCTCGGCTGCCTGGATGAGCTGCCCGGCCTGCACGACCTGCTCGTTCGCGGCCTCGGCGAGCTGGGTGAGCTGAGCGACCTCTTCCTCCGCGGCCCGGACTCGCTCGTTCGCCTGCTGGGCCCGCTCGTC
>DATHVC010000177.1:0-6764 GCA_035461565.1 Actinomycetota bacterium
TGGACCAGGGGACCAACTCGATCCGGCTCCTCGTGGTGGAGCCGGACGGGTCGGGTGGGTTCGGTGAGCTGGCGCGCGACATGGTGATCACGCGTCTCGGGCAGGACGTCGATCGAACCGGCCGGCTGGCCCCGGAGGCGCTCGAACGCACCCTCGCCGTCCTTGCCACCTACGCGCGGCGGGCCCGCGCTTTGCACGCCACCCGGATCCGGGTGGCGGCGACGGCCGCCGTTCGCGATGCATCAAACCGAGAGGACTTCGAACGCGCCGTGGCCGAGCTGGCGGGCTCGCCGCTGGAGGTGATCACCGGGGAGCGAGAGGCCGAGCTGTCGTTCCTGGGCGCCACCCGATCGCTGGACGCCCCGTCGCCGTACCTCGTGCTCGACATCGGCGGCGGCTCCACCGAGCTGGTCGTGGGGGACGCCGAACCGTCGGCGGCGGTTTCGCTCCAGATGGGCAGCGTGCGGCTCACCGAGCGGTTCGTCCGGCACGACCCACCGCCCGTCGAGGAGGTCCGATCCATGGAGGCGTTCGCGCTCGAGCGCCTGGAGGACGCCGCAAGGGTCGCCGACTCGGCCCGGCCGCGGACCCTGGTCGCGGTGGCCGGAACCTCGACGACGGTGCAGGCGATCTCGCTCGGGCTCGATCGATACGACCCCGAGGCGATCCACCGAACGGTGCTCGCGCGCGACGACGCCGAGCGGGTCCGCGACCACCTCGCCGCGATGACCACGGCCGAGCGCTCGGCCCTGCCGGTTATGGCCCCGGGCCGGGGAGACGTCATCGTCGCCGGGGCGGTCGTGTTGTGCGCGGTCATGCGGCGGTTCGGGTTCGAGCAGGCGCTCGTGTCGGAGACCGACATCCTGGACGGTCTGGCGTTCGACCAGCTGCAAAGCCGGTAACCTCGGGAACCGCCGTGTCCAAACGCACCAGGAACCGCCAGCTCGCCCGGCTCGCCTCGATGCGCCAGGCGGAGCGGCGTCGCCGGCAACAGCGTCGTCGCCTGGCCACGATCTCGGTCGCGCTCGTGGTCGCCCTGGCGGGCGGCGGGTACGCCTGGGCCGTCTTCCTGCGCGGCGACGACGAGCCGGCCCCGACCGGGCCGACCGGCGAGACCGGCGTCACGGGGCCCACCGGTCCCACCGGCGAGCCCGGCACCCGAACCGGGTTCGTCCGTCCGGAGCCGGGACCGGAGGAGGTCGCGTGCGGCGCCCAGGAGCCGAGGGACGCCCGCCGTCGCAAGCCGCAGTACAACGCGCCGGCTCAGGTCGTGAACCCGAACCGCGTGTACACCGCGACGCTCACGACCTCGTGCGGCGACATCGTGATCGAGCTGCTCGCCGACCAGGCGCCGGAGACGGTGAACAGCTACGTGTTCCTGGCGCGCCGAGGGTATTTCGACGGGACGCGGATCCACCGCATCGACGACTCGATCGACGTGATCCAGGGCGGGGACCCCACCGGCACCGGGACCGGCGGCCCCGGGTACACCATCCCCGACGAGCTGACCGGCGAGGAGAGTTACGGTCCCGGGACCTTTGCGATGGCGAACGGCGGTCCGAACACGGGTGGGAGTCAGTTCTTCCTCATCACCGGCGACGGCGGGCACAACCTGGACGACCAGGGGGCCTGGACCATCTTCGGCAGCGTGATCGAGGGCCTGGACGTGGCGCAGACCATCCAGGAGCTGGAGGTTCAGGATCCGGCGGCCGGCTTGGCCGGGCAGCAGCCCGCCCAGGCCATCTACATCGAAGAGGTCACGATCTCGACCGCCCGCACGTAGGTCCGCCGCATCCGACCCGGCCGTGCTCGCCCCTAGAATCCGAAGAGCCCGGGTGCCGGAACGGCAGACGGGGGTGTCTTAAAAACACCTGTCCGAAAGGACGTGTGGGTTCGAATCCCACCCCGGGCACCGGCCGAGCAGTCGCCGGGTCAGCGGATCGGTTCGGTGGCCGCGCCCAAATGGCGGAGCTTCGCCGGGTTGGTGATGACCCGGACCGTCTGCACGAGGTCGTCGGCGATGTCGAGCGTCACGACGATCTTCGGGACGTCGTCCACGTCGAAGAACAAGGCTCCGGGTTGGCCGTTGACCTCGACGAAGTTCACCGTGGCCAGGCGCAGGCGATCGCCGCCTGCGGTCGCGCCGTCGAGCAGCCTCGCCACCTTCTCCCTCCCGTGCACCGGCCGCGGGAACGCCGGAGCCCGGCCGCCGCCGTCGCCGTAGGCGACGACGTCCGCGGCGAGCAGGTTCAGCAGCCCGTCGGTGTCGCCGTTCGAGACCGCCTCGAAGAACCGGCGGGACAGCTCCTCCCGGCGGGCGCGGTCCACCTCGAACCTCGGCCGCTTCGCTTCCACCTGCCGGCGCGCTCGCGTGGCGATCTGCCGGCAGTTGTCCTCGCTCTTGCCGACCACCGACGCGATCTCGTCGTACGGGTAGTCGAAGACCTCTCGCAGGAGGAAGACCGCCCGTTCGACCGGGCTCAGGCTCTCGAGCAGCACGAGGAACGCCATCGAGAGGGAGTCGGCGGTTTCCGCGTGCTGCGAGGCGTCCGGCGCCGTATCGGTGAGGAGTGGTTCGGGGAGCCACGTGCCCACGTAGGTCTCCCGCCGGACCCGCGCCGACCGGACGTGGTTGATCGCCAGTCGCGTCGTCACGGTGGACAGCCACGCCTTGGGTGAGTCGATCCGCACGCCCGCGCTCTGCTCCCGGTGCAGGCGGAGGAACGCCTCCTGCACGAGGTCTTCGGCCTCGCTGACGCTGCCGACCATCCGGTAGGCGATCGAGAACAGCAGCGGCCGGAGCTCATCGTGGATCTCGGTCACGGGTGCCTCCGCTCGATGCGCACGCTTCATCATCGATCAAAGACGCTTCGGCCGGGCGTTCTGTGACACCCGCACCGGCGAGCGCCCGAGCTCCACCGGGCTGCTGCTGTTCGCCGCCGGGGTGGGTCTGATGCTCGAGCCGAGGCGACGCGGACCCTGACGGGGGCGGCTCGTCGCCGGGTTCGGCGCCGGTCGCGCGTACCATCGGTCGGTGCTGCTCGCGGAGATCGCCCGCACGTCGGCCGAGCTGGCCAAGACGGCGGGACGCCTGGCCAAGGTGGAGCTGCTGGCGTCGTGCCTTCGCCGGCTGCGCCCGGAGGAGGTCCCGGTCGCCGTGGCGTACCTGTCCGGCTCGTTGCCGCAGGGGACGATCGGCGTGGGTTGGGCGTCGCTTCGGGACGTGCCCGGACCCGCGCCGGCGGCGTCCCTCCGGCTGCTGGACGTCCACGCGTCGTTCCTGCGGATCCAGGCCGCGGTCGGCTCGGGCAGCCAACGGGTTCGGCGCGAGGAGATCGCCCGGCTGTTCTCCCTCGCCACCGAACCCGAACGCACCTTCCTGACGGGGCTGCTCCTCGGCGATCTTCGGCAGGGGGCGCTCGAAGGCTCGATGGTGGAGGCGGTGGCCCGCGCCTCCGGAACGCCGGCGGCCGAGGTTCGACGGGCCTTGATGGTGGCCGGCGAGCTGGGGCCGGTGGCGGCCGCGGCGCTCGGTGGCGGGTCGTTGGCCGGGTTCCGCCTCACGGTCCTTCGATCGGTCCAGCCGATGCTGGCGCAGACGGCCGAGGACGTCGAGGACGCGATCCGGCGGCTCGGCCGGGCGGCGGTCGAGTGGAAGCTCGACGGCGCGCGTCTCCAGGTGCATCGGCTGGGGGACGAGGTTCGGGCGTTCACCCGGAACCTCGCCGACGTGACCGATCGCGTGCCGGAGGTGGTGAACGCCGTCTCGGCGCTGCCGCTCACCGCGGCGATCCTGGACGGGGAGGCCATCGCGCTGCGGGACGACCGCCATCCCCACCCGTTCCAGACCACCATGAGCCGGTTCGGCAGCCGGCTCGACGTCGACCGCCATCGTGCCTCGACGCCGCTGTCGCCGTTCTTCTTCGACCTGCTCCATCTGGACGGCGACGACCTGATCGACCGCCCGGGGTCGGAGCGGTGGGCGGCGCTCGAGGCCGTGGTGCCCGATCCCGTACGGGTCCCTCGCGTGGTCGTCGACGACGCCGAGGCGGCGGCGACGGTGCTCGACGCTGCGCTCGGCGCCGGGCACGAGGGCGTGATGGCCAAATCGCTCGACGCGCCCTACGAGGCGGGGCGGCGGGGCGCCAGCTGGCTCAAGGTCAAACGCGCCCACACGCTCGACCTCGTGGTCCTGGCGGCGGAGTGGGGCCACGGCCGCCGCCGGGGGTGGCTCAGCAACCTGCACCTCGGCGCTCGTGATCCCGAGTCGGGATCCTTCGTGATGCTCGGGAAGACGTTCAAGGGGCTGACGGATCGGATGCTGGCGTGGCAGACCGATCGGCTGCTCGAGCTCGAGACGCGGCGCGAGGGCATCACGGTTCACGTCCGGCCGGAGATCGTGGTCGAGATCGCGTTCGACGGCGTCCAGACCAGCTCGCGGTACCCCGGCGGGATGGCCCTGCGGTTCGCGCGGGTCAAGGGGTACCGGCTGGACAAACGCCCGGAGGAGGCCGACACGGTGGACACGGTCCGCGCGATCCACGACGGCCGCCCGGACCTGTCCGGCGGTTCGACCCCTCCTCAGGCGTCGACGCGACGATGAGCCAACGCCGCGTCAGCGCAGCGTGGCGGCGACGGTGATCTCGGGGACGGCGGCGAGCGCACGCGAGACCGGGCAGTCGTTCTTCGACTGCTCGGCGATCGAGCGGAAGGTCTCCTCGTCGATCCCCCCGCCCACTCGAGCCTCGGTCTCGAGGTCGATGCGGGTCACCGAGAAGCCGGCGTCCCCTTTCGTGAGATGCACCTTCGCCGTGGTCGAGACCTCCTGGGGGTCGAAGCCGGCCTTTCCGAGATCGCCGGCGAACTTCATCGAGAAGCAGCCCGCGTGCGCGGCCGCGATCAGCTCCTCCGGGTTCGTCCCCTCGCCTTCTTCGAATCTGGAGGCGAACGAGTAGGCGCCTTCGTACGCACCCCCTCCCAGCCTCATCGTGCCGCTGCCCTCGGTCAGCGTCCCGTTCCACTTCGCGTCGGCGGTTCGAACGGCCATCTCCCCCTCCTGTGTCGTTCGTCCGTTGCCTCGGGCACGGTACCCGAGACCGCGACCCTCAGACATCCAGGGTCGTTGAATCGGCCGTCCCCCGCCCCGGCGTCGTGGCCATCGCGGCCGAGTTGCGCATCCGAGCCGAGATTCCCGACCAGATCGAGCGCGAGGTGATCGCCCGGATGGGGGCGATCACCTCCGCGGACCCGGCTCAGGGGGAAGACGCCGAGCCGCGCTAGCAGACCTTGAGGAGGAACGGGTAGGGGTCGGCGGCCGGCCCGTTGTTCGGGTGCCACTCGAAGTGGTTGTGGTTGGCGCTTGTGTTGCCGGTGGCCCCGACGTAGCCGATCACGTCGCCGATCTCGACCGGCCCGAGCTTCCCGTACGCCGAGAGGTGCGCGTTGTAGACGTATCCGTACGGGCCGTACACATTGACCGCGTTGCCTCCCAGCTCGTTCGGGACGGCGACGGCGGTTCCTGGGAACGGCGCCACGATCGGGGTGCCGCCGGGCGCCATGATGTCGTTGCCCTGGTGGACGTGGTCGCCGCCGCGTTCGGGGGAGCGGTGCACCCAGATCCCGAAGTCGTTCGCGATCGCATGCGGTCCCTGAACGGGGCACGCGGCGAACGGCCGAACCTTCAGCAGGACCTCGAGCACGGTGTCCTTCGCGACCTCCTTGTGCTCCTTCAGCTGCTCGAACAACTTCCGTGACAGCTCGAGCTTGCGGTCCAGCTGCGACTGCTGCACCTGGAGCTGCTGGATCGCGAGCTGCCGCGCTCGCTGAAGTCGCAACATCTGCGCGCGCCCGCGGGCGAGCCGCTCGGCGTTGTTCTGCACGCGGCGGGCCAGCAGGTCGTCCCGGCGGTTCATCTCCGTGATGAGCGAGATGCGCGCCGCGACGTCGGCAACCGACGTCGCGGTGAGCAGGTACATGACGGGCACCCCGGGGCCGTTCATCAACGCCTCGCGATTGCGGTCGTCCAGGTTCTGCTGGAGCTCCGCCAGATGCACCTCGAGCGCGTCGAGTTTGCCCTGGAGCTTGCCGATCTGCTTCTCGGCCCGGTGGACCTGGTCGTGGTTGCGGGAGATCTCCGTGGCGAGCCGGTTGAGCTCTCGCTGGAGCGTGTTCATCCGTTTGGACCGGGCTCGGATCTTGGCCTTGGTCTCGCGCAGCTCCAGCCGTGCCTCGCGGAGCTCTTTCTCCACGGCCGCCGCGGGGACGCCGGCGAGCAGCAGGACGCCGACGGCCAGGAGCGCGACGGCGCGCGCGGGCACACGCATGGACATGTCAAAACGGTACAGCCCCATACGGCGGTTCACTACGGCGCAACGATGTAGCCCCCTCGGCCTCCGGGGCGCTCCTCCGCCGGACGGGGCGTCCGCCGGCCGACGGACCCCCACGCCTCCCGCCTAGGATGACGGGCCATGGCGCGGCAGAAGGCGGTGGGGATCAAAGACGTGGCCCGTGAGGCCGGCGTCTCGATCACCACGGTCTCCCACGCTCTCTCCGGCAAGGGCCGGTTGCCCGAGGAGACCCGCGCGCGGGTCCAGCGGGTGGCGGCCGAGCTCGGGTACACGCCGAACGCGGCCGCGCGGAGCCTTGCCGGCGGTCGCACCGGCCTGCTCGCGACGTACGTCTCGTTGCCCGGCAACGCCCCGCTCGCGTTCACCGAGATCGAGTACTACGTGGACGTGATCAACGCGGCCACGGCCGCTGTGATC
>DATHVC010000178.1:0-4654 GCA_035461565.1 Actinomycetota bacterium
CCCGACGACCGAGGGGGGAGACGATCGATCAACCGGTGATGCTGGGCGGGCGCTACCGGGTCGAGGACGAACTCGGCCGCGGCGGCATGGCGAAGGTCTACCGCGGCCAGGACACCGTCCTGGGCCGGACGGTGGCCGTGAAGATCCTCGCCCCCCAGTTCGCCGACGATCCGAACTTCGTCACGCGGTTCCGGCGCGAGGCGCAGGCCGCGGCCCGGATCAGCAATCAGAACCTCGTATCGGTGTTCGACACCGGGTCGGACGACGGCGTGCACTACATCGTGATGGAGTTCGTCGAGGGCAAGACGCTCGCCGAGTTCCTCGCCGGCGGCGGGCGGATCATGCCCGAGCGCGCCATCGACATCGCCACCGACGTGTGCCGGGCGCTGGAGGCCGCTCACGCGCAGGGCGTGATCCATCGCGACATCAAACCCGGCAACATCATGCTGAACTCACGCGGCGACGTGAAGGTCACCGACTTCGGCATCGCCCGCATGTCCACCACCGCCGAGACGGTCGCGCAGACCGCGGCGGTCCTCGGGACCGCGGCGTACCTGTCGCCGGAGCAGGCCCAGGGGCAGCCGGTGGACGGGCGCACCGACATCTATTCGCTCGGCTGTGTGTTGTACGAGATGGTCGGGGGGCGCCCGCCCTTCACGGGGGACTCTCCCGTCACGGTCGCGTCCAAGCAGGTGCTCGAGCAGCCCACGCCCCCCTCGAAGCTCAACCCGGACGTGTCGCCCGACCTCGACGCCGTGATCCTGCGGGCCATGGCGAAGAACCCGGACAACCGCTACCAGACGGCCGACGAACTCCGGACCGACCTCGAGCGGGTCCGCCGTGGCCTCCCGGTCGAGGCCACGCCCCTGCTGCCGGTGGCCCCCGCCTCGACCCAGGTGATCCAGCGCGCCCCCGCGCCGGCGCAGACGGCGGTGCTCTCGTCTCCCGAGCCGGAGCCCGAACGCTCGCGGTGGTGGGTCCCGGTGCTCGTCACGCTCCTGATCCTCGGCATCCTGGGGCTCGCGTTGTTCTTCCTCGCTCGGAACCTGCTCCAGGACGACGAGGAGGAGCCGTCCGTCGTCGCCGTCCCCAACGTGGTCGGGATGCGGTACGGCCAGGCGCGGGCGATCCTGGAAGGCGACGATTTCGGCCTGGTCACGGTCCGGAACACCGTCCCGCCCCCGGAGGACGACCCCGACGTCGAGCCCGGCACGGTGATCGCCCAGGATCCCGAGGCCGAGACCGAGGTCGAGCCGGGAAGCGAGGTGATCCTCGACGTCGTCGAGACCCCGGGAACGGTGCTGGTCCCGGAGATCCCGGAGGGCTCCACCGTGTCGCAGGCCACGGCGACCCTGATCGACGCCGGGCTCACACCGGCGGCCGAAACGGAGTCGCAGCCGAGCGAGGTGGACGAGGGGCTCGTGATCGGCACCGATCCACCTGCCGGAACCGAGGTTCCGCCGGAATCGGAGGTCACGATCATCGTCTCGAGCGGGCCGGAGCCCATCACCGTGCCGAACGTCACCTGTATCAACCCGAACGCGGCGCTGAACCAGCTTCGCGCCGCAGGCCTGGTTGGTGACCTCTCGTCGGAGACCCGGTTCAATCCGTCGTGTCCCCAGGGGAACCTCGTCGGAGCGCAGGACCCGCCGCCCGGGACCCAGCTCGTCGCCGGCGACACCGTGACCATCTACCGGGGCGAACGGCCGCCCCAGCCGACCGGCCCCACCGGCACCGGCGGGACCGGGCCCACCGGGGACGACGACTGACGTGAGCCTCTGGTTCGTTCCGGAAGCGTGGACCGACGAGGAACGCTCCCGCCTCGAGCCGTATTTCACGAACCTCCAGGGGCCGGTCTTCGCCCTGGTGAACCTGCCCGAGGTCGTCAAGGGGGCCTTGTTCGCCCGGTATTCGCGCACGACGAAGTCCCTTCGCCGTCTGTTTCTCGACGAGTTCGCCGAGGAGGTCGGCACGGAGGGCTCGACCAGCGCCGTCGGCACCGAACGCGCCGAGCGCCTGTACGACAACGTCTTCTTCGAATACGGCGACGACTCGGTGGCGCAGCTCGGCGGGGTGCACCTGGCGTGTGAGCAGTCCTCGCAGCTGCTGGCGAAGGCGATCGAGTGGGGGCGGCTTGCCGCCTACCTGGAGCAGTCCACCCGCTACATGCGCTACGACGACCGGCCGGGCGGCCGGTGGAGGCTCACGGTCCCGCCCGAGATCGAGGGGACCGAGAGCGCGGAGGTCTACGAGGCGTTCGCCTCGCGGACCTTCGAGGCGTACGGCCGGATGTTCCAGCCGCTCTACGACTTCTTCGTCGAGCGGTTCCCGAAGGACGCGGCCGACTCGGACTTCCTGTACCGCTCGACCATCACCGCCAAGACGTGCGACACGCTCCGCGTGCTCCTGCCTTCGGGCACTCGGTCGAACCTCGGCGTGTACGCCACCGGTCAGTCGTACGAGCAGATGTTGCTGCGGATGCGGGCGCACCCCCTGGCCGAGGTCCGCGAATACGCCGATCTCATGCTGGTCGAGCTCCGCAAGGTGATCCCCTCGTTCCTCAAACGCGTCGACCTCCCCGATCGCGGCGTGGCGTGGTCCCACTATCTCCAGGAGACGCGTGAGCGAACCCTCGAGATCGCCGCGACGTACACCGACGGCGTCGAGCCCGGCCCGCGCGAGCTCGTCACGATCACCGACTACGATCCGCGCGGCGAGGAGAAGGTGGTCGCGGCGGCGCTGTACGCCTCGACGGACCTGCCCGACGACCGCTGCCAGTCCCTGGCGCACTCGATGAGCGACGACGAGCGCCAGAACGTCCTGCGCGCCTACGTCGGGGACCGGGCCAACCGGCGACACAAGCCGGGACGGGCGTTCGAACGCACCGGCTACCGGTTCGACGTGTTGTGCGACTACGGCGCGTTCCGAGACCTCCAGCGCCATCGTCCACTCACGCTCGAATGGCAGCGCCTGTCGCCGATGCACGGCTACGAGACCCCCTCCCAGGTCGGCGACGCCGGGCTCGAGGACGAGTGGCACCGGGTGATGGAGGACTCGGCGGCGACATGGGAGGCGCTGTTCGCGGCGGCGGGACCGGACGTCGCGCAATACGCGGTCTCGATGGCGTTCCGTATCCGTTTCGTCATGCAGATGAACGCGCGCGAGGCCATGCACCTGATCGAGCTCCGCTCGAGCCCGCAGGGCCACCCGACCTACCGCCGCGTCGCGCAGGCCATGCACGACCTGATCGAGAAGACCGCCGGCCATCGAGTCATCGCCGCGGCGATGACGTACGTGGACTACAGCGACGTGGACCTCGAACGCCTGGAAGCCGAGCGCCGCTCCGAGGCGAGGCGGCGCGCCGCCGCCTCCGCCGGCTAACGCTCCCCGAACACCTCGGCCAGGTCGTAGCTCACCGGCTCGTCGAGCTGGTCGAACGTGCACGAGCGCGGGTCCCGGTCCGGCCGCCACCGGACGAACTGCGCCGTGTGGCGGAACCGTCGCCCCTCCAGGTGGTCGTAGCGCACCTCCACCACACGTTCGGGGCGGAGCGGCACGAAGGTCAGGTCCTTGCCATGGCTCCACCGGCTGAACTCGGAGCTTCGCGGGGTTCTCGTCCCCTCGGGAATCAGCTTGGACCAGTCCCAGGGGTGGCCCTCGAACGTGGTCTCGAGCGGCCGGAGCTCCTCGAGCAGCTCGCGCCGCCGCTGCATCGGAAAGGCGCCCACCACGCCGACGTTGGCGAGCTCGCCCGAGTCCTCGTACAGGCCGAGGAGCAGCGAGCCGAGCGCGTCGGGGCCGCTCTTGTGCAGCCGGTACCCGGCCACGACGCAGTCGGCGGTGCGTTCGTGCTTGATCTTGAACATCACGCGTTTGTCCGGCTGGTACGCCCCGTCGAGCGGCTTGGCGATGACTCCGTCGAGCCCGGCGCCCTCGAACCGCCGGAACCACTCCTCGGCCACCTTGGGGTCGGTCGTCGCCGGCGTGACGTGTACGGGGGACTGCGCCTTGCGGAGCGCGCGTTCGAGCGCCGCCCGGCGGTCGACGAACGGCCGCCTCCGGTAGTCGTCCCCGTCGAGCGCGAGCAGGTCGAACGCGACGAAGTGCGCCGGGGTGCGTTCGGCGAGCATCCGCACGCGGCTGTCCGCCGGGTGGATGCGCTGCTGGAGCGTCTCGAATTCCAGCCGCCGCCCGTCGGGGCCGGGGACCACGATCTCGCCGTCCACCACGCATCGCTCGGGCAGGTGGTTCCGGAACGCCTCGACCAGCTCCGGGAAGTAGCGGGTCATCGGCCGTTCGTTCCGGCTGCCGATCTCGACCTCGTCCCCGTCGCGGAACACGATCGAGCGAAACCCGTCCCACTTCGGTTCGTACGAGAGATCCCCGACCGGAATGTCGGGCACGGACTTGGCCAGCATCGGCGAGACCGGCGGCATGACGGGCAGCTTCACGGTGCCCATCTTCGCCGATCCGAGCCGAGGGAAGCCGGAGGGTCGAGCGCCTCCTCCTCCCGACCGGCTCAGGCGGCGATGGGCAGGACCTCCGTGACCCCTGCGGGAGCCTCGAGCGGCACCATGCCGAGCGGGCGGCCGGTCGCGGCGTCGATCACGGCGATCCCGGTGTCCGTGGCCGCGTAGAGGCGGTCGCCCTCGGG
>DATHVC010000179.1:0-3794 GCA_035461565.1 Actinomycetota bacterium
GACCCCGCCTCGCCGAGACGGGGACGGCCTGCCATCCTGGGGGCGCCTCGACCCCGGGAGGGAACGTGCCCGACGACGAACTGCGTCTCGCCGATCTGATGGCGGCGCTTTCGGTCACCACCGACCTCGCGATGGGCCAGGCGCCGGAGAAGGCCGTCCGGGCCTGCGTGGTCGCCGCCGAGGCCGCCCGGCGTCTGGATCTCCCGGAGCACGAGGTGGCGGCGACCTACTACGCGACGCTGCTCAAACACCTCGGATGCACCGCCAGCTCGCACGAGGAGGTCCTCCTGTTCGGACCCGACGACCTGTCGATGCGGGAGGTGGCCGAACGCACGGACGTCGCTCGCGGCCGCGAGATGGTCGCGCTGATGCGCCTGACGGGCCGCGGCGCCGGGTTGCGGCGGCCCGCCTACGTCGTCCGAGCGCTGACGGCGGGAGCGGACGGGGAGGCCTCCGTCATGCGCGCCACCTGCGAGGTCGGCGCGCTCATGGCCGAGCGACTGGGGCTCGGGGACGAGGTCCGCCGGGCCGTCCACGAGAACCTCGAGCGGTGGGACGGCAAGGGGGAGCCCCAGAAGCTGCGGGGCGACGACATCGCCATCGCCGCCCGGATCGCGGAACCGGCCACGCAGGCGGTGATCTTCCACCGGCTCGGAGGCCCCGAGGCCGTGAGCGAGATGCTGGGGCGTCGCTCCGGTGGGTGGTTCGACCCCGCGGTGGCCGCGGTAGTTCGCGAGGTGGCCCCCGCCATCCTCGACCACCTCGAAGAGGCGGATCCCTGGACGGCGGTGCTCGACGCCGAGCCGGAGCCGGTCCGCCGGGTTCCCGCGAAACGCCTGGACGGCGTAGCGGCGGCCTTCGCCGACATGGTGGATCTGAAGTCGGCGTTCACGCTGGGCCATTCCTCGGGCGTCGCCGATCTCGCCGGCGCGGCCGCCGAACCCCTGGGCTTCGCCGACCCCGTCGCCATCCGCCGCGCAGCCCTCCTGCACGACCTGGGACGGACGGCGGTGGGGACGGGGGTGTGGGAACGCGCGGGCCGGCTGAGCACCGCCCAATGGGAGGAGGTGCGTCTCCACCCGTACCACACCGAACGCATCCTGGCGCGGTCGAGCGCCCTCGAACCGCTCGCGCGGATCGCCGGGATGCACCACGAGCGCCAGGACGGCTCCGGGTACCACCACGGCGCGTCCGCCTCGGGGGTCCCGGCCGAGGCGCGGCTGCTCGCGGCGGCCGACGTGTACCAGGCACTCACGCAGGATCGCCCCCACCGTCCGGGGAGGCCCCCCGAGGAGGCGGCTCAGGTGCTGACCTCCGAAGCGACGGCAGGGCGTGTTGACCCCGAATTTGTTCGCGCCGTGGTCGAAGCGGCCGGACAGCGGGTGCCCGGCGCCAAGACGTCCTGGCCGGCCGGCCTGTCCGACCGAGAGGTCGACGTGATCCGCCTGGTCGCGCGGGGGCTGACCAACCGGGGGATCGCCGAGCGGCTCGTCATCTCCTCCCGGACGGCCGAGCACCACGTCCAGCACATCTACGCGAAGATCGGCGCCTCCACCCGCGCCGCCGCCGCGATGTTCGCGATGGAGCACGGGTTGCTGGCCGAATGACCCGTGGTCGGGGGGCCGCTGGCACCCGGTCGGCTTCGCCCCGGTTCTCGGATTGCCGATATGCCCTTCAGCCCGCCGGAGCTGCTCGCCCGGGTCGTCTCCGATCCTCGTTCCCGCCTTCAACGAGAAGAACATCGTGACGCCCAGCTCCCGGGCGCTCGTCGAGTACCCGAGGTCCCGCGCCAGCTCGGCCCAGCGCCGCTCGGCGCCCTCGATCGCGTCCAGCGCGGCCCCGAGCCGTCGGCGCTCGGCCGCGGTGAGCTTTTTCTGTGCGCTACTGCATCTCTGACCTCGGTGGAGGCGGTGCAGGTGCGCCGGCAACCCCTTCCGTGCTCTCGCCCACACGTTCCCGAGCGGCTTCCACAGCCCCGGATGCCCGGATCTCGCCGACCACCTGGTCGGCGCGTCCACCCCATCGCTCCAGGTACCGCCGAGCGACCGGGATGCCGCCCACGCCGAACGAGACGACCAACGTTCCGGCCACGACCACGAGCAGGGCGTAGAAGAGACCATTGACGATCGCCGGAGCGATCTCGAGCTGATCGAGGGCGGCGAAGATCCCGACGACGAGGATCGCCATGCCAGCTACGCGAGCAATCCATTCCCCGCCCCGTACGGCGCCGAGGGCAGGGGTGAGCACGTCGGTGACGACCCGAGCGATAGCTGCGGCGATCACCAGGATGATGACGGCAGCGACCACACTGGGCAGATAGGCGATGATGCCCTCGATGAGGTCGGTGATGGGGTTCGGTCCCCAGATGCCGAAGGCGAGCTGTAGGGTGATCAGGAAGACGGCCCAGAAGACGATGAGTGCGATCAGGTCCGAGGCATCCGTCTTGGCTCGGACGAACGCGGTCTGAAGGGTCCCACGCTGGACCCAGCCATCGAACCCGACCCGCTCCAGTAGGGAGTTCGTGAGCTTCGAGAGCAGCTTGGCAACAAAGAAACCGATCAACAGGATCAGGAAGAATCCAAGAAGCTTCGGAGCGAACGTGACGACGTTCTCCCAGGCTTCCTCGAGGCCTGCCTCAAGGTCGACGGCGGCAATCATGGCAACCTCCTTCGGCGAGATTGACTGGTTTGTCGGTGCGCCACGTCTAGTCGAACAGGCTGACCCCTCCCGGCCCGACCAAGAGGCCCGCGATGATGAGCAGGATGCCCCAGAGGACGCCGCCACGGACCAGCGTGACGATGCCGGCGATCACCAAGATCGCGGCGATGATCCACAGGATCAGGTCGGTCGTCCCCTCATTCGCGCCGTTCTGCGCCAGCAGCATGAGCACGGTTGCCATTGGTCCCTCCCTTCGCTGGCGCCTCCATACCCAGGGCGAGTCGCCTCCATACGTACGACGACGTTCTCCGAGGTCGCGCCTCTCGGGTCTGGGTTACCTTGGCGTCCGAGCCGACCTCGCAGGCCGCGACTCGTGCGCTTGGAGGGGGTCGACGCCGAAGTTGCTGCCTTCACGAGACGGGTAGAGAAGGCGGTGCGCTCCAGCGGGACTGGGCTGGTCTCGGTCGTTGGAGTCGGTGCGGCGGTCAGTGGAGGCGGCGGCGCTCCCGGCGACCGTGATGCCTCGGCGTGCCCGACTCGCGCAGGATCCGCTCCGCGGCGTCCTGGATGGGCTCGAGCCCGGCCTCGAGCAGAAGCCCGAACACGCCCGACCGGTCTCGGCCACCCTTCCAGACGCCGTTGCCGCAGCTCGGGCAGAGGAACCCGTAGCCGCCCCGCGGCCCGCCGCCGCCGTCGCCAGCCTCGAGGATCGAGAAGACGATGCCCTCGGAGGGCACCTCGACCTCCTCGCACACGGGGCACGTCGTCCGGAACAGCGTCATGGCACGATCGTCTCGATCGATTTCTACCCCAGAACGGGCCGGCGGACGCGGTACCCGCGGGCCGAAGGTCCCTCGTTCCCTCTAGGCTCGGAGGCCACATGGACGAACGCCAGGCGCGGACGCGGTTCGCGGACTCGAGGGTGGCCCGGCTGGCCACCGTGCGACCGGACGGCTCGCCGCACGTGGTGCCGCTGGTGTTCGCCCTCGAGGGCGACGTGGTGTGGCTCATCATCGACGAGAAGCCCAAACGCGATCGCGCCCTCCAACGGCTGAGGAACGTTCGGCATGACCCTCGCGTCAGCCTGCTCGTGGACCGCTACGACGAAGACTGGCGACGCCTGTGGTGGGTCCGGG